>DATHSO010000076.1:0-12206 GCA_035464095.1 Candidatus Methylomirabilota bacterium | reverse complement strand
GTGGAAGCGTCAGCGTCAGCGTCAGCGACAGGGGCAGCAGCAGCGTCGCTGGACAGCGTCTCAGGGCACGCGGGGAGTGCGCCTCCACCGGGCGTGCCGCTCTTGACGTTTTCCTCCCACGCACACCTGTCGCAACCTCCGCCACCCCGGGAAACGTCAAGAGGGGCTCCCACGGTGAGCGCGATGAAGTCATCTGCTCCCGCCACGAGGTAGGCCGCCGCTCGCCCCGCCGGCGCGGTCGCAGCCCTCCCCGTCACCTGCTCGCGACCGCGCCGGCGGGGCGACGCTGGGCCGCGCCGCGCGGACCAGAAGGCCGGTGTCCGGGGATGAGCTCCCCCTCCACAGCGTGCCAGGTACGGCGACTTGACAAACTCGGCTTCGACACTGCTCCCGCAAGGTCCACGGCGAGTTTGTCAAGTCGCCGTACCTGGCACCGTCCGGAAGGGTTCGTCAAGTCTCCGGAACGGGTTCCGTCACCGGCAGCCGGCCGCGCTATCCTCGGCCCGTGACCGCCGAGACTGCCGCCCAGCCGAGGTTCCTCTGCGACGCCATGCTCGGCTCGCTGGCCCGGTGGCTGCGCTTGTGCGGCTGCGACACCCTGTACCTGGGCACCGAGCCCGAGGACGCCGAGCTCGCCCGCCTCGCCGACCAGGAGGGGCGCTGGCTGCTGACCCGCGACCGCGAGCTGGCGGGCTTCGGCCCCCGCACCCAGCTCGTGCGCTCCGACAGCCTCGAGGCGCAGCTGGCGGAGGTCCTCGACCGCCACGGGCTGCCGCCGCCGGACGATCTCGAAGCGGCGCGCTGCGGCGAGTGCAACGGGGTGCTCGAGCCCGTGGCCCGCGAGCTGGTGGCCGACGTCGTCCCGCCCTACGTCCTGGCCACCGCCGGCCGCTTCCGACGCTGCTCGGGTTGCGGCCGCGTCTACTGGCCCGGAACCCACGCCGACGAGATCCACGCCCGCCTCGCCCGGGTGCGGCAGCGAATGGCCGTTCGCGGTAGCATGTCGACGTGACCGACAACCACGGCGATCGGCTCGACGCCCTCGAGGAAGCCCTGGGCTACCGGTTCCGGGATCGCGAGATCCTGGAGCGCGCGCTGCGCCACGGCTCGTCGGTCATGTCCGATCTGGCGGGCACCTACCAGCGCTTGGAGTTCCTCGGCGACGCCATCCTCGGCCACGCCACCGCCCTGATGCTCTTCGAGCGCTTCCCCACCGACGACCAGGGGGCCCTCACCCGGAAACGGGTCCACCTGGTCCGCTCCGAGCGCCTCGCCGAGCGCGCCGCCCTGCTCGGCCTCGACGGCTGGGTCGAGGTCGGCTTCAGCGTCGAGAAGAGCGGCGGCCGGGGCTCCACCGGCCTGCTCGAGGACGTCTTCGAGGCGGTCGTCGGCGCCATTGCCATCGACGGCGGATGGGACGAGGCATGGGCCTTCGTCGAGCGCCAGCTCGGCGCCGAGGCCGACGAGCTCGACGAGCGGACCCTCGCCCTCGCCGACCCCAAATCGGCCCTCCAGGAGGCGGCCCAGGCCCGGAACCTGCCGCTGCCGGTGTACCGACTCCTGCGCGCCGGCGGCACCGACCACCACCGGCTGTGGACCTACGCCCTCGACTGGGACGGCGAGGAGATCGCCCGCGGCGAGGGCCGCTCCAAGCGATCCGCCCAGCAGCGGGCCGCTCGCCGCGCCCTCGTTCGCCTCGGCCTCGTCCCCGAGGAGTAGGCCCGGCACCCGCGTCCGCTTCCGCGTCCGTTTCCGTGCCGGTGCCCGTACCCCCCTCCCTCCCTTTCAACGCAAAGGCGCAAAGGCGCAAAGGCGCGAAGCCATCCCACCATCGCAGGACGAAGTCATCGCAGACATCGCAGATCAACGGTAGAGTAGAGGGGGCGGGCCTTCGCCCGCTCTACTCTACCGCCTATGCGTTGATTTGCGATGGTGTGATGGCTTTGTCCTGCCATGCTGCGATGACTTCGCGCCTTGGCGTCTTCGCGGTGAACGGGAGGGTGGGGGCGTCGATCGGGTACGGTTACGGGTACGGGCAGGGAATCGGACGAGGCACCCGCCCTTCTGACGCGTCAGTCCGCCTCCCCGGCATGCAGGTGCTGCCAGAGGTGGCGGCCGAGGCGAGGGCCGAGGGCCCGCTGAAGCTCGTCGACGGTGGCCTGCTGGACGCCCCGCGCCGAGCCGAAGCGGCTCAGCAGCGCTTTCGCCCGCCCGGGGCCGATCCCGGGAACGTTGAGGAGCTCGGTGGCGAGGGTCCGCTTGGTGCGCCGCCGGCGGTGGCGGCTGACGGCGAAGCGATGGGCCTCGTCGCGGGCCTGCCGGAGCACCTGGTGCGCGGGGTCCGACGGCTCCAGGCGAAGAGGATCCGAGGCGCCCGGCAGCCAGACCTCCTCCTCGCGCTTGGCGAGGCCGGCCACGGCGAGCTCGAGGCCGAGGGCGTCGAGGGCCGCCATGGCGGCGTTGAGCTGGCCCATGCCGCCGTCGATGAGCACCAGGTCGGGCATCCCGGCGCCCTCGTCGCGCAGGCGCCGGTAGCGGCGGGTCACGGCCTCGGCGATGGCGGCGAAGTCGTCGACGCCATCGACCGAACGGATGTTGTAGCTACGGTAGGCGCGCTTGTCCATCCGCCCCTGGCGCCAGACCACGCACGAAGCGGTGGTCTCCTTGCCGCTGGCGTGGGAGATGTCGAAGCAGTCCAGGTGGCCCACCGGCCGGTCGAGGCCCAGGGCCTCGCCGAGGCGCCGCGTCAGGTGCTGGGCCTGGGACCGGGGCGCCCGGAAGCGCAGCTCGAAGGCGGCGCGCGCGTTGTCCCGCGCGAGCTCGACCCGGCGCGCCCGCGGGCCGCGCTTGGGCGCCGCCACCTCCACCGCCCGACCGCCCCGGTGGGCGAGCCAGCCCCGCAGCAGCTCGCGATCGTCGGGCTCGAGCTCCACCGAGGTCTCGACGGTGCGCGGCACGGCGGGGTTGGTCTCGTAGTACTGGGCCGCGAAGCTGGTGAGCAGCTCGGCGGCGCCGACGTCGCCGACGCCCTCGAAGTGGAACTCGCGCTTGTCGACGAGCTTGCCGTCCCGGTACGGCAGGACGCACACCGTGGCGTGCTCGCCGTCCGAGGCGACCGCGAACACATCGGCGTCGCCGCGGCCGGGCTGCTCCACGTCCTGCGGCTCCCGGAGTCGGCGCACGACCTCGACCAGGTCGCGGTAGCGGGCGGCGAGCTCGAAGTCCTCGCGCTCGGCCGCCTTCCACATGCTGGCCTCGAGGCGCGGCAGGAGCTCGGCGTGCCGCCCGCCGAGGAAGAGCTCGAGCTCCCGGACCGCCTCCGCGTAGGACTCGGCGTCGGTGAGGCCGGCGACGCAGGGGCCGAGGCAGGCCTTCATGTGGTAGTAGAGGCAGGGCCGCGCCAGGGTCCCGTCGATCTCGATGTGGCAGGTCCGGACCTGGAAGTGGGTCCGGGCCAGGTCCATGAGCCGGCGGGCCATGCGCTGGCCCATGAAGGGGCCGAAGTAGCTGTGGCCGTCATCCCGGACCCGGCGGGTGAAGAGCACCCGGGGCCAGGCCTCGCCGGTGGTGAGCTTGATGTAGGGGTAGGTCTTGTCGTCGCGCAGCAGCACGTTGAAGCGCGGCCGCAGGCGTTTGATGAGGGTGTTCTCGAGGATGAAGGCCTCGACCTCGCTGGCGGTGACCGTGAAGCTGAGCCGGCGCGCGCGCTCGAGCATCGCCCGGGTGCGCTCGGGCAGGTCGCCGCGGCCGAAGTAGGACAGCACCCGTCGGCGCAGGTCGCGGGCCTTGCCGACGTACAGGTCCCGCCCGCGGGCATCCTGGAAGCGGTACACGCCCGGCGACTCCGGCGCCTCGTGGGCCCGCTCCAGCAGGGGGTGGTCCGTGCTCACCACGCCATGGTAAACGCGCCCGGCCCTACGTACGCGTCCGCGTCCGCGTCCGCGTCCGTGCCCGATGCTGGGATGGCGTGAGATTGTGGCGCGGGCGTCTCGCCCGCGATCCGATGACCTGGATGCCCTCCGGTGCTTCGAGCGAACCATGCGGGCGAGACGCCCGCACCGCAACAGGGGGAACCGGAGCCGGGGTCGAGGCTGGACCCGGTCGGGAGCTAGAGCGCGTGCGGGCGAGAGTTGACGCTGCCGCTGAGGTGGAAGTCTGTGCGCTGCCGCTGCCGCTGCCGTTGCCGCTGGTACGGGTTCGGGCACGGACGCGGACGCGGACGCGGACGCGGAAGAGGAACGACAGCGCCGCCCCCCGGAGGTGCGAAACCGGAGTAGAATACGGCCCCAATCCGAGGTCCGGCGGCAGCCGGACCGCCCGAGCGACTCGGGAGAAACGAGGATCCGAATGCCCACCATCGAAACCACCCCGGAGCTCGTCCAGAAGGTCTACGACACCAGCCGGAAGCGGCTGGCGGTCATCCGCAAGCGCTTCGACCGGCCCCTGACCCTGGCCGAGAAGGTGCTCTTCGGCCACCTCGCCGACCCCGAGGGCGAGACCCTCGAGCGCGGCAAGGCCTACATCCAGCTCCAGCCCGACCGGGTCGCCATGCAGGACGCCACCGCCCAGATGGCCCTGCTCCAGTTCATGCTGTCGGGCCGCGACACCACCGCGGTGCCGTCCACGGTGCACTGCGACCACCTGATTCTGGCCCGCTCCGGCGCCGACGAGGACGTCGCGGCCGCCATCGACATGAACCGGGAGGTCTACGACTTCCTGCAGTCGACCTCGGCACGCTACGGCCTCGGCTTCTGGAGGCCCGGCTCGGGCATCATCCACCAGGTGGTGCTCGAGAACTACGCCTTCCCTGGCGGCATGATGATCGGCACCGACTCCCACACCCCCAACGCCGGCGGCCTCGGCATGATCGCCGTCGGGGTCGGCGGCGCCGACGCGGTGGACGTCATGGCCGGCTTCAACTGGGAGGTCCTGCAGCCCAGCATCGTGGGCGTCAAGCTCACCGGCAGCCTCAAGGGATGGGCGGCCCCCAAGGACGTGATCCTCAAGCTGCTGGACATCCTCACCGTCAAGGGCGGCACAAACCGGATCATCGAGTACTTCGGCCCCGGCACCGAGTCGATCTCGTGCACCGGCAAGGGCACCATCACCAACATGGGGGCCGAGCTCGGCGCCACGACCTCGATCTTCCCCTACGACCGGCGCATGAAGACCTACCTCGACGCCACGAAGCGCGCCCGGATCGCCACCCTCGCCGAGGCCAACCGCGACCTGCTCACCGCCGACCCCGAGGTCGCCGCCGACCCGGAGAGCTCCTACGACCTGGTGATCGAGATCGACCTCGACACCCTCGAGCCGCACATCGTCGGCCCCCACACCCCCGACCTGGCGCGGCCGGTGTCCAAGATGGCCGCCGACGTCGCCCTCAACAACTACCCCGTAAAGCTCACCTCGGGGCTCATCGGGTCGTGCACCAACTCGTCGTATGAGGACATCACCCGCGCCGCCGACGTCGCCGAGCAGGCCCTCGCCCACGGAGCGAAGGTCAAGTGCCCGCTGTGGGTGACCCCGGGCTCGGAGCAGGTCGAGGCGACCATCGAGCGCGACGGCCAGATGGGCACCCTCGCGAAGCTCGGCGCCACCGTGCTGGCCAACGCCTGCGGTCCGTGCATCGGCCAGTGGAAGCGCGACGACATCGCCGAGGGCGAGACCAACTCCATCATCTCGTCCTTCAACCGCAACTTCGCCAAGCGCAACGACGGCAACCCCCAGACCCACAGCTTCATCTCGAGCCCCGAGATCGTCATCGCCTACGCTCTGGCCGGCACGTTGAGCTTCAACCCGCTCACCGACGAGATCGAGGTGGACGGCGGCTCCTTCAAGCTCGAGCCGCCGAAACCGGCGCCCGAGATCCCCGCCGACGGCTTCGTCTTCAAGGCCGAGGGCTACCTGGCGCCGCCCGAGGAGCGCACGGGGCTCGATGTCAAGGTCAAGTCGGACTCCCAGCGGCTCCAGCTGCTGACCCCCTTCGAGGCCTGGAACGGCTCCGACTACGAGCGCCTGCCGGTGCTGCTCAAGGCCAAGGGCAAGTGCACCACCGACCACATCTCCCAGGCGGGGCCTTGGCTGCGCTTCCGCGGCCACCTGGACAACATCTCGGACAACCTGTTCCTGGGCGCCGTCAACGCCTTCACCGAGGCGCCCGGCACCGGGATCAACATCGACACCGGGACCGTCGCCTCCTTGCCCGAGCTAGCCCGCTGGTACAAGGACAACGGCATCCGCTGGGTCGCGGTGGGCGACGAGAACTGGGGCGAGGGCTCGTCCCGAGAGCACGCCGCCATGGAGCCGCGACACCTCGGCGGCGTCGCCATCATCGTCCGCTCCTTCGCCCGCATCCACGAGACCAACCTCAAGAAACAGGGCGTGCTGCCCCTGACCTTCGCCGACCCGGCGGACTACGACAAGGTCCGGGCCGACGACCGGATCTCCATCCTCGGCCTCGACGAGCTCGCCCCCGGCAAGCCGGTGACGGCGGTCATCCACCACAGCGACGGCAGCGACGAGGAGATCAGCCTGCGCCACAGCCTCAACGCCGAGCAGGTGGAGTGGTTCAGGGCCGGCTCCGCCCTCAACGTGCTCCGCACCAGGTAGACCGACGTACACCCGCAACGATCACGCCCCGGGGTTCGCCCCGGGGCGCCATCGTTTCCAGCTCGAGTTTTTAGTTTTTAGTTTTCAGTTTTTAGTTTCATCGCACACGACTTCCTCTGCACTGCCGTGACCCTGCGATGGCAACTAAGAACTGAAAACTAAAAACTAAAAACTGATGTGAGACCTGACGGGTAGAATTGACGCTTGAACCGGGTTCTGCGACGATCAGGCATGGCCGAAAACGACGGTCGCATCGAGCTGCCGGTGCCGGACCTGGACTTTCTCAAGGTCTTCCTGCCGTATGAGCTGCGGCTCGCCCAGCGGCGCGCCATGATGGGCAGCAAGGACCCGAGGAGCGCGCTGCCCAGGACCTTCATGGGCCTCTACCTGGTCCGGCTCAAGCCGATCGCCGGCGACTGGTTCCCGTCGTCGCTGGAGGGCGGCAAGCAGATCGGGATCCACGCCGGGCAGCTCCTCCGGGAAGCCCTGCGCGACTCCGACATCCCCTTCAAGCTCTCTGACCAGGAGCACCTGACGATCCTGCGCGACATCGACCCGCAGCACGCCTACGTGGTGGCCCAGCGCTTTTTGACCATGGCCGGCCGCTCGGATCTGCTGCGCGCCGCCGGTCTGCGCACGCGGGTCGGCTACATCATCTACCCGCTCTCGACCCAGCCCAACTTCCCCGTCGACCAGTGGTCGCGGCTCATCGACCTGGCCCGCTTCATGAGCGACCGCGGCGACCCTTCAGGCCCGGCCTCGGGCTACGGGATGCTCCGCGGCCCGCAGATGGAGACCGCCAACATCCCCGAGACCGATCTGGTTCCCCTCGCCTTCCAGGACCCGGACTCCCTGGTCAAGGCCGGGCTGCTCCAGATCCAGCGCATCCACCTCCTCCCCGGAATCTGAGAAGTTCAGAGTTCTGAGTTCTGAGTTCTGAGTTTCCCCCACCCACCCAAGGTCAGCGGCAGATTGCGAGGGGCTGGGCGGGGGACTTCTCACCTCTGAACTCTGAACTCTAAACTCTGAACTCTCCCCGTCGTCCCGGCTACAATCCGCCCATGTCCTTCGACCTCGGCCGCTGGCTGCCGGAGTTCCCGATCCGGGAGCGCTGCCTCTACCTGGATCACGCGGCGGTGTGCCCGCTCCCCTTCCCCGTGGCGGAGGCCATGCGGCGTCGGATCACGGGGCAGGAGCAGACCGGCTACGAGGGCTTCGAGGAGTGGCGGCACGCCACCCTCGCCTGCCGTCACCTGGGCGGGCAGCTCATGGGCTGCGGTGCGGAGGACATCAGCATCGTCACCTCGACCTCGGCCGGCCTGAGCTTCGTCGCCGAGGGCCTGGACTGGCGGGACGGCGACGAGGTCCTGGTCGGCGACGAGGAGTTCGCGGCCAACGTCGCTCCCTGGCTCAACCTGCGCCGCCGCGGCGTCGAGGTCGTGCGCTACCCCCAACCCGACGGTCGGGTCGACCCCGCCGAGGTGGAGCTCGCCATGACCGAGCGCACCCGGCTGCTGGCGGTCTCGTGGGTCGCCTTCCACAGCGGCTGGATCGCGCCCCTGGCCCAGCTCGGCGAGCTCTGCCGGGAGCGCGGGGTGATCCTGGTGGTGGACGCCATCCAGGGCCTGGGCGTGCTCCCCATGGACCTGGGCGCCCTCCGCGCCGACGCCGTGGTGGCGGACGGCCACAAGTGGCTGCTCGGCCCCGAGGGGGCCGGACTCATGGCCACCACCCCGGAGCTTCGCGAGCGCCTCCGGCCGGTGGCGTCCGGCTGGCGCAACATCGAGCGCGAGCGAGGCTCCTTCTTCCTGCACCACCTCGAGCACCGGACCGACGGCCGCCGCTTCGAGCCGGGCGCCGGCAACGAGGTCGGGATCGCCGGCCTCGCCGCGGCCCTCGACCTGCTCACCAGCGTCGGTCTCGACACCGTCCAGGCCCGGGTCGAGATGCTCGCGCGCCTGCTGACCCGGACCCTCCTCGCCCACGGCTGGGACGTGTTCTCGCCGGGCTCCGGCCAGCCCATCGCCGGCATCGTGTCGGCTCGGCCGTCCGCCGTCGCACCCACCGAGGCCGCCCGCCGCCTCGGCGAGCGCAAGGTGGTGTGCTCGGTGCGCCAGGGCTCGGTGCGCTTCTCGCCCCACTTCTACACGACCAAGGGGGAGCTGGAGGCTCTCGATCGGATCCTCGAAAAGGTAGGACTATAAATTCTAAATTCTTAGTTCTTAATTTTGAATTCTCCATCGCACAGGGCCTACCTGAGTAAAGGTGTCTGTTTGCGATGTCATTAAGAACTAAAAATTCAAAATTGAGAATTCGTCTTCAGCATCTCGAGCACCTTGGCGATGAGGCGGATACGGCGGTCGAGGGACAGCAGGCTCACGTATTCGTCACGCGTGTGCATGCCGCCGCCGACGGGGCCGAGGCCGTCGAGGACGGGGACAGCGGACGGGTCGGGCAGGAAGTTGGGGAAGGAGACCCCGCCGCGGTCGGTCTCGAGCTCGAGGGTCCAGCCGTCGGCGGCGGCGGCCTCGACGAGCGCCGCCGCGAGCTCGGCGCCGACGCCCGCCGGCGGCATGGGCAGGATCTCCTGCACCACCGCCAGGTCCATGCTCACCTGCCAGCGCCGGCGGCCCTCGGCCGCCAGGTCGCGCAGGGCGACCAGGGCGCGGTCGCGGTCGGCCAGGGTCAGATAGCGCACCTCGCCCTCGGCAAGGCAGCGGTCGGCAACCACGTTGAGGCGCTGGCTGGTGCCCACGAAGCGGTGCTCTTCGCCCAGGTCGCGGACGAACTCGCTGTCGCCGCCGACGATGCGGCCGACGTTGACGATCGGCCCGCCCCCGGGCTCCGACAGCGCCTGCGCCCGCGCCGCCCACTCGGCGGCGGCGGCCAGGGCCGACCGGCCCTCGTGGTAGGCGAGACCCGAGTGCGCCGCCCGGCCCCGGGCCTCCAGCCGCCACACCACGAGGCCTCGCCGGCCCACCACGAGGCTCTCGCCGTCGCCTCTCGGCAGGCCCGGCTCGAGCACCAGCACGGCCCGCGATCCCGAGCCGAATCGCTGCATGGAGGTCTCGGAGATGGGACCACCGACCTCCTCGTCGGGCACGGCCACCACGACCAGGTCGCGCGGCGGCTCGGCGCCGCATTCCGCGAGCAGGTGAAGCGCGCCGACGAGGGCGGCAAAGCCGCCCTTCATGTCGAGGGCGCCGGTACCCTGCAGACGGTCCCCGTGCCGGATCGGGGCGACCGCCGGCAGCACCGTGTCGAGGTGCCCAACCGCCAGCAGCCGGCCGCCCTCGGCCCCCGGCCGTCGGGCCACCAGCAGCGGCTGCGGCTCACCTCGATCGCAGGGCGCCTCCTCGATCTCGAAGGTGAAGCCAAACGGCTCGAGCTCGCGGCCAAGGCGCTCGGCGCAGCAGCGGATGCCGGCGGCGTCGCCGCTCGCCGACGAGATGGCGCACAGCGCCTCGAGCAACGCCGTCGCGCGCTCCAGGGCCGTCTCCGGCACCTCCGCTCCCAGGCTCACCGCCGACCTCCGTCCCGGACCCGGACGACCGGCTCCCGCCGATTGACGTCGAAGATCTCGCCGGGGAGGAGGATATGGGTTCGCATGGAGTGGACCCCGAGATCGCTGCGGCCCCCCGGCCCCTCGCGGCGGTGGACCTCGGCGCCGCGAGCGTCGTACACGACCACCCAGCCCTCGCCGAGGACCTGGAAGGTCCCGTCGGGCCGAACCCAGACCGCGGTCGCCTCGTCGACCCCGACCCCGAGCAGCTCGGGGTGCTCGAGGACGACGGCCATGAGCCGGTTGTGGCGGCTTCGGGCCACGAAGTGCTGGTCGACGATGACGCCGGGGAAGAGCCCGAGGCCCTCCCAGAGCTCGACGTTGTCGGCGGCGAGGACCGTGAAGTCGCCGTCGCCGGTGATCATGAGCGGGCTCTGGCAGGCGGTGCCCGCCGAGGTCCCACCCACCGCGGCGCCGCGTTCGAAGGCCTCGCGGACGGCGCTGCCCACCGGGGTGCCGATCAGGGCCTCGGTGATCCGCCGCTGGTCGCCGCCCGAGAAGAAGATGCCGCCGGCGGCGAGCACTCGCGCCGCGAGAACCGGGTCCTGGGCGTCCTGGGCGGTCTTGACGTCGGCGACGAAGACGTTGCTGCAGCCGTATTCGTCGGTGAAGAGGTCGACGTAGTACTGGCCCGTATCGGGCTCGCCCGACGCGGTGGGGACGACCACGATGGCGGCGTCGGGCCCGCCGGCGAGCTCGACGAACTTCTCCATGACCTCCCGCGGCTTGGAGCCGCCGCCGTTGAGCACCAGGTGGCCGCGGGGCGGCTCATCGGCGCTGCACGTTGAAGCACCGACCACGACGATCAGCACCACCAGTGGAACGGCGAGCCAGGGAAAGAAACGGCTTCGATGCCGGTGCGATGCGTGAGTCATCATCTGGTCTCCAAAACTCAACCGCGGAAGCTCGGATCGACGCGCACCACGAGTCGCTCCCGCTCCCCATCCCGCTCCCGAATCATCCGTCCGTCCGGAACCGGCACGGGAGCAGAATCGAGGGGCCGAAGCCCGAGACAGCCGGGGCGGCCCGAAGGCCGCCCCGGGGTTCGAGGTCGGGTTACCAGGAGAACTTGGCGCCGAGCCGGATCTCCCGCGGGGTCTGGATGTCGAGGGGCGTCCCGTAGGTCGAGCTCTGCACCCACTCGTTGAACTCGGGGTCGGTCGGGTCAACGTAGTCGTAGTAGTAGTCGCCCCAACGCTGGGAGACCGAGGTCACGGTGTCCGAGTCGAGGACGTTGAAGGCGTCGACGAAGAGCGACAACGCCTTGGCGCCGCCCAGGTTGAAAGTCTTCTCCACCCTGAGGTCGAGGGTCGAGCGGTCGTCGTACTGCTCGGAGCCCCGGGGCGTCATGAAGGCCGTCGTGCGGTCGTTGTACCAGAGGCCGCGCAGGCGAACGTAGGGGGTCCAGTACTCCCCGCTCTGCCACTGGAAGAAGCCGGAGGCGACGATGCTCCAGGGCAGGTCCACCGAACCGGTGAGCTTGAAGACCCACTCGGAGTTGAAGGGCAGCGTGCCGTCGGCATTCGTGAACCCGTTGAGGTCATCGAAGCCGGTCCCGTATCCGGCGAGCGTGTAGTCGGCGGTGCCGGTGAGGTCGGACCACACCAGGGATCCGTCCAGGGACCAGCCGTTGGAGTAGCGCTTGCGGGCGCGCAGGGCCACCGACTCGTAGTCGCGGGTGGCGAAGTCCGGGTTGGTGATCAGGAACTCCTGGGGCGCGACGAGCTCGAAGAACGGTAGGGTGCCGCCGCCGAGGGGACTCTCCACCGGGCTCGGGATGGTGGTGTAGGAGTCGTAGTCGCCGACGTTGGACACGACCATGGCGTTGATGTCGTTGTAGGTCCGGTTGACGTAGTCGATTCCGACGATCATGTCGGGCAGGAGCTGGTACTCGACAGTGGCCACGATCTGGTCCACGGAGGGGTGCTCGATGCCGCGGTCCATGTCGGCGTAGGCCTCGATGACCTCGTCGTAGAATACGAACTCGCCCTCGTCGAAGTCCCAGTCCCAGTACTCGGTGTTCGACAGGGCG
>DATHSO010000075.1:0-45485 GCA_035464095.1 Candidatus Methylomirabilota bacterium | reverse complement strand
CAACCCCGGTGCGATCGAGATCTGCGACGACGGCCTGGACAACGACTGTGACGGCTTCATCGACGGCGCCGACTCCGACTGCGCGGCAGCCTGCTTCGCGTCCGGCGCGGCCTGCTCCAGCAACGCCGAGTGCTGCTCCGGCCTCTGCCACCCGCGCAAGCTGACCTGCAAGTAGCACCCCGCGGCATCGACACGAGACGGGGGCTCCCGCGAGCCCCCGTTTTTCGTGCCTCTGCTCGATCGGGTGTGTATTACAATGTATCACCCGACCCGGAGGTGCCCGTGCAGAGCAAGGACCAGATCATCAGCTTCAAGGCCGACGACGCCCTGGTGGAGGCCATGAGCGGCATCCCCAACCGATCCGAGTTCATCCGCTCCGCGATCCTAGCCGCCCTCGACGGGCCGTGCCCCCTGTGCCGCGGCACCGGGGTCCTGAGCGCCCAGCAGCGCCGCCACTGGCAGGAGCTGAAGGCGAACCACGCCATCGAGACCTGCGCCGAGTGCCACGAGAGCCGGATCGTGTGCCGCGCCGAGGAGGCCTCGTGAAGCGGGCGGCGGCCCTCGCCGTCTACCTCGGCCTCGCCACCGCCGCAGCCGCCGCCGACCCCGTCGAACCGGTCCGGGTCGTGGTCACCGTCCTGCCCCAGGTGGAGGTGGCGGAGCGGGTCGGAGGCGAGCTCGTGGAGGTCATGAGCCTGGTGCCGCCGGGGGCATTGCCCGACACCTTCGAGGTTACCCCGAAGCAGATGGCGAGGCTCACCGACGCCGGCCTCTGGCTGCGCATCGGGATCGCCTTCGAGGAGGTCCTGGCCGACCGGATCGGGTCCCTGGCCCCCCAGCTGCGGGTGGTGGACGGCTTCTCGGCCATGGACCGCCGGCCCATCGACGGCGGCGACCACTCGGGCCACGACCACGGCACCCTCGACCCGCACGTCTGGCTCGATCCCGACCTCGTGGCGCGCCACGCGGAGATCCTCGCCGACGCCCTGTGCGCCGCCCGGCCCGGAAGCTGCCCGACGTTCAGGGCCGGCCTCGCCGACTACCGGGCGGAGCTCGAAGCGGCGGACCGCAGGGTCGCCGCCGTCCTCGACCCCCACTGGGGCGCCCCGATCTTCGTCTTCCACCCGGCCTACGGCTACTTCGCCGACCGCTACGGGCTCGACCAGGTGCCGGTGGAGGCCAGCGGCAAGGTCCCCACCGGTCGCCGTCTGGCGTCGCTGGTGGATCGGGCCCGCGCCGCCGGTGCCGGAGCGCTGTTCGTGCAGCCCCAGTACGCGGGCGGCGCCGCCGATGCCGCGGCGCAGGCGATGGGGGTTGCGGTCCTGGAGCTCGACCCTCTCGCGCCCGACCTGGCCGCCAACCTGGTGCGCATGGCCGAGGCCATCGCCCGCTCCCTGGAGGGCCAACCGTGACCGCCGGCCCGGCCGTCGAGATCGAGGGTCTGAGCTTCCGCTACGGCGGCAGGCACTGGGTGCTCCGGGACGTCGACCTGAGCATCGACCGCCTCGACTTCGCGAGCGTGATCGGCCCCAACGGCGGCGGCAAGACGACCCTGCTCAAGCTCCTGCTGGGGCTGCTCGAGCCCGACCGGGGCTCGATCAAGGTCCTCGGCACCTCCCCAGAGCGGGCCCGGCCCCGGGTCGGCTACCTGCCCCAGCACGCCACCATCGACGCCAGCTTCCCGATCCGGGTCCTCGACGTGGTCCTCATGGGCCGCCTCGCCCCCAGCCGGCCCCTGGTGCGCTTCGGCCGGGATGACCGGCGGGTGGCGTGCGCCATGCTCGAGCGGGTCGGTCTCGGCGGCTTCGAGCGGCGCTCCCTCGCCGAGCTGTCCGGCGGCCAGCGCCAGCGGGTGCTCCTGGCCCGGGCTCTGGCCGCCGACCCCGAGCTGCTGCTCCTCGACGAGCCGGCGGCCGGACTCGACATCAAGGTCGAGCAGGACTTCTTCCAGCTGCTGGGCGAGCTCAACCGGACCAAGACCGTGCTGCTGGTCTCCCACGACCTCGGCTTCGTGTCGGCCTTCGTCAAGACCGTGGTCTGCGTCCACGGCGGCGTCGACGTCCACCCCACCAGCGAGCTCGACGGCACCATGATCCGCGACCTCTACGGCGGCGACGTGCGCCTGGTCCACCACGACCACTCGCTGGGGAGCCACTGATGGAGTTCTTGCACGCACTGGCGCAGTACGACTTCCTGCAGCACGCCCTGGTCGCGGGGCTGCTGGCCGGGGTCGCCAGCGGGATCATCGGCAGCTATGTCGTGGTCCGTCGCATCGCGACCATCAGCGGCGCCATCGCCCACTTCGTGCTCGCCGGCCTCGGGGCCGCGCGCTGGCTGCAGGTCGTGCACGGCCAGCAGTGGGCGCAGCCCCTGCTCGGCGCCGTGGCCGCCGCCCTGGTGGCCGCGGCGATCATCGGGCTGGTCAGCCTGCGCGCCGGCGAGCGCGAGGACACGGTGATCGGCGCCCTGTGGGCGATCGGCATGGCGGTGGGCATCCTGTTCATCGCCCGCACCCCCGGCTACAACGAGGACCTCATGAGCTACCTCTTCGGCAACGTCCTGCTGGTCGGCGCCGAGGACCTTTGGCTCATGGTCCTCCTCGACCTGCTGGTGGTCGGCTGCTGCGTCACCCTCTACCCCCAGCTCCAGGCGGTCTGCTTCGACGAGGAGTTCGCGCGGATCCGCGGCCTGCGGATCGAGGCCACCTACCTCCTGCTTCTGAGCCTGGTCGCGCTCACCGTCGTGCTGCTGGTGAGCATCGTCGGCATCGTGCTGGTGATCGCGTTGCTGACCCTGCCGGCGGCCGTCGCCGGCCGCTTCACCTCCACCCTGGCGGGCATGATGGTGCTCGCATCTCTGCTCAGCATGGTCTTCACCTCGGCGGGTCTTGCCGTCAGCTACGGCCCCGATCTCCCGGCGGGCGCCACCACCATCGTCCTGGCGGGCCTCGCCTACATCGGCGTGATCGGCTTCGCCGCCCTGCGCCGCCGCCTGGGCCGAAGGAGCTGATGCGGGTCATCCGGATATACTGGGTCGGCGAGGCCGGCTGGCAGTGAACCGAGACCAACCATGAGCCGCGACGTCGAGCCCGGGGCAGCTCCCTCCCCCGAGGACCGCTGCCCGGTCACCGGCCTGCCAATCGAGCGCCGTCCGGAGTGGACCGGAGTCGAGCTAGCCCCGGGTTACACGGTCTCCGTCGAGGTCATCGGGCGCCACATCGTCCACAGCATGCCCCTCGGCCACGCCACCGGCGACGGCGTCGCCGCCGTCAACGAGCTCCACGAGCGGGTGATCGCCGAGGCGGTTCCCGCCGGCAGACCCCACGTCCACGTCTCCGACTACAGCCACCTCGGGGGCGCCACGGCCAACGCGAGGCGAATCTTCCTGGCGGGCCTCCAGCGCCGGCGGGGGATCGCGGCCTTCGTGGTCTACGGCGCCTCGCCACTGCTCAGCCTGTCCACCAAGCTCGGCGCCCGCTTCAAGATCATCCCCATCGAGGTCGAGATCGCTGCCGATTACGGCGACGCCATGAGGCTCGCGGTCGACGTCCTCCAGAAGCGGGGCGTGGCGATCGGCGGGCTCCGGCCGAATCCGCCGCCGGTCGAACCGGGCGCCGCGCCCGAGTCGGGGGTCTTCGAGCTCGACGGCTACAGCCTCGCCTACGAGATCATCGACGGGCACATCGTGCTCGGCAGGTCCACCGGGTACCTCGGCCTGCGCGAGATGGAGCGCCACCTCGAGGTCGAGCGCATGATCGTCGCCTCCATCGACCGCTCCTACGGCCCGCCCGTCATGGTCGCCGATCTGAGCGGGCTCGAGGGCATCTCCGGCAACGCCCGCCGGCTGTGCGTGGCGGCCCTGCGAGCCCGGCATCGCACCAACCCCGTCGCGTTGTACGTGTGCTTCGGCGTCAACCCGGCGCTGCGGCACGCCATCAACGTCTCGCGGCCGTTCCTGCCGTTCCGCATCCGCGTCGCCGCCGGTCGCGAGGCCGCCCTGGTCATGGCCCGCCGGGAGTCGACCTCGGTATCGCGCACAACCGTCGACCGCATCAGGAGGGCCCTCTCCCTCGGTCCCCGACCCCCGGCCCGGACCACCTCGTCCGAGATCGACGACGTGCTCCGGGTCATCGCCAAAATCGACTGGGAGGTGGAGGGACCGATCGCCGAGGCCTCGCAGCTCGCCCCGAACCACCCGGCCGCCCCGGTGGTGGAGGGCCTCCAGCTCATCAAGGCCGACATGGACGAGCTCTTCCGCGTCCGCCGGCGGACCGAGGCGGCACTGCGCGAGAGCGAGGAACGGTACCGGACCATCGTCGAGACCATCGTCGACGGCTACTACGAGATCGACCTGGACGGCCGTCTTCTGTTCCTCAACGACGCCCTGCTCCAGATCTTCGGCTACCAGCGATCCGACGTCGACGACGTCGACCCCAAGGACCTCATGGACGAGGACAACCTGGAGGTCGCCATCGAGACCTTCCGCACCGTCTACGAGACCCGCCGACCGGCCCGGGTGACGGCGTGGGAGATGGTGCGCCGGGACGGCGCCCCGATTCAGGTCGAGGTCTCGATCTCGCTGGTCACCGACCACGAGGACCGGCCGGTCGGCTTCCGGGGCATCATCCGGGACATCACCGAGCGTACCCGTGCCGAGCAGGAGCGGGTCAGCCTCGAGGCCCAGCTCCAGCGCTCGCAGCGGATGGAGGCCATCGGCACCCTCGCGGGAGGTATCGCCCACAACTTCAACAACCTCCTCATGGGGATCCAGGGCAACGTCTCGCTGCTCGCCCAGGAGCTCGGCGGCGACAGCCCCCTCGCGAAGCGCCTGCGGACCATCGAGGCCCTGGTGGACGGCGGCTCGAAGCTCACCTCGCAGCTTCTGGGCTACGCCCGGTCAGGCCGGGTCGACGTCCGGGTGGTCGATCTCAACCGGCTGGTCCTCGACACCGCCGAGACCTTCAGCTTGACCCGGCGCGAGTACCGGATCCACGACGAGCTCTGCGACCAGGCCCTGCCGGTGGAGGTGGACCCGTCGCAGATCGAGCAGGCCCTGCTCAACCTCCTCATCAATGCCGCCGACGCGATGCCCCGGGGCGGCGACGTCACCCTCACGAGCTGCCTCAGGGAGGCGACCCAGATCGAGGTCGCCGAGCTCGAGCTCCGCCCCGGGTCCTACGCCGAGGTGACCATCCAGGACACCGGCTGCGGCATGGACCCGGCGACCCTGGAGCGCATCTTCGAGCCCTTCTTCACCACCAAGGGCCTCACCGGCGGCACCGGCCTCGGTCTCGCGTCGGCCTACGGGATCATCCGCGCCCACGGCGGCCAGATCGAGGTCGAGTCGGCCCTCGGCGAGGGCTCGTCCTTCTGCCTGCTGCTGCCCGCCGTCGCCGGCCGACCG
Source organism: Candidatus Methylomirabilota bacterium (assembly GCA_035464095.1). GTDB lineage: Bacteria > Acidobacteriota > Thermoanaerobaculia > Thermoanaerobaculales > Sulfomarinibacteraceae > JAHECW01. The sequence goes on along the minus strand of DATHSO010000075.1, from coordinate 40,082 downwards.
GTCGCCGAAAGCGCCGAGCGCATGCAGCCTCTCAAGGGCGAGGGCACCGTGCTGGTGGTCGACGACGACCCGGCCGTGCTCGAGGCCTGCGCCTCGATGCTCACCCTGCTCGACTACACCCCCATCTGCGCCGGCAGCGGCGAGGCCGCCGTCGACATCTTCAGCCGCCGCTGCGACGACATCGACCTGGTGGTCCTCGACCTGATCCTCACCGACCTCAGCGGCGCCGAGGTCTTCGCCCGCATCCGGGTCGTCGACCCCTCGGTCCGGGTCCTGCTGGCGAGCGGTTACAGCCTCGACGGCGAGGCCGCGAGCATGCTCGAGCGCGGCTGCAACGACTTCATCCAGAAGCCCTTCACCATGGAGCAGCTGTCACGCAAGCTCGAGGAGCTCCTGCACCACGCATAATTCTCAATTTTTAATTCTTAGTTCTTAATTATTTGGCAGTGATGCCAAAAACCGTAATCTGTAATTAAAAATTAAGAATTAAAAATTAAGAATTAAGAATTCATCGAGATGCAGATCTTGCCGAAGTGTTTGCCGGAGGCCATGTGGGCGAGGGCGGCCGGCGCGTCGTCGAACGGGAAGACCCGGTCGACCACAGGCCGCAGCTCGTGGGCGGCGAAGGCCCGGTTCATGCGCTCGAAGCCCTCCCGCGAGCCCACCAGAATCCCCTGCAGCCGCAGGTGCTTCATGAGGATAGGAATGATGTTGAGCTCGGTGGCGATGCCGGACAGCACCCCGATCACCGACACCTCGCCCCCGACCCGGGCTGCCGCCAGGGACTGGCCGAGGGTGCCGGCGCCGCCGACCTCGACCACGTGGTCGACGCCGAGGCCGTCGGTGAGGCGCTGGGCGGTCTTGCCCCACGAGGGGTCGTCGACGTAGCTCACGGTCCGCCAGGCCCCGAGCTCGCGCGCCCGCTCGAGCTTGGCCGTCGAGCTCGAGGTGACGATCACCCGAGCGCCGAGCAACTGGGCGATCTGCAGCGCGAACACGGACACGCCGCCGGTGCCCTGGACGAGGACGGTGTCGCCGGCACCAACCGAGCCCTGCTCGACCAGGGCGCTCCAGGCGGTGAGGGCGGCGCACGGCAGCGTGGCGGCCTCGACGTCGGTCAGGTGCTCGGGCACCTTGATCACGCCGTGGGCCGACAGCACCATCTCCTCGGCCAGGGTGCCGTCCAGCGGCCCGCCGAGGGTGCCCTTGAGCTTGTCGGCGGTGGGCTCTCCCGCGAGCCAGGTCTGCGAGAACAGGGTCGCCACCCGGTCGCCCACGGCAACCCTCGACACCCCCTCTCCCACCTCGACCACCTCGCCGACGCCGTCGGAGCAGGGCACCAGGGGCAGCGGCTGGCGGGGGTTGTAGTGGCCGCGGACCGTCATCAGGTCCCGGTAGTTCAACGACGCCGCGCGCATCCTGAGGCGGACCTGGCCGGGCCCCGGGGACGGCTGAGGCCGCTCCGCCAGGCGCAGGTTCTCCATGCCGAAGCCGTCCTGGATCTCGAACACCTTCATGTCGTTCCTCCCGTTGGTTTCTCCGTCGAGCTCTGGTGCGTCCCGGTCCCGTCCTCCGCCTCGAGCCGGCCGAGGATCGCCCGCGCCAGCTCGACGACCCGCACCAGGGTCGGGCCGTCGAGGTTGCCGGCGACGTCTCCCGCCGAGTGGACCGCGAAGGTGGCCGGGCCGAGCGATCCGCTGGTCAAGGTCAGGCACTCGATGCCGCGCTCGGCGAAGGGCAGGGCGTCGATGCCCACCGCCGGCGCCATCGCGATCCGCCGCGGCCGCTCGCCCAGGTCGGCGGCGGCGGCGAGGGCGGTCCGCTCGAGGCCGGGAGCGAGGCGACGGCCGAGCCCGGAGCGGGTGATGAGCACGGTGCGACCCGGCGAACCGGCGCCATCGAAGTTGAGCACCACCGGAGCCGCTCCTGCCAGCGCCTCGCGGTGCCGGTCCAGCCACCGCGTCGCCCCGACCATGCGGTCCTCCTCGGCGCCGGTGAAGAGCACCACCAGCTCGAGGCCGGGCGGCAGCGCGCGGGCCCCGGCGGCGAGCTCGAGAACGACGGCCATGGAGCCCGCATTGTCGACCCCGCCGGGAGACGCATCGCCGCTGGTCATGCTGGCGAGGGCGGCGAGGCAGAGCCCGGCGACGGCGCCTGCCGAGCCGGCCAGCCAGGCCGGAGGCCCGGTCCCGTCGATCACGGTCGCCGCCACCGCCAGTGCCGCCACCCCGCCCGCGCCCACACCGGCCCCGATGGTGGCCGCCAGCCGCGCCGGCATGGCGAGGTTCTGGGACTTGCTGTCGTGGTGGGCCACGAGCACCACGCACCGCTCCGGCAGCTCGGTCGCCCGCCGGCCGACCACGTTGGCGCTCCGCACCGGTCCCGGCCGGCGGTACAGGGCGTCGAGCCACGGCGCCCGTCGGAGCACGACCAGGGTCCCCGCAGCCGCCGCAGCGAGCAGCCCGAGGGCGGCGAGTGGGGCCGCCACCGCCAGCCACGACGCCCCGACCACGGCCAGGGCGGTGCCACCGAGCAGCCACCTCAGGCCCCGCTCGGCGGGCTGCCGGTCGAAAGAGAAGGCCTCCACCTCGACGACGAAGCCGAGGGCCTCGAGCCGCTCGGCGAGGGCGGCCGTCACGGCGCGGTCGCCGTCGCTCCCGGCCCGGCGCGGGAAGGCCAGGGCGGCGGCGGTGCCGAGCAGCCGGGCCTCGACGACGGTCACGACGCGCCATCCAGGGTCAGGGTCTCGCCCACCGCGAGCACCTCGAGACGCCGTCCCGGAAGGTCCGGCAGCGACCGCCACCAGCGCTCGATCCGCCCGCGCGGCTCGCACAGCGGTTCGTCGGTGAGCTGAAAGGCGCCCCAGTGCATGGGAACCAGGATCCGGGCGCCGAGCTCCAGGAAGGCCTCCCCCGCCTGCTCGGGGTTGAGGTGCTGCTGCTCCATGAACCAGGCGGGCTCGTAGCCGCCGATCGGCAGCATGGCCGCCGCCAGGGGCCCGCAACGGCGACCGATCCCGATGAAGCCCTCGAAGCGCGCCGTGTCGCCGGCGTGGTAGACGGCGACGCCGCCGGCGCCGACCACGTAGCCGCCCCACCGGCTCGCGTTGGTGTCGGCGACACCGCGTTTCGACCAGTGGCGGGCCGGAACCAGGGTGATGTCGAGGCCGCCCAGGCTCACCGACTGCCACCACTCGAGCTCGACGACCTGCCGGCGCCCCCGCCGCTGCATCCAGCCGCCGAGCCCCACGGGCACGACCACCGGCACCTCGGCCGCGACGGCGGCGAGGCTCGGCGCGTCCAGGTGGTCGTAGTGGTTGTGGGTGACGAGCACGGCGGCGAGCTCTGGCAGCTGCTCCGGGTCGAGGCCGGGCTCGCCGTGGCGCCGGTAGAGCCGGCCGACCCGGTTCGAGAACACCGGGTCGATCAGAAACGAGGCGCCTCCCAGGCAGCCCAGGAAGGACGCGTGGCCGATCCAGGTAAGGCTCGGCAGCGGTGAGGAGCCGCTGATCAGGTCGAGGTCGGGTTCCACCCTGGGAGCGGGCGGCCCGGGCGGTTTCGGCCGGCGCCGGCCGGTCACGCGGTCGCAGACGGCCCAGCGCAGGATCGCCCGGGCGCCGTGGGGACGGTGCGCCGGGTCGGCGTTGGCGTATCGGTACGGCATCGCGAGGAGTGTGCCACAGCCGGCACCGGCGGCTCATGGGGGGGCCCCGGAGAAGCCTCCGCCGCCCGGCGGCCTCAGAGGGGCGCCACCCGGTTGCGGCCGGCCTCCTTGGCGTCGTACAGCGCCCGGTCCGCAGCCTCCAGGAGCTCGCTCGGGGCGTGCATCGCCGGGCTCATCTCGGCGCAGCCGAAGGAGCAGGTCACCCGCAGGTCCGCGGGCAGCAGGGTGGGGTCGAAACGATGCTCCGCCACCGCCTCGCGGAGCCGGCCGGCCAGGATCATGGCGCCCTCGAGCCCGGTCTCCGGGCTGATGATGGCGAACTCGTCGCCGCCGAGGCGGGCGAAGACCTGCTCCGGGCGCAGCCGCCGCCGGCAGACCGCGGCGATGCCCTTGAGCACCGAGTCGCCGCTCAGGTGGCCGAGGCGGTCGTTGACCTCCTTGAAACGGTCGATGTCGAAGACCACGAGGGCCAGGGGCCGCTGGTGGCGGCCGGCCCGGGCGAACTCCCGGGCGAGCTCGTCGTCGAACCTGCGCCGGTTGGCGATCTCGGTGAGGCCGTCCTGCATGACCAGCTGGTGGATGGCCAGGTGGTAGGCGGCCTCGACGTCGGCCTCGCGGAAGAACTTGAAGTGCAGGGCGCCGACCTGGAGCCGATCGCCGCTGACGAGCTCGGCCGGCCCCGCCAGGCGGCGGTCGTTGACGAAGGTGCCGTTGGTGCTGCCCAGGTCCTCCACGACCACCGTATCGCCTACGTACCCGACCCGGGCGTGGACCCGGGACAGGGACCGGACCTCGGGGAAGGCAAGGGTGCACGAGGGGTCCCGGCCGACCTCCACCGGCTCGCCGGGTTCGAGCGGCGTCCGGCTGCCGAGGCGCTGGTGCTCCGGATGGGCGATGAGGATCAGCATCGCCTGGCCGCCGGCGCCGGCCTCGGGCGCCGTTGCCTCGCCGGCAGCGGAGGGGCCCCGAAGGGTCCGCGTCAGGTCGTCGGCGCCGTGGGAGTCGTCGCTCATCGCCAGATCGAGTCGATGGTATCAACCCGCCCGTGCGCTGCTCATGACGGTCGACACGAATCTCCCGGGATTCCCGGGCCTTCGCGGCCGCCGCGCGAGATCGCCACGGAGAATCCCCGACGTCGACCTCCGGCGGGAACCTAACCCCCGTGGTGAACGGTGGCGGCTACCATCCACTCAGGGAGGGCCCGGCCATGGGATCGACCACGATCAGAATCGCCACCGCCATCACCGCCGCCGTGGCGCTGGTGGCCTGCACCATCAACCCCGCCACCGGCCACCGCCAGCTCAGCCTCATCTCCGAGGCCCAGGAGATCGAGATGGGGCGGCGCGCGGTGCCGGAGGTCCTCACCACCTTCGGTGAGTACCCCGACGAGGACATGCAGCGCTACGTCGATCAGCTCGGTCAGCGTCTGGCCGCGGTGTCGGAGCGGCCCGACCTGCCGTGGGGCTTTTACGTCCTCGACGACCCCCTGGTCAACGCCTTCGCCTACCCCGGCGGCCAGATCTACGTCACCCGGGGCATCCTCGCCCACTTCGGCTCCGAGGCCGAGCTGGCGTCGGTGCTCGGACACGAGATCGGGCACGTCACGGCCCGCCACTCGGTGGTGCAGATGAGTCAGCAGCAGCTCGCCCAGCTCGGGCTCGGCGTCGCCGCCATCGCCAGCGAGGACTTCCGCCCCTACGCCGGCCTCGCCTCCGCCGGGCTCCAGGTGCTGTTCCTCAAGTTCAGCCGCGACGACGAGCGCCAGTCCGACGATCTCGGCCTGCGCTACATGACCCGCGCCGGCTACGATCCCAGCGAGATGCCGGACGTCTTCCGCACCCTCGGCCGGATCGGCGAGGCGGCGGGCGGCGGCCGGATGCCGGCGTGGCAGTCCACCCACCCCGACCCCGCCAACCGGGTGGAACGGATCGAGGCGCAGATCGCGCAGCTGCCTCCTGAACAGCTCGGGGGCACCGTCGAGCGGGACGCCTACCTGCGCCGCCTCAAAGGCATGACCTACGGCACCGACCCGCGCCACGGCTACAGCGTCGGCAGCACCTTCTACCACCCGGACATGGCCTTCCGGATGGACTTCCCCGACGGCTGGACCATCGTCAACCAGCGCCAGGCGGCGGGTGCCGTCAGCCCGAACGAGGACGCCGTCGTGGTGCTGACAGTGGCCGAGGCGGCCTCCCCCGCCGAGGCGGCGCGGTTCTTCTTCGAGGCCGAGAGCATCCAGCCCGGCCGCTCGTGGGGCGCGGACTTCCGGGAGTTCCAGGCTCAGACCTCCCAGGGCGGGATCGTGCGCGGATCGGTGGGCTTCGTCTCCCGCGGCGGGGTCGTGCTGCAGCTTCTCGCCTACACCGGCGACGCCTCCTGGAGCGGCTACGCCGAGGCCCTCCGCAAGTCGCTGTCGAGCTTCCGCGAGCTCCGCGACCGGCGCTACCTCGACGTCGAGCCGGCCCTGATCGAGATCGTCACCCTGCCCGGCGCCATGACCTTCGCCGAGTTCACCCGCCGCTTCCCCTCCACCGTCGACGACGACAAGGTCGCCATCCTCAACGGCGTCGACCAGGGCGCGCGGCTCGAAGGCGGTCGGCTCATGAAGCGCGTCGTCGGCGGCGCGGTGCCGGAGAGGTGAGGAGTGAGGAGTGAGGAGTGAGGAGTGAGTAGACCCAGGGCTCACCACTCATCAAGACTCAAAAAAACGCCCGGGCCGAAGCCCGGGCGTCGTTGGTTGACGAAACGAACCGCTACTTCTCGGTCGGCCTGAAGTCGACCCGGCGGTTCTGCTGCCGCCCCTCCGCGGTGTCGTTGGAGGCGACGGGCTCGGACCAGCCGAAGCCCTTGGCGGTCAGTCGGTCGGCAGCGACCCCGCGGGTCACCAGGTAGTCCTTCACCGAGTCGGCCCGCATCTGGGACAGGGTCTCGTTCCAGGCCTTGGGGCCGGTGTTGTCGGTGTGGCCCTGGATCTCCACTTGCCACTGCAGGTTCTTCTGGAGGAACGCCGCAACCCGGTCGAGAAGCGCCTGGGCATTGGGCTTCAGGGTCGCCTTGTCGGTGTCGAACAGGACATGGCCCTCGACGGCCCACTCGTCGCCGCGGACCACGACGCCGGCCGGCGGGCAGCCGTTGTCGTCCACCGGGACGCCGCGCGGCGTGCCGGGGCACTTGTCCAGGTAGTCGGGCACGCCGTCACCGTCGCTGTCCAGCGGGCAGCCCACGTCGTCGACCTCGACCCCGGCCGGGGTGTTCGGGCACTTGTCGGCGGTGTCGGGCACGCCGTCGCCGTCCGAGTCGAGCGGGCAGCCGTCGGCATCGACCTTCACACCCTTCGGGGTGCCGGGGCACTTGTCCAGGTGGTCGGGCACGCCGTCGCCGTCCGAGTCGAGCGGGCAGCCCACGTCGTCCACCTCGACCCCCCGCGGGGTGCCGGGGCACTTGTCGAGGTGGTTGGGCACGCCGTCGCCATCGTCGTCGGGCCACAGGAAGACGTCGACCACGAAGTTCTTCATGGCCTCGGCCGAGGCGAGCTCGTGGGCGTAGACCACGTAGCCGTCACCGCCTGCGGCGACGATGCCGTCGACGAGCCTGCGCCCCTTCTTCGAGCCGCCGAGCTGGATGGCGTAAACGTCGAGGTTGTCGCCGAGAGCCTCCTTGAGCTGGCGGGTGGTCGCGATCTCCCTGTTGTTCATGTTGAGGCCGTCGGTGATCACCACCACCGCGGTCCGCTTGCCCATGGCGAGGTCGCCGCCGGTGGCCTCGATGGCGCGGTTGAGCGGGCTGGTGCCGCCGATGCAGCCGAAGACGTCGAGGGCGCCGTTGAAGCCGGCGGTGTCGTAGTCCGCCACCTCACGGATCAGAGTCGTCTTGCCGGCGCCCTGGCAGCTGCCCTTGCCGAAGGTCCGGAACCCGCCCTCGTAGGCGAGCTCGGGGATGGTCTCGTTCATGCTCGCCAGCAGCGACTGCTGGATGCCCATCTTCTGCTGGCGGTGGGCCCGATCCGCCATCGTCATCGACCCGTCGGCGATGATCATCCACTGGTCGACCTTCTCGACGTAGACCTCCGGGTCGATGGTGCCCGGGTCGAAGCTCATGGTCTGGTGCGCGCAACCCTGGGTGAGCAGCACCGCCGCCGCGGCGAACAGGGCCACTCCGACTGCTCTTTTCATCGTTCCTCCTCTCGTTCCTCGCTTCCTCGGTCGCTGTTCTCGATTACCCGGTTTCGGGCCGGCACGTCGTGCCCGACGAGCACTTTTCTCCTCCGCTCCGGTTCCCTTGGGTTCGTAGCCGTCCCAGTCTGCCAGACTGCGCCTCGGGACGCAACCGTCAATACTGACAGGATCATTCCCGCCCATCACCCCCGATACCACCGAGCAGGCTCCGGAAGCTCAGGCCTGCCACGGCGCCGTGGCCCGCCTCCGAGAACCGCGCCAGGGCCCGCTCAACCGCCTGCTCGACCTCGCGGTCGGGGCCCAGGTCGGCGCCCCGGGGCTCGAAGACCCGCACCACCTCCGACAGCGTGACGCTGTCGGGCGGTCGGGCCGGCACGACCCCTTCGGTGTCGGATCCCAGAGCCACCCGCCGCAGCAGCGCCGCCGCCACCAACCGGTCGATGGCCGCTTCGACCGCTCCGAGGGGCACGAGAAGCCTCCGGGAGAGCTGGTCGGATGTCGGCGGCTCGGCCCCGGCGTCGAAGCGCTCGGCCGCCAGCGCGAACAGCCGCGACCCGGTGCCCACCCCCCCCCCGGAGCCCTCTCCGACCAGGCGGGAGCGCAGCAGGGTCAGGAAGTGCTGGTGGGTGAAGGCGACCTCGAGCCCGAGCAGGACGATGATCCAGGAAAGGTAGAGCCAGATCAGGAAGATCGGCACGACCGCCAGGGAGCCGTACAGGGTCGAGGCGCGGACCGACTGGCCCACCGAGTCGGCGAACAGGTTCTTGGCGAGCTCGAAGAGAATCGCCGAGGTCATGGCACCGATCGCGGCGCTCTTCAGCCGCACCCGAGTGTAGGGCACCACCAGAAAGGCGAGCAGGAAGGCGAGAAACACCAGGACCAGCGGGAACAGCCAGGCGGTCTGGAGGGTGAGCCAGCTCAGGTCGATGGGCGCGTCCCGCAGCAGTAGCGCCTCCACCTGGGCCGAGATCGAGATGCTGGCGCCCACGCCCAGGGCGCCCACCACCAGGACCGAGGTGTAGGCGGTGATCTTGCTGACCAGCCGACGGCGGCTGGCGACGTGGTAGATGTCGTTGAAGCTGTTCTCGACGCTGTCGAGCAGGAGCACCGCGGTGAGCAGCAGGAAGGCGAAACCGAGGAAGCCGAGACGGGCCGCGTTGGCGGTGAACTGGTCGAGCAGGGCCGCGATGTCGTCGTGCTGGGCGGGCAGGAAGTTGGAGAACAGGAAGTCCTGGACCTTCAGCTTGAGGTCATCCAGGGCGCCGAACGCCGACAGAAGGGCGAGGACCACCGCGATCAGGGGCACCGTCGCCAACAGGGACGAGTATGCGAGGCCGGAGGCCCGAATGACGACCTTGTCGCGGCCGAGTTGGTCCTCGAGCGCGATCAGGAACTGAACCAGCCGGACGAGCGCCCTGTGCCCACGCGGCACGGTGGTGAGGTCGATCCGCGCGATGTGTTCCGTAAGGTGCACCCGGCCTCCGTCGTGAGAATGCTGCGCCGAGTATACCGGCCGGAGGCCCCGACCGTCCCGCCGGCGTTTCCGTCGCCTAGAACGGGAAGCCCAGGTAGATGCGGACCGACCGGTGGTCGGGAGCGGCCCGGAAGGCGGCGCCGTACCACGATGGCAGGCTGACCAACCAGAGCTTCGGCCGGCTCTGGATCTCGAACGAAGCCCCGACCTCGACGTGCCAGTCGGTGCCCGAGACCAGGCCCCCCTGGCTGACGACGTCAGCCGGGTTCAGGTACAAACGGGGGAACACGAACAGCCCCGCCCTGGCCGGCTCGCCCATCACGTCGAACCACAGGGGCCAGCTGAAGCCGGCCCCGAGATCGAGGAACGCCACGTCGTCGACCCGACGGCCGCCCTCGTCGAGAACGATCGTGTACTCGATGCGTCCTCCCGCCAGCAGCCGCCAGCGCTCCAGGTTCCGGGAGGTGCTGACCCGTGTGCCCAGGGAAGCCAACCAGCGGTGTCCGTCCATCCCGAGTGCCTCGAGGCCACCGATCTGCCCGTAGGGCCGCACGACCCACCGCTCGCCCACCGGCACCACGAGCTCGGCGCCCGGCACCACGGTCAGGGTGCGCAGGCTGGCGGCGATGTCGTCCCCCTCCAGGTCCTTGAACCGGACGTCGTTCCAGGCGAAGAACACCGACAGCCGCAACCTATACCCGATCCGCCCGTCCTCCGGCGCCTTCAGGGTGACGGATATCGGGACCTCGACGATGGTCGACTCGGTGCTGACCTCGGGAGAGCCTTCGATCGCCGACAGGGCTGAGCCGGACGACGAGGGCTCCGTTGGGTCGCCGCTTTCGGCCGCCGGGGCGCTGACCGCGGTCATGACGACACCCGCGGCCAGCACTGCTGCGAGCGGGCACACCCCGCAGCCGCGGCGGCGGCGCTTCGGCGATGAAACCGCGGACCTTGCCATGACGACACAGAGTATGCCGTAAAATGAAGCGCTGGCAGGAATCGACCGCACACGAGAGAGGTTTTACTCATCGAGCCCGAGGAGGACACCATGGAGAGATCCGTCCGTTGCCTGTTGATCATGGCGGTCGCGATGTGCGCCGTCGGCGCGGCATCAGCGAGCGAGCCCGCCGCCACCAACGACGCCATCGGCGGCGACCGCTGCTGCTTCACCAATCCGCAGTTCGCCGGGGTCTGCACGGTGACCCTGTCCGAGGACGAGACCTGCGCCGACGTTCTCGCCTACCTCAACAACCCCTCGAGCGTCGGCAAGACCTACTGCAGCAAGACCAAGGTCCGCGGCGGCTGGACCCAGGTCGAGTGCGACGACTCGGGCGACACCGCCGAGCTCGCGTGCGGCGAGGTGCCGCACAGCTGACTGACCCCGGGCATCCATCGCGGGTGGCCGGACTCCGATCCAGACCCCATCGCGAGGAGGCATCGATGAAGCGCTGCGTTCCCACCATCATGATCCTGGCCGTCGCCGTTGGGCTGCTGCTGCCGACCACCCCGGCGATCGCCGACGACCAGGTAAGCGACTGGAAGGCCCTGAAGCGCGAGGCCAAGCGGGCCAAGATCGACGAGATGGCCGACCAGGCCCTCAAGGAGGTCCTCGACGGCAGCCTCAAGGCCAACACCCTCTTCGAGTCGGCCTACGGCTGGGCCGCCTTCGACAACCTCAAGATCGCCTTCGGGTTCTCGGGCGGCGGCGGCAACGGCGTCGCCGTCATCAAGGAGACCGGCGACCGCACCTACATGAAGATGGGCACCGCCGGGGTCGGCCTCGGCCTCGGCGGCCAGAAGTACCAGGTGGTCTTCTTCTTCCAGGACGTCAGCACGTTCACCGCCTTCGTCGAGAAGGGGTGGACGGCCGACGCCACGGCGCAGGCCGCCGCCGGCACCGAGGGCGCCAACGCCGCCACCGGCTTCGTCAACGGCGTCGCGGTCTGGCAGATCACCGAGAAGGGGCTCATGGCCTCGGCCGACATCAGCGGCACCAAGTACTGGAAGAACAAGGACCTCAACTGAGGTCCCGGTGGGCGACACGCGCCCACCCGACCGCCAGCGCCGCTGACGCCGCGATCGCGACCCACGCCCAGCCTGTTCCGACCAGGAAGTGACGCGTCGCCAATGGCGAGGTTCCGGGAACCTCCACCAGGACCCTGGTGGCGTGGCGGGCGACCTGGAAGCACAGGATCCAGCCCGCGTGGAGACCGATGGCGAGGTACAGCGACCCCGTCACGCGGACGACGATCGCCAGCACCAACCCCCCGACAAAGAGGCCGATGAGAGGCGGTACGGCGGCGGGCTCGAGGTGCCTGGCCAGGGCGTGCCAGAGGTACGCGAGGCCGGCTCCCACCGAGTACCCCTGCCAGACGAAACCTCGATCCGAGCTGAGGAGGTGGACCGCCGAGTAGGCAACGCTGCTCGCCAGCGCGGCCGCCCGGAAACCGAGGCTCGCCGTCAGGGAGGCGAGCATCAGCCCACGGAAGAAGGACTCCTCGATGAAGGCCGCGACCAGCCCGCCCACCAGAGTCGACGCCGTTCGGGTGCTGAAGAAGTGGTACTCGTTGAGCGTGGGGCCCAGGCGGTCGGTGGCGAAGGCCCAGGCCATGCAGCAGGCGATCGAGACGATGGCCGCTGCCATCCCGACGCCGACATCGGCCGCGCGCTGCGACCTCGGCCCGCGTCCGAGCAGCCGACGCAGCTCCGGCCAGCCGCAGTGGCGGCGGAACACGATCATGAAGACCAGCGCCGCGACCATCGCCGTCCGGTTGTAGATCCTCGAGAAGCCCCACGGGTGGTCGGGGACGGCGGCGGTGATGGCGCTCATCGCCACGGGCGCCACCAGCGCCGCCGCCAGCAGGCTCCCGACGAACACGGCGAGCCACGCGACCGGTGGTCCCGTGCGCAGGCCCAGACGGCCGGAAGCGTGCCCGCTCAACGGAACCTCGACGCGCTGAGAACCCGTGCCGCCCGGCGAAAAGGCAAGCGGAGCGGCAGCGGGAGCCGTCGGTCCCAGGGAAGAGCGCCCGAGGTGATCCGATCGGGAAGGATCTCGAAGAGCAACCTGGCCCACTGGCCGACGATGGCGTCGTGCGAGAACTCCTCAGCCCGACGCGACCCGTTGGCGACCATCCGAGCATAGAGTGCCGGATCGTCGCGGAGGCGGCACAGGGCCTCCAGGGCGTCATGGGCGCCCCGCACCTCGAGGTAGTCGTCCTCGCTCCTGCGGATCTCACGGCAGGCGTACTCGACGCCGACGATCGCCGGCACCCGGCCGCGCCACGCGTTGACCAGCTTGGTGGCTGGCTTGGCGAATCGGAGCCGTCGTTCATCCGGTCGAACCGCCAGCACGACGTCGAGCTCGCGGTAATCGTCCCAGCCGATGGTCGACCGTTCCGGAATCTCGCGAAAACGGGCCATCCGGGGGACCCACTCGAAGCCGGCGTCGGCGACGACCGAACGCCAGGCGTCTGTTCGAAAGTCGGGGTGGAGGTTCTCCACCAAGCCCATGTAGCCCACCCGAACGACCGTCGAGCCTCGCCGGGGGTCCCGGGGCTGGATGCCGGGCTGCGGCCAGTGCGGCACGAAGAAGCGCCGACGATGGTCGGCGAAGCGGCCGTTCTGCAGCACCTCGAAGTCGGCCAGCAAGGGCATGCTGTTGTCGGCCCTGGTCGCGACGAAAACCGGGGCGGACCGCGGCGGCACCAGGCGCGCGAGGGCGTGCTTGTGCTTCGCGTGGAAGACGACGATGCCCCGGTCGGGCGGGAGGTGGACGAGCTCGACGGGATGGCCCGCCGCGCGCAGCCGCAGGAAGGTCTGGGCGATCCACGTCCGCTCGCCGTTGGTGAAGGCCGCCACGTCGCGGTCGGGGTCCAGGCCCATGACCGCGTCGAGGTCCGGCTCGTCGGCCAGGAAGAAACGGACCGGCTCGAGACCCTCCGCCCCTCCGACCACTCCGGCCCCCCCCCTTTCGGCGTGAGCATCGGTGCACTGCACGATGCGCGATTCTAGCGGAACCCCGATCTGTCCGACCCGGCGCGGATCGGAGTGATGGACCCCCGGCGGGCCCACTCAGAACCGGATGTCGACCCCGGCCTGGACCATCCGGCCGGGCATGGGGTAGCCGAGGCGGTGCTCGTAGTCCTCGTCGAGGAGGTTCTCCCCGACGACGAAGATGGCGCCCTCCAGCTCGAGCCCGAGCAGGCGCCACGGCAGGTCGAGCTTCGCGTTGGCGAGCAGGTAGCCGTCCACCGCCGCGGAGCCTGCGGCGAAGCGCGGGTTGAGGACGGAGCGGTCGTCGACCCACTGGAGGTCGAGGTTGAGCCGCCAGTCGCCGGGGCCGATCCAGGTGAGGCCGGCGACCCCGGTGGTCCCCGGAAGGTTCGGCACGGTGTCCGGGTCAGAGCTCGAGTACGTGCCGCCCAGGAACAGGGACAGGCTCTCGGTGGGCTCGACCTGGACCGAGACCTCGACACCGTCCACGGTGTAGGCGCCGACGTTGGCGAACAGGGGCGGCGGCGGGGGCGGCGGCACGAAGCGGATGGCGTCGTCGACCTCGTCCCGGAAAACCGAGGCGGTGAGCCGCAGGGAGCGGCCGAAGGCCCCCAGCCAGCCGGCCTCGACGTGGTCGATGGTCTCGGCCTCGAGCTCCTGCCACTCCTCGCCCCGGCCCCAGCCCCCGTACTGGACGGCAGCGTAGATGCCCGGCAGATTGAAGCCGCGCGCCGCGTTGGCGTAGATCTGGTGGTCGCCGAAGCCGAGGTTGATCCCCGCCTGGGCGCCCCAGTCACCGCCGAAGTAGCGGCTGTCGTTGTAGCGCACGCCCACCGACGGGGTCACCGACACGGTCCCGTCGAAGGTGTGGCTGAGGGCGACGTAGGGCGCGGTGTTCCGGAACGTGAGGTCGCTGGCCAGCCGGTCGTCGCCCGGGTGGCGCTCGACGAACTCGCCGCCGTAAAGGTCGTGGTCGACGCCGATGACGAGCTCGCCACCGGCCCACGGCGCGGTGGTCTCGCGCCAGCGCACGCCCAGGTTCTCCGAGTCGGTGACCGAGCGGAAGCCGTGCTGCTCGGACGGGCTCCACTGCAGCCAGTCGAAGGTGCCGGCGTCCAGGTAGAGCTTGACGCTGCCCGCCCATTCGCCGTGGTGGTGGCTCAGGGTCGCGAGCACGAAGTCGTTGTCGATGTCGTAGTCGGGGACGATCGGCAGCGGCGGGGCGCCGACCGCGCCCGGGTCGTCGACCGAGCTCGACGTGTGCTCGTAGAGCACCGACAGGTCCCAGTGCTCCGACAGGGCGAAGCCGATCCGCCCCGACAACGCGGTGATCTCACCCCCGGCGTTGTCCCGGTGGCCGTCGCTGGTGCGATACCCGGCGGTCAGGAAATAGTCGAAGCGGTCGCTGCGGCCGCCGAGCTCCAGGTTGCCGACGAGCGTGTCGAAGGTGCCGTAGGAGCCGGTGAATCGGCCCCCGAAGCCGGGCGCCATGCGGCGCTTGCTCGAGATGTCGACTGCGGCGAAGGCCATGTTGCCGAGCAGCACCGGCTGGGCGCTGCGGTAGATGTCGAGGCGGTGCATGGTGTCGATGTTCCCGACGTCGATGAGCGGATGGGTCCAGATGCCGACGAAGCGGGGCACGCCGTCGGTGAGGAAGGTGACCTCGCCCCCCGGACGCCCCGAACCGTGGCCCCGGATGAAGAAGGCGCCGCCGTCGCCGCCGCCGAAGGCGCCCACCGGGTTGTAGCGCGAGATGATCACCCCGGGCACCCGGCGCAGAGCGCCGGTCAGGTCCTGGGCGTAGAGGTCGTCGATCTGCTGCTCGGTCACGGCGGTGACCAGGCTGCCGAGGACGTCGACCTCGGAGCCCGCCACGATCGGCGAGCCCTCGACGGTGATTTCACCCTCGAAGACCTTGGTTTCGTCGTCGGTCGCCCCCTCTCGGGTGACGGTCGACGCCTCCCCGGCCGCGTCGGATGCGGCCTCCTGGCTCGACACCGGCACCACCGCCAGCACGCCGAGCGCGAGGATCTGGACGAGAACGCGAAGGTGGTGTTCGTGGCTTCGAGGCTGGGTCACGGCTGGATCTCCTGCTCTCGGTCGGTCGGCAAGGAGTCGGTGAATCGGGCCTCGAAGAGGTCGCGCCGGTGCCAGCTCTGCCAGATGTCGAGGCCGAGCGCCCGGACACCCTCCCAGTACTCGGCGTCCTCGAGGGTGGTGTGCTCGAGCAGGCCGTGGATCACGGAGCGGATCCTCGCCCGGTGCTCGTCCCTGAGGCGCAGGACGAGAGTGCGACCGTTGTAGGCGAAGATGGCCTGCACGGTGCCGGGCGGCCCGGGGTTGTGGCTGAACAGACCACGGCCGGGGGTCGAGCCGGTGGACACCAGCAGGCCGTCGTTGAGGCAGCTCACCGGCTGTTCCGCCGGAGCGGACGACACGACCGTCATGGCGTGCTGGGGCGCGTTGAGCAGCTCGGCCGCCCGCAGCCCCATCTTGACCCCGATGATGGAGTACGCCCCCAGGTGCTCGTGGAGCTCGTTGAGCAGCAGCTGGGCGAACCACTCGTCGGGCCCGTTGGCGGCCAGGATGTCGTCGCGCCGGGCGCGGACGTCGGCGCGGAGAATCACCGCCGGCAGCGGGCCGTCCACGAACACGACCCGGTCCTTGCGCTGGCGGCCGCGGCTCAGGGCGCCGGCGATGGCGGCGGCGGCCGCGCCGCCGTCGACCGGCTCGACGATCCCTGCGCCGACCTCGGTGAAGAGCTCGGGGCGCAGCAGGTAGAGGGCGGCGAGCTCGTCGTGGAAGCTCGCCAGGGTGCCGAGGTAGTGGGCCCGCACCTCGGCCTCGGCGAGGAGCCGATCGAGGAGGGCCTCGCCGAGGGCGGTGCGCTGGCCGCCCGCCAGGCGGTCCGTGTACCAGCCCGCCGGCTTGAACCCGCGACCGCCGGGGCGGACGAAGACCACCTCGACGGCGGCGGAGCGGAGGGTCTCGAGGGCGTCGCCGTCGGCCGCCAGGTTCCAGTCGGCGGGGTCGTCCGGGTCGCCCGACACGACCACGCGCGCGATCCCGGCGGCGAGCCCCGGCGACTCTGCCAGGGCGTCGCCGATGCGGGTCAGGGGGCCCAGGGCGAGGACGGTGGTGCGGTGGTCCGCCGCGCGGTAGGCGTCGGGCGCCCACGGGAGCGCCTCGGCCGCCCCGGCTCCCTGGAGCGCCGAGTCGACGGCACTCCGGGCGCGGGCGCGGAACGGCGGCGCCGGGAAGGCGGGGTCCGCCAGCGCCGCGAACACCGGCACGTCGCCCCGGTTGAGCTCGGCCACCAGCCGTGCCAGCTGGCCGGCCGCGGTGGCGGCATCGGCCACCCCATCGCCGGCGACCGCGGCGGCCACCTCGACATCGGGGGCCTGCAGGATCATGGCGAGGGCCACGAGGTCGTCGAGGCCGAGGTCGGTGTCGACGACCACGGGGCTCGAGCCGTCGTGGCTGTGGACCTGGTGCGACATCGCCGGGACGGCGGCAGCGAGGACCCCAGCGACGCAGAATGCGATCACGCAGCGCGCGAACGTGGCGGGGCTTCGTCGGCGATCACCGGAGGCGACCGTCGTCAGGTGAGGGGTCGGCATGGATGTTCCTTCCTCGTCCGGTCCGCGGGGGGCGGACCGGACGCTCACGCCCGCAGCGCTCGGGCGTCGTCGACGCCTCGGGCCGCGGGTCCGATGGGCTTGTGATGCTCGAGGAGGGGTCAGGCCGGCGGGCCGCGCGGGCTCCAGGCACACCGCTCCGAGGGCCGGTCGGCGAGCCGCCGGGCCGCGACCGGGGCCCGCTCGGAGGGCTCGAGGGCGGGCCCCGCCACCGTCGCCGTCGTGGGCGCCGGGGCGACCCCCAGGGCCAGGGTCAGGACGCCGGCGTGGTGGCGTTCGCCGGGCGGCTCGGGCTCCGGCGGAGCGGGCTCGGCGGGGTCTCCCGCAGCGGAATCCTGGCACGGGGTGTCCGGACCACTTTGCGGATCGAGCCCGCCGTGATGGTGGTCGGGGTGCTCGTGCTCTCCGAAGTGGACGTGGAGGTGGAAGAAGCCCACCCCCGGCTCGCCGTGGCGGTGCCAGTCGAGGGCGCCGTGGAGACCCAGCCCTGCCGCGGCCACCGCGACCATCGTGACCAGCATCGGGCCGAGCCGTCGGCCGGCGCGGCGGACCAGCAGCCGGAGGCGCCCCAGGGTCACCCGACGATTGTAGCGTTTCGCGGATTCGACGCCACCGAGTGCTGGGCTGCGGCTGCCGTTTCCCCGGGGAGCGAGCTCGGCGCAGCCGTCATCCCGGAGCGAGTTGAAAAAGTACTATTTTGTGGACTACAATATTTGTATGAGTGAAGTTATTACCACGGAGCTTCGAACCGACCTCGCAAGACGTCTGACCGAGGCCATCTCGGCCCTGGTCCGACGCTTCTCTCTCGCCGAGCGCGCCGACGTCGCCTGCTGCGGCATGACCGTGGCCCAGGCCGCCACCCTCGAGGCGCTGGCCGGAGGCGGCCTGCGACTCGGCGAGCTCGGCCGGCGGCTCGGGATCTCGCCCAGCACCCTGTCGCGCAACCTCGACCGGCTCGAGGAGCGCGGCCTCGTCGATCGTGCCCCGGACCCCGGCGACCGCCGGGCGCTTCGCGCCGAGCTCACCGTTGCCGGCGAACGAGCCGCCGCCTCGGTCCGAGAGCAGGAGGCCGAGTTCGCACGGATCGTCCTCGACCGGCTGCCGGTGGGCTCCGAGCCCGCCACCGTCGCGGCCATCGAGCAGCTGCTGGCCGCCGTCAGGTCAGCGACCGAGGGCTGCTGCCCGGGAGCCTTCGACCACCTCGTCTCGACGGATCGTGCTGCCACAACCGCCGCCTCACAGGGAGAAACCGAGTGAGCACCGAGATTGAAGATTGCGCCGATCGCGAGAGCATCGTCACCACCGTCCGCGACCGCTACGGCCGGATCGCCGCGACCGGCGGCTCGTGCTGCACCCCGTCGTCCGCACCGTGCTGCTCCGCGCCCGCCGCCGTCTCCATCGGCCTCGGGTACGGCCCGGCCGACCTCGACCTCCTGCCCCCGGGCACCGACCTCGGCCTCGGCTGTGGGGCGCCGCTCGCCCACCTCGAGCCGCAGCCCGGCGAGACCGTGGTCGACCTGGGGTCGGGCGCGGGCATCGACGCCCTCATCGCCGCTCGGGCCGTGGGGCCGGGCGGACGGGTCATCGGCATCGACATGACGCCCGAGATGCTCGAGCGCGCCCGGGTCAACGCGGCCGCGGCGGGGCTCGCCGATCGTGTCGAGTTCCGCGAGGGCCGACTGGAGGCGCTGCCCGTCGAGGGCGGCACGGTCGATGCCGTCACCTCCAACTGCGTCATCAACCTGGTGCCCGACAAGGCTCGGGTTTTCGCCGAGATCCACCGGGTTCTCAAGCCTGGCGGCAGGATGGCGGTGTCCGACGTGGTCCTCGAGCGCGACCTGCCCGAGGCCCTCGCCAGCGACGTCACGGCCTGGGTCGGCTGCGTGGCCGGTGCGATTCGCCGCGACGAGTACCTGGCGCTGCTCGCCGGCGCGGGATTCGGCGACATCGAGATCGTCAGGGACATCGACTTTCTGGCCGCGATCGGCGACAGCCTCCCCGAGGAGATCGCCGTCTCACTCGATGAGCTCGGCCTCACCGCTGCAGATCTCGAAGGCGTGGTTCGCTCGATCACCTTCCGCGCCCTTAAGAAGTAGCTCTCACTTCCCAATTCATAATTCATAATTCATAATTCTTGATTCTTAATTCCTAATTCTTAATTCTTAATTAAGAGCCTACAATTAAGAACTTACCCCCGACATCTTCTTGCGGACGGTTCTCGTCTACACTGCATCCGTGATGCTCGAGCTCGACCTCGCCGTCCGCTTCCTGCGCCGCCGCGCCGGACGGCTGCTGCGCGGCACGGCCCTGGCGGCGTTCGCGGCGGTGGCCCTGGCGGTGGCGGCCCTGGTGGTCACCCTGGCCCTGATGCGGGGCTACACCGACGCCATCGCCGGCGCCCTGCAGCAGGGCAACGCGCACATGGTCGGCTTCGCCGGCCGCCGCATGACGGCCGACGAGTCCGGGGAGATCGCCCGACGCATGGTGGAGGTGGAGGGCGTGCGCCGGGCGACGCCCGTCACCTACCTGTCGGCCCTGATCGAGGACCCCGCCGAGCCGACCAGGCCGATCCCGGTGACGGTCAAGGCGGTGGAGCAGCCGCCCCCGTACAGCGGCCTCGAGGTGTGGCCGGCGACCGAGGCGACGCCCGCCGTCCTCGGGGCGGGGCTGGCGGATCGGATCGGGGCCGCACCGGGCTCGACGACGCTGGTGCAGCTTCCCCCGGAGTCGGGGTCGTGGATCGTGCCGTCCCTCCGGCTCGAGGTCGTGGGCACCTTCAGGCTGGCCTTCGCGGAGTTCGACCAGGAGTGGCTCCTCGTCCCCCTGGCCCGCGTCCACCGGGTCATGCCCGAGGTCGGGGTCGCCGGCGTCGAGGTCGTGCTCGACGACCCCATGGCGGTGGACCGCACGCGGATCGTTCTCGAGGACGCCTTCCCGATGCTCTACTTCAGCGACTGGCGGCAGACCGACAGCTCCCTGTTCGCCGCCCTGCGCTGGCAGACCCTGTCCCTGTTCGTCGTGCTCAGCCTGGTGGTGGCGGTGGCCTCCTTCCAGGTGAGCTCGGCGTTGGTGGTGCTGGCCATCGACAAGCGGCGCTCCGCCGGCACCCTGCAGGCCCTCGGCGCCACCCCGGCCCTGGTTCGCCGGGTCCTGCTCCTGTCCGGCGTGCTCCTCGGCAGCGCCGGGATGGTCCTGGGCCTCGCGGTGGGCTGCCTCGCGAGCTGGATTCTGAGCGCCTTCGACGTGGTCCGCTTCCCCGAGGACCTGGCCCGGGTCTACATGGTCGACAGCATTCCCTTCCACCCCGGCTGGACGGACCTGCTCGCGGTGGCCGCGGTGTGCACGCTGCTCGTCGCCGGCGCCTCCCTGTGGCCCGCCTGGCGCGCCTCCCGCGAGGATCCCGTGGCCGCCCTCAAGGCCGTGTGATGGTAGATTCGAGGCGGGAGGTCCTCGCCGTGGGGCGGGCGGGCCGGTGTGACCCCAGCCACCGCCTTCCTCCACCCGGCCGGTAGGATCGAAGCACGATGATCGAGATCCAGCTCCACCCCGCGGACATCCGCAAGCAGGTCCGCTACTACTTCCTGTCGCGGCAGGGCATGCGATGGCTGTGGGCCGGGATGGTCATCCTCGGTGTGGTCCTCGTGGCCGGCACCGTGCTCGCACCCATGGGCGTGCGGTCCCTGCTGCTGAGCGGCCGGCTCGGCATCCTCAACCAGCAGAACGAGACCCAGCGGGCCATCCTCGCCGAGCGGGAGGCGGCCCTCGACCGCCTCCAGCGCCAGACCGCCCGGGCCCGCACCCAACAGCGCCAGATGAGCCTCATCCTGGGTGCGCCCCAGTCCGACGCCGGCGGCGGCGGCGGCACCGAGCCGGCGCCGGTGGTGCAGTACGCGGTGCCCGAGGTGGAGCTGGCGGTCAGGCGGGCCCTGAAGATGGAGATCGAGAGCCGAGCCCTGCTGACCCTCGCCGACGAGCTCGCCAGCTTCGCCCGCACCAACGAGGAGCTCACTCGGGCGGTGCCCTCGATCTGCCCGCTGCCCATCGGCAGCTTCGTCCTGACCTCACCCTTCGGCAACCGCACCTCGCCCTTCACCAACACCATCGACTTCCACGCCGGCATCGACCTGGCGGCCCGCGAGGGCACGCCGGTGCTGGCCGCCGGCGACGCCCGCGTGGTGTTCGCCGGCCGCTTCCCCCTGAACCGCAACGTCCGCTGGTGGCGCTACGGCAACGTGGTGGTTCTCAAGCACGGTGAGCGCTACCTCTCCATCTACGCCCACCTCCAGGAGATCTCGGTGGCCCGCGGCACCCAGCTCGTCCGCGGCGAGCAGCTCGGCACCGTCGGCAACACCGGCTGGAGCACCTCGCCTCACCTCCACTACGAGGTCCGGGTGACCGACGGCGAGGGCAACGAGCCCGAGCCCGTCGACCCGCGGATCTTCATCCTCAACTACCAGTGGACCGGACACGAGGAGCTGCTGGTGAGCGGGCGTCACGCGCCCGCCCTGTCGTTCGACCCGCTCCCGTCCCGGGTCTGGGGGAGATGACGCCATGGAAGACACCAAGACCTTCCCGACCATGATCATCCCGCGCGGCACCGAGATCTCGGTCAACGAGCAGGGGCAGCTGTCGATTCGGACCCCGGGCAACCTGGTGATCCAGAACTCGGGGGTCTACTCGGTCATCGAGTCGGGCTCCGGGTCGGTTCGCATCGACCCCGAGGTCCAGGTCGAGGCG
Source organism: Candidatus Methylomirabilota bacterium (assembly GCA_035464095.1). Lineage (GTDB taxonomy): Bacteria > Acidobacteriota > Thermoanaerobaculia > Thermoanaerobaculales > Sulfomarinibacteraceae > JAHECW01. The sequence goes on along the minus strand of DATHSO010000075.1, from coordinate 18,399 downwards.
ATCTCGGTGGAGGCGGCGGACTCGTGCTTCGTCGCCGGCGAGCTCACCGCGTGGCGGGTCCACGCCGACAAGATCATCCTCGAGAAGGGCGCCCGGGCGAACATCATGCTCCAGGAGTCCGAGACCCTCGAGCTCGACCGCAATGCGCGGCTGGTGGGGAACTTCGCCTCCGAGAAGGAGCTCTACCTCATGCTCGGGCGCTTCAGCCGCCAGCTTCGCGAGCTGCCGGAGGGCCTGTTCGCGTCGGCGGCGCGAGAGCCCATCAGGGGTTCTGACCAGGCTCTCCACGCGGGCTCGCAATCGACCGGCGACCGCAGCGCCGAGCAGCGCCCCGCCGACGACCCCCAGAAGACCCAGGAGCTGCTGGCCCTGGTCAGGGTCATCGTCGAGCGCGAGCTCGCCTCGCCCCAGCTCGACACCTCCGGCCGCGAGGCCCTGGAGCAGCTCCTCGGCCTCGTCCGCTCGGGCAACCTCGAGGCCCTCAGGGAAGGCTACCCGGCGCTGGTCCGGCGGGTCGCGAAACGCTCCAGCGACCTGGACAAGGCGCGCGCCATGCTCGACCGTTTCTTCGCCTGACGGAGGAGCCGCCGCCCGGGCGGGCCCGGAGCCCGGCGCTGCGGCCGCGGGGCGGTGGCGGGCTCCCTTTCCGTTCCCGATTCGTGGTGGTACCCTGCAGCGGAGTCGGCCCGGCGCGGTCGGCGCCGACGGTCATCGTGGTCGCCGGACCCGGCCGACGGGCGGGACGGACGACCATGAGCGGGAGGTGGGTTTCGATGGGCCAGGCGAGGCGAACGGCCCTCTACGAGGAGCACCTGGCGGCCGGTGGCCGGATGGTCGAGTTCGCGGGCTACGAGCTGCCCGTCCAGTACACGTCGCTGGTGGACGAGCACACCGCGGTCCGCACCCGCGCCGGCCTCTTCGACGTGTCCCACATGGGCGAGATCGTCATCTCTGGGCCCGGCGCCCTCGACTTCGTGCAGCTGGTCTCCTGCAACGACCACTCCAAGATGACGGTCGGCCGCGCCCAGTACACCGGCCTGATGTACCCCCAGGGCACCTTCGTCGACGACATGCTGGTCCACAAGCTGGCCGACGACGAGTACCTGCTCGTGGTCAACGCCGCCAACCGAGCCAAGGATGCTGCCTACCTCACCGAGCTCGCCGCCGACCGCATAGACGTCGAGGTCCGGGACGAGTCCGACCGCTGGGCCCAGCTCGCCGTCCAGGGCCCCCTGGCCGCCGACATCCTCGGACCTCTCGTGAGCACCGATCTGAGCGCCCTCAAGTACTACCGTTTCGAGCTCGGGGAGGCCCTCGGCCACCGGGCCATCGTCGCCCGCACCGGCTACACCGGCGAGGACGGCTTCGAGGTCTACACCGCGCCCGAAGCGGCGCCCGAGCTGTGGCGGGCGATCCTCGGGCGAGGCCTCCCGGCCGGCCTCCTCCCCGCCGGGCTCGGGGCCCGGGACACGCTCCGGTTCGAGGCTGGCATGTGTCTGTACGGTAATGACATCGACGAGACGACGACGCCTCTGGAGGCGGGCCTCGGCTGGATCGTCAAGCTCGACAAGGGCGACTTCATCGGGCGCGACATCCTCGAGCGGCAGGCCGAGGACGGCCCGGCCCGGGCCTTGGTCGGGCTCGAGATGACGGACCGTGGAATCGCCCGCCACGGCTATCCCGTTTACCTGGGCGACTCGGACCCGGAGCCGGCCGGTCTGGTCACCTCGGGCACCCAGTCGCCGACCCTCGGCCGGGCCATCGCCATGGCGTATCTGCCCGCCAACGCCGTGAGCGAGGGTTCCCGGGTTCTGGTCGAGATCCGCAATCGCCGGGCAGCGGCCCGGGTCGCGCCGCTGCCTTTTTACTCGCGAAAGAAGAGGTGACCGCCGTGGTCGGAGGCACCTCGAGGAGGAGAGTTTCATGAACGTGCCCAGCGATCTGATGTACGCCCGGAGCCACGAGTGGGCGCGCGTCGAGGGCGACGTGGTCGTCGTCGGCATCACCCACTACGCCCAGGACCAGCTCGGAGAGGTGGTCTACGTCGAGCTGCCCGAGGTCGGCACCGGCGCCGACACCGGCGAGGAGCTCGGGACCCTCGAGTCGGTCAAGGCGGTCTCCGAGTTCAACGCTCCGGTGGCCGGCGAGGTGATCGAGACCAACGAGCGCCTCGAGGACGAGCCCAACCTGGTCAACGAGGACCCCTACGGCGACGGCTGGCTGGTCAAGATCAGCGGTTCGGTCGACAGCGAGGACCTGCTCGACGCCGACGGCTACAAGGCGATGATCGAGGAGGAGAGCGCCTGATGCACCCCTGGATCGGCGCCGGCGACGACGACCGGCGGCGGATTCTCACCGAGCTCGGTCTCGGGAGGGTGGACGAGCTGTTCGCCGCCATCCCGCCCGAGGTCTGCGTCGACCGCGTGCCGCTGCCCGACGGGCGGGGCGAGGAGGCGGTGCGCCTCGACCTGGCGGCGATGGCGCTGGCCAACCTGTCGCCCGACTGCGTCCCGTCCTTCCTCGGCGCCGGGGTCTACCGCCACGTCCAGCCGAGCGTCGTCGACGCGGTCCTGTCCCGGGCCGAGTTCTTCACCTCCTACACCCCCTACCAGCCCGAGATCACCCAGGGGACCCTCCAGGCGGTCTTCGAGTTCCAGACCCTGATCTGCCAGCTCACCGGCATGGAGGTGGCCAACGCGTCCCTCTACGACGGCGCCACGGCCCTGGTGGAGGCGGTGCTCTTCGCGCACCGGGTCCGGCGGGGCAAGGCCGACCGGGTGGTGCTGGCCGAGACCGTCCACCCCATGTACCGGCGCGTGGTGCAGACCTACGCCGACCCCACCGGCCTCGAGGTCGTGGTGGTGCCACCCGGACCCGATGGCCGGGTCGGAGCCGACGCGCTGCGCGAGGCGGCTGGCGACGGGTTGTCCTGCTGCGTCGCGGTCCAGAGCCCGAACTTCCTCGGCATCGTCGAGGACCTCCCCACCATCGCCGACGCCGCCCACGGTTCCGGCGCGCTGGCGGTCCAGGTGGTGAACGAGGCGGTCTCCCTCGGCCTGCTCGCCGGTGGCGGCGCCTTCGGCTTCGACGTGGTCTGCGGCGAGGCCCAGAGCTTCGGCGTCGCTCCGGGCTTCGGCGGCCCCCACCTGGGCTTCTTCGCCTGCCGGGAGCGCGACGTCCGTCAGATGCCGGGGCGCCTGGTCGGCGAGACCGTGGACGGCCGCGGCGACCGCGCCTTCTGCCTGACCCTGTCGACCCGCGAGCAGCACATCCGGCGCGCCAAGGCGACCTCCAACATCTGCACCAACCAGGGCCTCATGGCCCTCGCGGCCACGGTCTGGCTGGAGTCTGTCGGCGGGCAGGGCCTGCGCGAGCTGGCCGCCGCCTGCCTGTCTCGCGCCGACGACCTCAAACGACGGCTCGGCGAGCTCGGCGGGCCCTGGCGTCTGGCCTACCCGGAGAGCCCGACCTTCAACGAGGTCCTCCTCGAAGGCCCGGGCGCCGGCGACGAGCTCGCCCGACGCCTCGCCGAGGCGGGCGTGCTGGCCGGGGTCCCGGCCCGCACCTGGGGCGGCTCCTGGCCCGACGGCCTGCTGGTCGCGGTCACCGAGCGCACGACCACGGCCGAGGTCGAGGCCCTGCTCGAGGCCCTCGGGAGGCTGTCGTGAAGCGCCGCGCGATCCGCCCCGAGCCCCTGATCTTCGAGCGCAACCCGCAGCGGGCCCGTCGGCGCGGCTTCCGGCTGCCGACTCTCGACGTGCCGGCGGTGGACCCGCGGTCGGTGCTCCCGGCCGAGCTGCTGCGGACCGACGAGCCCGGCTGGCCCGACGTCGGCGAGATGGAGGTGGTGCAGCACTTCCACCGGCTCAGCCAGCTCAACTACGCGGTCGACGAGGGGCTCTACCCCCTCGGCTCGTGCACCATGAAGTACAACCCGCGGCTCAACGAGCAGACCGCCCGCTTCCCCGGATTCGCCGCGACGCACCCTCTGCAGCCCGTCGAGCACGTCCAGGGCGCCCTGCGCCTGATCTGGGAGCTCGAGCGCGCCCTCGAGGCGATCACCGGCATGGCCGGAGTGACCCTCCAGCCCGCCGCCGGCGCCCACGGCGAGCTGGCCGGGATCCTGATGATCCGCAAGGCCCTGGAGGCCCGCGGCGACGCCCGCGAGGAGGTCCTGGTCCCGGACTCGGCCCACGGCACCAACCCCGCCACCGCCGCCTTCGCCGGCTACCGGGCCGTCGAAGTGCCGTCCGGCGACGACGGCACGGTGGACATGGAGGCCCTCGAGCGACTCATGACCGAACGGGTGGCCGCGGTCATGCTGACGGTGCCCAACACCCTCGGGCTGTTCGAGCACCGCATCGTCGACATCGCCCGCCTGGTCCACGACCGGGGCGGCCTGATCTACATGGACGGCGCCAACCTCAACGCCTTCGCCGGCCGCGCGCTGCCCGGGCTGATGGGCGCCGACGCCATGCACATCAACCTCCACAAGACCTTCTCGACGCCCCACGGCGGCGGCGGCCCCGGCGCCGGGCCCGTGGTGGTCTCCGAGGCGCTGGTGCCGCACCTGCCGGTGCCGCGGGTGGTCCGTGACGGCAATCGCTTCGACCTGGTCAGGAACGACCCGGCCTCCATCGGGCCCATGCGCGGCTTCTACGGCAACTTCCTGATCCTGGTCCGCGCCCTGACCTACATCTGGAGCCTGGGCGCCGACGGGCTGCGCGAGATGTCCGAGGTCGCGGTGCTCTACGCCAACCTGGTGCGGCACCGCCTCAAGGAGGTCTACAACCTCCCCTACGACGGCCCCTCCCTGCACGAGGTCGTCTTCGACGACTCCCGCCAGGCCAAGCACGACGTTCACAACACCGACATCGCCAAGCGCCTGCTGGACTACGGCTTCCACCCGCCGACCATGTCGTTCCCGCTGATCGTCCACGGGGCGCTCATGATCGAGCCCGCCGAAAGCGTGCCGCCCGAGGAGGTGGAGGCCTTCTGCGACGCCATGCTCGCCATCGCCCGCGAGGCCGAGGAGAGCCCGGACCTGGTCCGCTCGGCGCCCCACGACACCCCGGTGAGCCGGGTCGACGAGGTCCGCGCCGCGCGCAAGCTCACGGTGCGGTGGACCCCGGAGGAGAATTCTCAATTCTAAATTCTTAATTCTCAATGTCATCGCATGCATCTCACGGAGCCTGCGATGTAATTCAGAATTGAGAATTCAAAATTGAGAAATTATGCGATGCGGAGCCAGGGCCCGTCGAGGTGGCGGCCGTGGCAGCTGGGGCAGCGGCCGGGCGGGTGGAGCGCCGTCGAGGACAGCCGGAATCCGCAGTCGGCGCACACCGCGGGCCGAACCAGCAGGCGCTCGCCGGAGGCCCGGGCCGAGCGTTGGATGTGGCCCAGGTCCTCCTCGAGGACTTGGACGGTGACCGCGAGCTCGTGACGGAGCTCATCGAAGCTCAGCTCACCGTCGCGCAGCCTGGCGGCGATCTCCTGGCGGCGGGTCCGGGTCACTCGACGGAGAGGCTCTGCAGCTCCACCGGCACCGGCGTACCCGAGACCTGGAGGTCGTCGATGTACCAGCCCGAGTAGTTGACCACCGTCGAGGCCATCATGTGGAACTCGATGGTCACCGTGCCGCCGACGTAGGGCGTGAGGTCCACGACCTGCTGGACCCAGGCAGAGGGCGCAGTGTAGCCGCTCCCGCAATGCTGGAAGACCACGGTTCCGTTGGCGTAGACCTCGCCCCAGTCGAAGTTCATGAAGATGTCGGGCCAATCCCACCAGCTGAGCTGAGCGTCGGTGTAGCCAGTCAGGTCGACGGTCAAACTCAGGATGCTGTCGTCGGCCGTGTTGCCGTTGGTGCATGTGCCGTAGCCGGTGTTATTGCCCAACCCGTTGTAGCAGGTGTTGAGCACCGTTCCCCACATGTTGGCGCCGGAGTACGGCGCCGCAGGTGGCGCAACGGTCGTCGAGCATCCGCCACCGCCGACCCAGGCGTAGGCCCCCCACTCCCAGTCCAGCGTCGCGGCGAGCCCGCCGTTATCGGCCTCGAAGTCGGAGAAGTAGATGACCGCCTCGGGGCCGCCCCAGGCATCCGGGTGATGGACCGGGGCGCCGAGGACGCCCGTCGCCGACACAGCGGCCTCGGCGGCGGCGATTTCGGCCCGCTCGGCCACCGTCAGCCCCTCCTCCTGAGCGAAGGCGACCGACACGGCGGCTACGGACAGCACAGTCAACACGATCCTGATGGTGCTCCCTCTCATGACGTCCCCTCCCGCCGAGCCACCCTCGGGGTGTGATCCGGCCGATTCATGGTTCGCCACCCGCCATATGGCGACGCCTGCCGGTGGGCAGCAACCGGCCCGGCGCCGAGAAGAAATGCGGCAACCATTGTCCCGGCATCGCCCGAATGATGTCAAGACCGAGTCCATAAAACATAATGCGTCTCATTACTGCTCGATCCAACGACCCCCGATCAGGCGCTCACCGCCTTCGAGCCGCTACAATCGCCCCCTTGGAGGAAGCCCATGCCCGAGCCCCTGGACCTGGACGGACTGCAACGGCTGCTGTGGACCTTCGCCGGCCAGCGGGCGGTGACCGTGGCCGGCCGCACCGGCATCCTGGGCCGGCTCGCCGACGGGCCCGCCTCGCCGGAGGCCGTCGCCGCCGATCTGGGGCTCGATCCCCTCGCCACCGGAAAAGTCGTGCGCGCGCTGAACGCGCTCGGGCTGGTGACCGCAGTCGATGGCGACGGGTACGTCGTCGTCGACACCCTGCGCCGCTTCTTTCGACCCGGAGACGAGGACTTCGCGCCCTTCGTCGAGCACTCCCATTCCATGTACGAGGCCTGGGGCTCCAACCTCGAGGCCTGGATTCGCGGCGATGGTTGGGAGAGCCCGGAGCGCACCCCGGAGCGGACCCGGCGCTTCGGCGCCGCCATGCGCGCCATGGGAACCCAGATCGCCCGTCGGGTGGCGGGCGTTCTCGACCTGGAGGGCGTCACCCGCGTGCTCGACGTGGGCGGCGGCTGGGGGCAGTACGCGCGTGCCATCTGCGAGCAGGCGCCGGACGTGCGGGCGACCGTCCTCGACATCCCCCAGGTCGCAGAGGCAGCTTCGGCGAGCATCGCCGGCACCGGGCTCGAGGGCCGGCTGAGGTGGATCGGCGGCGACTACCTGGAGACCGACCTCGGCACCGGCTACGACCTGGTGCTGCTGGCCAACATCCTGCACCAGGAGCTCGCCCCTGACGCCGCGGAGTTGGTCCGCAGAGCCGCCGCCGCGACGGGACCGGGAGGCCAGGTGGCGGTGGTCGATTTCGCCATCGACGAGGCCAAGCGCGAGCACCTGTTGGGGACGCTGTTCGCCATCAACATGCGCTCCTTCGGCGACACGTACTCCGAGCCGGAGCTGCGGGGATGGATGGAAGCGGCGGGACTCGCCGACATCGAGCGCACCGACATCGGACCGGATCGGTGGCTCATCACGGGCTCACGCTCGTAATTCTCAATTTTGAATTCTGAATTCTCAATTTTCATCGCAATCGGCTGGTATCCAACGTGATGTAATTAAGAATTAAGAATTGAGAACTGAGAATTTGCTCACACTGTTTTGTCGAGGCCGGCGTTGATGGGCGCTCCACGGTGCGTGAGCGCCGACTTGAGGCGGTACGCCCACTCGACGAGCTTGGCGCGGCCGTACTCGGGCAGGTCCATCTGGAAAGGGTGGCTGGCGAGCGCCTTCGCGTACTTGGCGAGCCTGAGCCGGCGCAGCTTCTGGTAGACCCTGTGGAGCTCGGAGCGGGTCACGGTCTCCGACACCAGGATCACCCGCTGCCAGTCGAGCTCGAAGGAGATGTTGAGCAGGTCCCAGTCCATGTCGTCGGAGACGAGACCCCTGGCCTTGGCGGCGTGCCACACCGGGGTGCCGGGCAGCGGCGTCAGGACGTAGAGGTTGACCAGCGACAGCGGGTTCCGCTTGATGAAGTCGTAGGTCTCCATCATCTGGTCAACGGTCTCCTCGGGCTCGCCGATGATGAACGACGCGTGCGGGTGGATGCCGTGGCGGTGCAGGGTGTGGACCGCTTTTTCGTTGATGTCGACCTTGAAGGCCGGGCCCTTGAGCCGGGTCAGCACCTCCTGGTTGCCCGACTCCAGCCCCATGGAGACCGAGACGAAGTTCATCTCCTTGAGCATGCGCGCGGTGTCGTCGCTGATCCGGGTCGCCGACGACGCGCACGAGAAGCGGAAGCCCTGCTGGGGCAGGCCCTCGCGCATCACGAGCTCGTGAAGCCCGGCGAGGCGCTTGGTGTTGGCGATGAACAGGTCGTCGTGGAAGGTGATGTACTTCACCCCGTAGGTGTCGCGGAGGTGCTTGATCTCCTCGATCATGGACTCGGGCGAGAAGTAGCGGATGTTGGGCCAGAACCGGGTCGAGGCGCAGAAGGTGCAATTGTAGGGGCAGCCCCTCGAAGTGAGCATGTTGGAGTGCGGCCGCACCCGCATCATCGACCGGTCGGCCATGGGCAGCTCGTCCAGGCTCCTGTCCTTCTTGCCGACCACCTCGCGCGGTTTCGTCTGCACCCGCTCACCGCCGTCCCAGTAGACCAGACCCTCGATGTCGGCGAGCCTGGACGGCGGTAGCGAGCCGTGCTCGCGATGGAGCTCGACGAGCTCGCAGATGGCGTGCTCGCCCTCGCCGAGGACACCGACGCTCATGGCCGGGGTCAGGTTCTTGGGCAGCTCGGTGATGTGGTAGCCGCCGACGATCACCGGGATCCCCGCCTCGCGGCCGAGCTCGGCGTAGCGTTTGGCCAGGTTGTAGTTCTGCGACACCGACGAGATCCCGAGCAGGTGGGGCCGCCAGCTCTTGATCGTCCCGGCCACCTCGTCCTCGATCAGCCGCACCTCGACCGCGTCGCCGAGCTCCCGCTTGAGCATGGCGACCAGGTAGCCGAGCCCCAGCGCCGGGTAGCGGTTCTGGGCCTCGACGAAGGGGTTGACGGCGTTGACGAGCAGGACTCGGGTCGGGTGCATGGGTCTCCAGTCGGCGCGGCGGTCGCGCGCCCTTCGATCCTATCGCATCACGCGCTCAAACGATACCCCGTCTCGATTCGGTCCGCGGCCGATCCCTCATCGGTATCCGCGTCCGCGTCCGCGCCCGATCTCAATCCCACCACTCACTCCGACTCACGACTCACCAGTCACAGCTGATCGTCGAAGAACCGGGCGGCGGATTTCAGCGCGCCGAAGCCGCCACCGGCTCGGCGCCGACTGCGGGCACGACCAGCTCGGCCGCCCGGTCGAGCGCTTCGCCGCCGAGGAGCACCTCGCGCTCGCCGTCGAGGTAGATGGCGGTGAAGGCGCCGCCGTCGATCTCCAGCGCCGACGGGCGGCCGCCCTCGTAGTACTCGGAGAGCATCCCGGTGTCGACCAGGAAGACCCTTCCGCCGAAGCGGACGTGGATGTTCCCGTCCTGCGCCGGCGTGTGGGCAACGACCATGCGTTCGGCGCCGATGCCGTCGATCAGCGCCGCCATCTCGGCGCCGCGCTCGGCCTCGTCCCAGCCCGCGGCGCCGCGGAACCAGAGCGGACCCTCGGGCGACAGCAGCAGCCACGAGTCGATGCCGGCGACGTCGCGGACCATGTCGGCGTGACGGCGGATCAGGTCGGTGGAGTCGGGCTTGTCGGCCTCGTGGAGGATCACCTGCACCGCCATCCCGATCTCGGCCAACCCGGCGGTCTCGGGAAGGATGCCCACCGTCACCAGGTAGTTGCGCGTCCGGTCCAGAACCTCGAGCTCCCGGCGGACGGTCTCGTTGAGTCCCTCCACCGACTGCCCGGAGATCTCCGGGCCGACCCCGCCGTGGATGAACAGCACGCCGTCGATCAGCACCGCCACCGGCCGCTCGCGCAACCACTTGCCATAATGGCCCTTGCGGCCGATCGCCTCGACGTACTCGATCCAGCCGAGCGGGTGGGCCGCCTGCCACGCCTCGAAGGTCTCGTCATCCACGGAAAGATCGCGGACGTTGCGGTACCGCTTGACGTCCGACCACAGCTGGTTGCGCCGGTGCTTCGACCTGCCGTCGGCGAAGGTCGAGAAGACCTCGGGGTGGACGTCTCGGAAGAAGCCGGTGAGGTTCATGGCCTCGTGGTTGCCGAGGATCATCTCGACCCGGCCGCCGGCCCGCCGCGCCTCCTTCTGGAGCCGCATGAGCAGGTCGAGGACGCCGCGGACCTCGAGGCCGCGGTCGAAGACGTCGCCCATCTGAATGAGGGTCGCGTCGCCGCCGATCCAGTGCATTCGATCGTCGACGAGCCCGGTCTCCTGGAGGATGGCGACGAAGCCGTCGAGCTCGCCGTGGACGTCGCCCACCGCCACGATCCGCCCCGCCTCGGCCGCAGCCGTGGCCCAAAGAGTCACCGACAGTGCGACGGCGACGAGGATGGCGGGGTGGCGACGAATCATCAGGCTCTCCGTGTGAAGCTGGTGCGAAGCTCCCTCAGTCTAACCGGCGCTCGGTGAACCCACATTCCGGGCCGAATGAACCGCCAAGGCGCGAAGCTCGCCAAGGAACACACGGATGCTCCGATCGCCTTTGCGTCCTTGGCGTCTTTGCGGTTCAACCCTTCCGCCGTACCAGGATTCCGACCGCCATGATCGCGGTGCTCGCGGCCAGCGCGAAGGTGGCGGGGACGGCGGGGTTGTTGTGGTAGTGGGTGATCTCGAAGTAGTACATGCCGAAGTGGACGACCAGCGCGGCGACGGCAGCTGTGGCCGCCAGGCGCGCGGTGACCCGCTCCGAGAACAGCCCGAAGACCACCGGCGCGAAGGTGGCGGCGAACAGGCCGTAGACGCCGTTCTGGGCGAAGATCGCCACCGACAGGGAGGGGGCCACGATCTGGCGCCACGCCAGCAGCACCGTGACCGGCGCCAGAACGACCAGAAAGACGCGGCCCACCGTGAGCAGCCGCGCCCGCACGGCCTCCTCGTCGGCGCCGGCGAGGCGGGCGAGGTTGGCCCAGAGGTCGTTGGCGAAGATCGTCGACAGGGCGAGGATGATCCCCTCCAGGGTCGAGAAGCCGGCCGCGAGCACGCCGAGCATGATCAGGGCGCGCAGGGCCGGCGCGAACTCGGTGGCGATGTAGGTCGCCACGACCCGGTCGGGAGCGATCCCGCCGCCCAGGTCGATGCGGGCATACAGCCCCACCAGCAGCACGGTGGTGAAGACCGTCCCGGCGATCACCGCGGTCACCAGGTAGAGGTTGACGTCGCGCTCGGTGCGCAGGTACAGCGACTTGGAGATGATGTGGGGCTGCATGATGATGGCGATGCCGATGCAGAAGTTGGCCACCACCACCTCGAAGAGGTCCCTGAACAGCAGACTGTCGGGATTGGTCACGCTGCCGAAGAACGGCGCCACCGCGTCGAGGCGCTGGAAGAACTGGCCGAGCCCGCCCGCGAAGAGCTCGATCCCCGAAGCCACCAGGAGCAGCGCCACCGCGAGCATGGTCAGGGCCTGGAAGCTGTTGGACACCACGTGCAGGCTGGCGCCGCCGAGCAGGATCGAGGTGAAGGCGAGCCCGACCACGATCACCAGGGCCAGCCACATCCCGAGCTGGAGCACGCTCATGAGCACCAGCACCAGTGCGGTGACGATGAGCACGAGGAAGGTCACCTGGAGCAGGCTCGCGACGGCGAACAGCACGGTCAGCCGCCGGCTGCCGTAGCGTTCGCCGAGCCACTGGGGGACGGTCAGCACCGTGAAGCGGTCGCCGATCTGGCGGAACTTCTTGCTCGTCACCACGAGCCCGAGGAAGATCCCGAGGGGTGCTGCGAACCCGTAGGCGACGATGCCCGACCAGCCGTAGGCGTGGACCAGCCCCGGGTTGATGACGAAGGTCGCCACCGACGTCATGTTGGCCGCCAGCGACAGCCCGACGAAGAACGGCGGCAGGCTCCGGCTGCCCACCGAGAAGCCCTGCATGGTGGCCGCCTTGCGCCGGTTCCAAACGGCCAGCGAGACGATGGCGACGGCGTAGACGACGAACAGGATCCAGGGCAGAGCGGTTTCGTTCATCCGGGCTCCTCAGCGACGGGCTCCGGGATTCTACCCGGGATTCGAACCGCCAAGACGCGAAGGTCGCAAAGCTCCACAAGCAGATGGAGACCGTGCGCTGCAGGCCGCGTCCGGTATCCCTTTCGTGAAATGTCGCGATGTTCTTCGCGTACGTTGCGTCTTCGCGGTGACGGCACGGCACGTTCACAGATCCCGGTACCAGCGCAACAGGCAGGAAACCAGCTGCCGGTCCCGGTCGAGGTTGAAGGCGCGGCAACGTCGCTCGGTGGCCAGCAGGTCGGCCGCCAACCGCGACAACCCTTCACCGCCGCCGGGGCCCCGGCCCGCGGCCGCCAGCTCGGTGGCCACCACGGCGGCGACCTCGAAACCGTCGACACCGCCGTCCAGGGCGTAGCTCAGCTTGAGCAGCAGGCGCGGCTCGCCGTCAAGGGCGGCCTCGAGGGCGGCGGTCACGGCCGTCAAGGGGCCGTCGAGGCTCGCCCCGGCAAGCCCGGCGGCCGCGAGCTCCGGCGGCACACCGTGGTCTGCGGCCTCGGCGAAGGCCGCGGTTCCGGGCAGGGCGAGCTGCTGGCAGCGGGAGCGGACGGTGGGTAGCACCGCGCTTGGGTTGGCGGCGAGAAGGATGAAGACCACGTGTCCGGGCGGCTCCTCGAGGGTCTTGAGGAAGGCGTTGGCCGACGCCTGGGGCAGGTGCTCACGCTCGGCGCCGTCGACGATCCAGATCCGGCGGCGGCCCTCGTAGGGGCGGGCGCCGATGACCTCCACCACCCCCTCCCGGAGCGGGTCGATCCTGATCACCCGGCCCTTGCCCTCGGGCATCACCGCCACCACGTCGGGGTGCACCCCGCGCCGCACCCGGTCGGCGCACGAGCCGACGCTCCAGGGCGCGGCGGCGCCCTCGCAGCACAGTAAAACCGCCGCCTCAACGGCCGCCAGCTCGCGGCCGAGGCCGGTCGGGCCCACCAGCAGCAGAGCGTGCGGGAAGCGGCCGCGGTCGCGGGCGGCGGCGATGCGCTCGAGCACCGGCGTCACCGCCTCTCCCCACCGAGAGCGGTCGAGCACCGCCTCCGGCCACCAGGTGGGTGCGTTCTCAGTCACCCGGCCAGCCTCCCACGATCAAACCCCTTCCGCTCCGCACACAGTTATTGGTTGATTGTCGAGATCGCTGCGTGCATCCGTTCTGGTGTCAGGAAGGATCGAGGAATCACAGAGCGCGCAATCAACTCGTCCATCAACAACGAGAACACGGCCTCTACGTGGAGAGAACCGTCGATTCTCGCGATGTAGGGTCGGTCCAACTCCTCAAAACACGTCTTCACACGCTGGAGGTTCTGTGAGAGCTCGAAGAGGTTTTTTTCGTATCCTCGTTTCTCGATTCTCTTGAGCGCGGTTTCCACCTCAATCTCGAGGATTACGGCCAGATCTGGCAGAGGGGCGAATCCCTCGTTTCGTCGCATGAGAGCTTCGGGATCGACACCTCGGGCGCCTTGATACGCGGCTGTCGACAAGAAATAGCGATCAACGAGGATATAGAAGCCACTTCTCAGCCCTGGATTGATGAGGTTCTTCACGTGTTCCTTGCGGTCTTCTACAAAGGCCTCGATCTCTTCTTCAATCGGCAAGCGGCCTTGAGTGGCCGACGTCCGAATCAACTGTCCCCAGTAGCCATCGGTCGGTTCTTTTGAGGTGATTACTGACTGACCGGCGTTGACGAGGAATTCCGATAGCAGCGCTGCCTGAGTTGTCTTGCCAGCGCCGTCAATGCCCTCAAATGCGATGAGCTTCCCGGAGTAGTTGGTCACGTGTGCTCCACGAAAACGAGCAGCCCGATAGTGGCTTCACGGAATGATAACAGGCGAATTGGACAGCCCAAGCAGCAGGAACCGAACTGGACCGGCGGGAATGGCAGTTGCAGCAACCAGCGCCGGCGATCACCGTCCCCGGGACGCGCGGGCAGGGCGCCTCCAACGGGCGTGCCGTCTTTGACGTTTTTCCCCGAGGCGCGACCCCGTCACCGTTCGCACCGCGAAAAACGTCAAAGGGGGCTCCCCCGGGTAAAACGCCTCGGAAAGGCTGCCGAAGCAACGATGCAGGCCGCCGCTCGTCTCGCCGGCGGGGTCGCAGCCTTCCCCGTCACCTCCGCGCGACCGCGCCGGCGGGGCGACGCTGGGCCGCCAAGGCGGCCCAGAAGGCCGGTGCTCCGGGATGCCTTGTCACCAAATCTCGACTCGTCAGGGGCCCACAACCCGTAGAAAGGCCTCCTCGGCGCGGTAGGAGGAGCGGACGAAGGGGCCGGCGAAGACCTCGAGGCCCGCGGCGCGGCCGACCCTCTCGAGCCCGGCGAACTCGTCGGGGGTCCAGAAGCGCGCCACCGGGACCTGTCGGCCGGTGGGCTGGAGGTACTGGCCGACGGTCACCACCTGACAGCCGACGGCGGCCAGATCGGCGAGGACCTCCGCGACCTCGTCGGCGGTTTCGCCGAAGCCGACCATGATCCCCGACTTGCGGATCATCGCCGGCGCCGTGTCGGCGACCCGGCGCAGCACGTCGAGGGCCCACTCGTAGCGCCCCGACCGCCGCACCCCGCGGTAGAGCCGCGGCACCGTCTCGACGTTGTGGTTGTAGACCTCGGGGGCCGCCGCGATGATCCGGTCGACCGAGGTGAGGTCGCCCCGGAAGTCCGGCGTCAGGACCTCGACGGTGGGCGCGGGCTCAAGCTCGCGCAGGGCTCGAATCGCCTCGACGAAGCCGGTGGCCCCGCCGTCGGGCAGGTCGTCCCGGTCGACGGCGGTGATCACCACGTGCTCGAGGCCCATGCGCCGGGCGGTGTCGGCGAGCTGCCGCGGCTCCTCGGGGTCGACGGGCTTCGGCCGGCCGTGGGCGATGGAGCAGTACGAGCAGTTGCGGGTGCAGACCCGGCCGTTGATGAGGAAGGTCGCGGTGCCACGGGAGAAGCACTCCGTGCGGTTCGGACAGCGCGCCTCCTCGCACACCGTGTGGAGGCCGCCCGAGCGCAGGCGCTTCTTGACCTCGTGCAGCTCGCCGAGCTGCATCTTGCGCGCCCTGATCCACTCGGGGAGGATCGGCGCCGGAGCGCGTCCGCCGAAGCTCATGCCGGTTGTCTCCGCGGTCCCGTCAGGGGGCCACCACCCAGGCGTCCGGAAAGCCAGCGGCCTGCATCCTCGCAACGACGCGGTCCGCCGACTCCCGGTCCGGGAAAGGACCAACGCGGAGCTTGAACAGCTCATTCCCCCCGGCGACCTCGGTCTCGACGACCTGCTGGTGCTCGCGGTCGAAGCCGAGCTCGGCGAGTCGCGAGCGGGCGGCGTCGATGGTCTCCCCATGGGCCGACGCCATCACCTGGACCAGGAAGCCGGAGACCGCCGCCTCGGTCGGGCTGGGCCGCGGCGTCGCGGTCGCGGTGGCGGGCGGTGCGGTGGGAGGCGCCGGCGTGGCCGTGGCCGGGCGAGGTGCAGTCGCGGTGGCGGGAACCGGGGTCGGGGTCGACGGCAGCTCGATCCCGGTGGGCTCCGGCAGGATCTCGGTGGTCACCAGCGGCGTCGGGGTGGGCTTGGCCGGCGGCGGCGGGTCGGCGGCGAGCACCGACCAGGCCGCGCCATAGCCGAGGCCGAAGGCGAGGACCATGAGCACCGCCAGAGCCACCACCAGCACGGTGAGCCAGCGCGCGGTGAGCTCGATCACGTAGTAGCTCTTCGTCATCTCTCAGTCCACACCGACGACCGTAGCAGAACCGGCGTCCGGGACCGCCTCAGTCGGACTTCGTGGTGAACAACGACTCCAGCATCTTGAGGGGCACCGGGAAGATGATGGTGGACGCGTTCTCGGTCGAGATTTCCGTCAGGGTCTGGAGATACCGAAGCTGGATGGTCACCGCGTTGGCCGACATCACTTCGGCGGCCTCGGCGAGCTTCTTCGACGCCTCGAGCTCACCACCCGCGTGGATGATCTTGGCGCGCTTCTCACGCTCGGCCTCGGCCTGCTTGGCGATGGCGCGCTGCATGTCGGGCGGCAGGTCGACGTGCTTGACCTCGACCATCGAGACCTTGACGCCCCACGGGTCCGAGTGCTGGTCGATGATCTCCTGGAGCCGGATATTCACGTCTTCCCGCTTGCTCAGCAGGTCATCGAGCTCGACCTCGCCGAGCACCGCCCGCAGCGTCGTCTGGGCGAGCTGTGAGGTGGCGTAGATGTAGTTCTCGACCTCGATCACCGCCTTTGTCGGGTTCATCACCCGGAAGTACACCACCGCGTTGACCTTGACCGACACGTTGTCGCGGGTGATGACGTCCTGCGGCGGGATGTCGTGGACCACCGTCCGCAGGCTGATCTTGACGATCCGGTCGATCGGCCAGAACACGAAGACGAAGCCCGGTCCCTTGGGCTCCTTGAGCACCCGGCCGAGCCGGAAGATCACCCCGCGCTCGTACTCGTTGAGGATGTTGATCCACTTGAAGACCACGAACAGGGCGAGGAAGATCGCCAGCCCGAGACCCGATCCAATGAAACCACCCATCATGAACTCCCTTCAGGCGATGCCGCGGCCGGCTCGGCCGCCGAGACATCGATTCGCTTGTCGCCGACCGTTTCGACCCGGACCGCCGCCCCCTTGCCGATGGGTCCCGAGGTCGAGCGGGCGTCCCAGTACTCCCCGTGGACCAGCACTTTGCCATCCGGGGCGAGGTCGCTCAAGGCGCGGCCGATCTCCCCCACCAGCCCGTCGGTGCCGGTCATGACCTGAGCGCGGTGGGCCTGGATGACCCGACCGAGCAGGAACACCGTCGCGCCGGCGATGACCACCGCCGTCGGCAGGATCACGCCCAGGCTCACCCGCATGTCGGGGATCGGCGCGTCGAACAGCATGAGCGAGCCGAGGACGAAAGAGATCAGCCCGCCCACGGTCAGCAACCCGAAGCTGGTTACCTTGACCTCCAGCAGAAACAGCAGCAACGAGATGGCGATGAGCGCCACCCCGGCCCAGCTCAGGGGCAGCACCGACAGCGAGTACAGGGCCAGCAGCATGGCGATGACCCCGACCACACCCGGGAAGATGCCGCCGGGGTGGGTGACCTCGACGTAGATCCCGAGCATGCCCAGGGCCAGCAGCAGGTAGGCGACGTTGGGGTTGGCGAGGAACGACAGGATCTGCTCGGCCATGCTCTGCTCGATGGCGATCACCGCCGGTTCGGCGAGGTCGAGCTCGAGGGTGCTGCCGTCCACCCGGGTCAGCGAGAAGCCGTCGAGCTTTTCCAGGAGATCGTCGAAGCTGTCCGCCACCAGGTCGGCGAGACCGGCTTCCACAGCCTCCTCGGCGGTGAAGGAACGGGCGTCGACCACCGCCTCGACGGCCAGGTCGACGTTGCGGCCCCGGGCCTCGGCCAGGGAGCGGGCCATCGCTGACGCGTCCGAGAAGACCTTGGCCTTCATGGTCTCCCCCACCTCTTCGCCCTGGCCCTGGACCGGCGATGCCGCCCCGGTGTTGGTCCCCGGCGCCATGGCCGCCACGTCCGCCGAGATCAGGATGAAGAAACCCGCCGACGTCGCCTGGGCGCCGCCCGGCGTGACCCACACCACCACCGGCACCGGCGACTGGGTGATCGCCGACGTGATCTCCCGGGTCGAGTCCAACAGGCCGCCGGGGGTGTCGAGCTCGATCACCGTCAGCGCCGCGCCCCGCATCGCGGCCTCGGCGAGGCCGCGCTCGATGAAGGCCTGGGACGCGGGCTGGATGGTGTCGTCGACCCGCAGCCGGACCACATCCTGGGCAGCCGTCGGGACCGCCGACACGAGCACCGCAAGGGCGCCGAGGGTGAGGCTGAGACGCTGCATCTGGCCTATCATAGTTCCGCTCCTCATCGAGGACAACACTCACTGACCGAAGTACGTTTCCCGGGCCTCCCGGAATTCCGTCTCCCGGACCCGTACCCGTACCCGTACCCGTGCCCGTACCCGTGCCCGTGCCCGATGTCGGCAATCAGCATCCCACCCTTGTTGCCCCGGGAGACGCCGGGGAAGTGACACAACACTGGTTCCAGCAGACATCCCCGACCAAGTCTGCGGGGGTGTTACTTAGGAGCGACAGCAACCGGGCCCGCACCCGAACCCGCACCCGAACCCGGACGCGGAGCCGTTCGGGAACGGGAGCGGAATCGAGTCGATGACCGCAGCGGGCCGGGGCGACTGTCCACTGCCGCTGTCACTGTCGCTGTCACTGTCGCTGCCATCGGGCACGGGCACGGCCATCGGGCACGGGCACGGGTACGGGCACGGGCCCGGGCACGGGTACGGGTTCTGGTC
>DATHSO010000074.1:0-6587 GCA_035464095.1 Candidatus Methylomirabilota bacterium | reverse complement strand
TCTCCCTCGTCGCAGCCCATGCAGACGCCTGTCGGTCCTCCCGAAGGTGAACCACCAACCGGAGAGCCGTGTGCGGGAGAACCGCACGCACGGTTCGGAGGGAGGGGTCCCCGGGCAACCGGGGATCCCTACCCCTATAATCACGGCCCGTCGACTACCCTCTGCCCCTGAACGACTCGGGGGTGATCATGTCGGCGGGCCGCGCCGGGGGGTCAGCGGCGGCGACCAGGGGCAGCCAACAGCCAGCAGGGTCATCGACCAGGGGCAGCGGCAGCAGGCAGCGAACAGTGGCAGCGATCAGGGACGGTGATCGGGGTCAGCGGCAGCGTCCGAAACCAGGTTCGGCGCTACGGATCGCCGCAGCGCCCGTGAGGGCGGGTGTAAAACCCGCCCCTACGAGACGAAACCGGCAACCACTCGGCGAATCCGGCAGCAACGAGGCGAGCCGGGACCCACGAGGCGCACAGGAAACCACAACGCGCACCGGAGGCCACAACGCAAACCGGAAACCGCTCGTAGGGGAGGGTTTCACACCCTCCCCCCGGCTCGGACGCCGTGGCGTCCGACCCGGACCCAGGCCCGGACCCGGTCGCTGCCCCTGCTCGCTGGCGCTGTCGCTGCCGCTGGGCGCGGGGAAAGGGAGCTTCCCGAGACGCGATGGGAGCGGTGCCAGGCACCTTTTCGTCGGACGAAAAGAGAGCCAGGCACCGGGCCCGCGCGGCCTCGAGGCCAAAGGGTGCCGGCACGATGCCGAACCACGTCCCGGGGAAGGCGCCGTGCCCGCGCGTCCCGGAGGCGCTGATCGCTGCCGCTGCCCCTGATCGCTGCCGCCGGTTGCTGTCGCTGCTTGCTGTCCCTGATCGCTGATCGCTGGTCGCTGGCCCTGATTGCTGTCGCTGATCGCTGCCGCTGACGCTGATTGCCGGTTGCTGTTGGTTCTCCTCCTCCGCCAGCCATCGCAAGGGAGAGGGAGCGGGAGAGGGAAAGGGAGAGGGACCGGACCCGGATCCGGAGCAGGACCCGCAAGCCGACCCACCGGCGGCCGGCGCCGCCTGCTATCCTGGCGCCGTGCCCGGTGACAGCAGCGAGTTCGAGCCCTTCTCGGGGGCGGGTGTGCACGGCGAGGTCGCCGCGGCGCACCGGCCGGAGGACCCGGTCGCCGAGCTTGCCCGGGTGACCGACCCGTCGGCGGCCGTGGCCACCATCCACTGGGGCCGGAACTACCTCTACGCCGCCGAGCTCCACGGCTGCTCCGGCGTGATTCCGGTGGTGGTCAAGCAGTTCCGCAACCAGGGCTGGCGGCGGCGTCTCGAGCGGCGGCTGCGCGGCAGCAAGGCGGCGCGCAGCTGGCGGGCGGCCAAGGAGCTGGTCCGGGCGGGCCTGGCGACCCCCGAGCCGGTGGCCCTGGTGGAGTCGGACCGTCCCGACGGGCCGTCGACCTTCATCGCCCGCCGGCTCGACGGCGCCGCCGAGGTCCGGCACTTCTTCCGCGCCCTCAACGGCGAGCCCGACCCCGGACCGTTTCCGGAGGTCGAGACGATCCCCTTCCTCGAGCAGCTCGGCCGCCACGCGCGGCGGCTGCACGACGCGGGCATCGTCTACCGGGACCTGTCCATGGGCAACGTCCTCGCGGTCGGCCAGGGGCCCGAGCCCGAGCTCCACCTGGTCGACTTCAACCGCGCGCGAGTCGGTCAGCGGCCCGGGGTCTGGCGCCGAACCCGCGACATCTGCCGGCTGCCGGTCCTCCGCCGCGAGCACCGTGAGGCCTTCCTGCGCGGCTACTGGGGCGAGGTCCCGCCCCGGCGCTCCCCGCGCTGGTGGCTGTACGGGCTCAGCGTCGACGCCTACATCGCCAAGCACGCCGTCAAGCGCCGCCTCGAGGTCCTTCGGTTGCGCCGCCGCCACGCCCATCGCAACGGCCACTACCCCCACATTCCCCCGGCCCGAACGGGCGCCGGTCGACGCGACCTGGCGGTGTGGGACCACCTCTCGGACCAGCCCCACCAGCACGCCGGCCGCTGGGCCAAGCGGGCGATCCGCCTCGCCGACAGCCCCGACCACCTCCGCGAGCTGGCGGACATCGCGCGCTCGGTCCGCAAGATCCGGGCCCGCTACCGGCAGCTCGCCCACGAGCTCGGATCGTCCCCGGTGCCCTTCGACGGCATCGGGATGTGCGTCCGGCCCTGGCCCGAGGCGCCAGAGGCGCACCTGGCAGCCGTCGAGGCGCTGGGGGTGCGGCGGATCCTGCTCAGGCTCCACCCCTGGCAGGACGACCACGATGCCGAGGAAGCGCTGGCCCGCGAGCTGCACCGCCGGGGCTGCGACCTGGTGTTCGCCCTTCCCCAGGTCCGCGAGCTGGTCCGGGACCCCGCGCGCTGGCGTTCCGCGGTGGCCGAGCTCGGCGCCCGGTTCGTGCCCTTCGGCCGGACCTTCCAGATCGGCCAGGCGGTCAACCGCAGCAAGTGGGGGATCTGGACCCGGGCCGAGTACGTGCAGCTCTACCGCGCCGCCGCCGAGGAGCTGCGCGCCCTGGGCGACGTCGAGCTCGCGGGCCCGGCGGTCATCGACTTCGAGCTCCAGGTCACCGCCGCCCTGGCCAACCGGCGGTCCGAGGGTCTGCGCTTCGACGTTCTGGCGAGCCTGCTCTACGTCGATCGGCGGGGCGCGCCCGAGAACCGGCAGCTCGGCTTCGACACCGTGGACAAGGTGCTGCTGCTCAAGGCCATCGCCGACACCGGGCGCAACACCGCGGGCCGGAGCTGGATCACCGAGGTCAACTGGCCGCTCTGGGAGGGCCCGCACTCGCCCGCCGGCAAGACCGTGTCGGTGGACGAGCCGACCCAGGCCGACTACCTGGTGCGCTTCTACCTGCTCGCCCTGGGAACCGGCGCCGTCGAGCGCGTCTACTGGTGGCGGCTGCTGGCCCGCGGCTACGGTCTCGTCGCCCCCGAGCCCGACGGCAGCCTGCGGCGTCGCACCGCCTGGTACGCCTTGCGCACCCTGATCGCCGAGCTCGAGGGAACGACCTTCCTGGGCCCTCTCGCCGCGCCGGATGGTGTCTGGCTCTACAGCTTCCGCCGACCGGACGACGGGGTCGTCGTCGCCTGGAGCCTGGAGCCCGGGCGCCACGCGGATCTGCCGGTGCCTGCGGTTCGAGCGGTCGGCCGGGACGGCGACGAGCTCCCGCCCCCCGATGGCACCCGCATCGACGTCGGGCCGTCGCCGGTGTACTACATCCTCGCCAGTGAGTCCTGAGCTCTCAATTCTCGAGCCTCGATTCTCAGTTCCCGAGGGATGGAATTGCGTGCCGGCGGGCGCTCGGCCTTCACGGCGACCACAACTCCCGAGGTTGCGTGGGGGAACTGAGAATCGAGGCTCGAGAATTGAGGAGGTAATCGAGAACGGGTGGCTGCAGCGCTCCCGTGCTACCATCCCGCGCGGTCGACGATGAGCGAATCAGAGCCCTCCCCGCGGCGCGCCGCGCCGCCTGAGCCGGTGGTGTCGCGGCGCCGGATGACGCCGCTGCGACGGTTGGCGTACCTCTTCACCGCGCCGCTGCTGGTGGGTCTGGTCCGGCTCCTGTGGTGGACCTTCCGCTTCGAGGTCCGCGGCGAGGAGGGGCTGGAAGGCCTGGTCGCGGCGGGCCGGCCCATGGTGCTGGCCTTCTGGCACGAGAGCCTGTTCGTCATGCCCTGGTACCTGTCCCGGCTCGCCCGGCGCGGGGTCGGGGTGACCTACCTGGTGAGCCCGTCCATGGACGGCGAGTACGCCGTCAGGCTCCTCGACGTCATCGGCGGCCGTGCGGTACGGGGCTCCGCCACCCGCAGCGGCACCAGGGCGATCCGCGGGCTCTACCGGGTGGTCGTCAAGGACGGGGGCTCGCCGGTCGTGACGGCCGACGGCCCCCGCGGGCCCCGCCGCCGGTGCAAGAAGGGGGCGGTGGTCCTGGGCCAGCTCACCGGCGCTCCGGTGGTCCCCCTGGCCGCGGTGCCTCGGCGGGCTCTCCACCTGCGCTCCTGGGACCGCCTCGCGATCCCGCTGCCCTTCACCCGGGTCGTGGTCGAGGTCGGCGAGCCCGTCGACGTCCCGAGAGTGCTCGACGAGGAGGCGGTCGAGGCGTACCGGGCCGGTCTCGAGGACCGGATCGATCGGGCGATCGCGATGGCGGCGGACCGGCTGGGGGCGAGGGGCGCGAGCTGACGGTCGTTCGCGAGCCCCGCACGGCTCGGCATCGTCGAGGTGCGCGCTGTATGATGGCGTCACGAGAATGAACGCGATGCCCGTGATCGATCCTCCAGCAGGCCGCAGCGCGGTGCAAGGGGCGGTTGCGCTCCTGCGTGGGGCCGTCCGGGGACGCGCCCGGGTGCGACCGGACGGTCCATGATCTGCCCGGCCTGCGGTTGCGACGCGCCGCGAGACGACGAGCGCTGTCCGAAGTGCGGTGAGGTTCTGCTCGAGGCGGCCGACCACGTCGATCGCACCATGGTGCTCCGAGACGACCAGGGCCGAGAGGGTGACCCCCCGGCGCTCGAAGAGCACGACCACACGGTCGAGATCCCGGCCGCGCACCTGGTGGGCCACGAGGAGACCCTGGACTCCCACGCGCCCGGCGGATCGCCGGGTGCGGCGGCCACGCTCGAGGTGGGGGAGGCCTTCGGCGACCGCTACCGGATCGAGAAGCTGCTCGGCTTCGGCGGCATGGGCGCGGTCTACAGGGCCTGGGACGAGCAGGTCGACATCCCGGTGGCCCTCAAGGTCGTGCGCCCGGGGTCCGACGTCGACCCGGAGATGACCCGGCAGCTCGACCGACGCTTCAAGCGGGAGCTGCTCCTGGCCCGCCAGGTGACCCACAAGAACGTCGTCCGGATCCACGACATGGGGACCGTCGGCGACGTCAAGTTCATCACCATGACCTACATCGACGGCGAGGACCTGGCGGGGGTCTTGAAACGTCAGGGCACGCTGCCGGTGGCCGAGGCGCTCCGGGTGATGCGGCCGGCGCTGTCCGGCCTGGTGGCGGCCCACGAGGCGGGGGTCGTGCACCGCGACCTCAAGCCCGCCAACATCATGGTGGAGCCGTCCACCGGGCAGAGCTACATCATGGACTTCGGGATCGCCAAGTCGGCCGCCATCGACCGCGAGGTCCTGGCGGGCTCCGGCGACGGCGCCACCGCCATCGCCGCCGCGCTCGGCGGCGAAACCCAGGCGAGCGGCATCGTCGGCACCCTCCAGTACATGGCTCCCGAGCAGATGTACGGCACCGAGGTCGACCAGCGGGCCGACGTCTACGCCTTCGGGCTCATCCTCTACGACCTGCTCGTGGGGCGGCGGCGCATCGAACGAGCGGCCAGCGCCATCGGCGAGTTCCGGGGCCGGGTGGCGGCCGCTCCGCCGCCTCCGCGCTCCATCGAGCCCGCGGTGCCCGAGGCCCTGGACGCGATCATCTGCAGGTGCCTCGAGCCCGACCCCGAGGCCCGGTACCAGACCTCCGCCGAGCTCCAGGAGGCCCTCGACCGGCTCGACGACAAGGGCGAGCCGCTGCCGGTCAAACGGATTTTCACGCCGACCCTCCTGGTGGCGGCCGGGGCCCTGGTGGCGGCCATCGTGGGCGGCACCTGGTGGCTGGCGTCGCTCATGACCCCGGCCGCGCCCACCGAGCCCATGACCGTGCTGGTCGCGGACTTCGTGAACACCACCGGCGATGCGGCCTTCGACGGCGCACTCGAGCAGACCCTCGCCATCGCCATGGAGGGCGCGGGCTTCATCAACGCCTTCCCATCGGCCACCGCGCGCAAGATCGCGGACCAGCTGCAGCCGGGCAGCCGGCTCGACGAGGACATGGCGCGGCTGGTGTCCCGGCGGGAAGGCGTCAGCGTGATCCTGGTCGGGTCCATCGACCGGGGCGACCGCGGCTACACGGTCGAGGTCGAAGCCCTCGACCCGGGGGTCGAGGCCGGCGGGGGGCGTCCGCTGGCATCGGCCCGGGCGGTGGCGAAGGACCGGGAGGGCGTGCTCGCCGCGGTCGCCGAGGTGGCGTCGGAGCTCCGGGGCGAGCTCGGCGACCAGGCTCCCCAGAGCGACCGGTTGGCGGCGGCAGAGACCTTCACCACAGCATCTCTGGACGCCATGCGCGACTACGCTCGGGCCCAGGACCTGTCGGTGCAGGGCAAGTTCGAGGCGGCTTTGGGATCCTACGAGGATGCGGTCGAGCACGACCCAGGGTTCGGCCGTGCCTGGGCGGGCATGGGGGTCGTCTACGGCAACCTCCGCCAGGAGGAGAAGGCGGAGGCGGCCTACCAGAGGGCCCTCCAGAACCTCGACCGGATGTCCGAGCGTGAGCGCTATCGAACCCTGGGCGGCTACTACCTGCTGGTGGCGCGCAACTACGACAAGGCCATCGAGAACTACGAGACCCTGGTGGAGCTGTTCCCCGCCGACGGCGGGGGCCACAGCAACCTGGCACTCGCCTACCTCAACGTCCGCGACTTCGACAAGGCGGTGGCCTCCGGCGCCGAGGCGGTCGAGCTCGATCCCCGGAACGTCATCAAGCGGATGAACTACGCCATGTACGCCATGTACGCCGGCGA
>DATHSO010000073.1:0-24561 GCA_035464095.1 Candidatus Methylomirabilota bacterium | reverse complement strand
CCGGGCGGCTGACCCGGGCTGCGGCCCGCCGGCATGGTCACCTCCGGGTCGTTCCTGGCGGCGGGATAGTCGCCGGGACGTTCCGCGTCCAGGGCGCCCAACCACCCAACCTCCCTTGACCCGGAACGCCCCGGCGACGGGGGGAGAGGGCCATGAACGACCCGGAGGTGACCATGCACGACACACGATCCGGTAACGACCTCATCGCCCACCGCAAGGCCGTCGAGGCCGCGGGCATCGCCATCAGCCTCGTCTCACGGCTGCCAACCCAACTCAGGAGCCTCGCCGACCAGGTGGTCCGGCCCGCGTCCTCCGTGGCGGCCAACCTCGCCGAGGGCCAGGGTCGGTTCGGGAAAGACCGCGCCTACCACTGGCGCATCGCCTACGGCTCCGCCCGGGAGGTCGACACCCACATCAGGCTCCTGATTGGCGCCGGCGCCATCGAAGCCGATCGAGCCCTGGCCGCGATCAGGCTCTTCGACGAAGTGCGAGCCATGACTTGGCGGTTGCTCCATCCCCGGCTCTGACGCGGCTTGGCCGGCGTGCCGCATTGTGTGGCCGGCGGCTCGCCGGCCTCGCCCGGGCGTTTCGGGGCTCAGCCTCAGTGGCAGCGGACAGTCGCCCGGCCTGGCCGCTGTCGCTGCATACTGATCGCCGATATCGGGTCCGGGTGCGGACGCGGACGCGGACGCGGGGGGAGCGGCCTACTTCTGCGCCATCTTGCCGATGTCGAAGACCGAGGTGTCGGGCTTGGAGTCGGGGGTCACCCGCCGCGAGTCGTCGGCCAGGTCCTCCTGGATGAGGAGGTCGAGGAGCAGGTCGCGCACCCCGCCGCGACCGTTGGCGCGGAAAACCCGCCGGACCGCGGCCGGCTTGAGCTCGATGCCGGTCATGTGCTTGAGGTACTGACAGAAGACCCGGGATCGCGACACGAAGCTCGCGATGAGGATCATCCCCAGGATGGCCATGCCGGCCACCGCGATCAGGGTGTACGTGGTGTCGGCGTTGAGGTCGAGCGAGCCCATGGTTTCCCCCCTCACGAGCCCTCGGGCGGGTCGTCGTTGAGGGCGTGGGTGCCGTCGACCTCCGCGAAGTAGCTCTTCGGCACCAGCACCTCCCGTCCCTTGGACCCCGCCAGCGGTCCCACGATACCTTCCTTCTCCATCATATCCAACAACCGCGCCGAACGGGTGTAGCCGAGGTGAAGTCGGCGCTGGATGTAGGACGCCGACGCCTTGCGGGTCTCCACCACCAGCCGCGCCGCCTGGTCGTACATGGGGTCGGTGAGGTCGTCCAGGTCGTCG
The DNA here is from genome assembly GCA_035464095.1 of Candidatus Methylomirabilota bacterium. Lineage (GTDB taxonomy): Bacteria > Acidobacteriota > Thermoanaerobaculia > Thermoanaerobaculales > Sulfomarinibacteraceae > JAHECW01. Next base: position 23,257 of record DATHSO010000073.1, on the reverse strand, counting down.
ACCGCGGCCGCGGCCCGGCCGGTGCTCTTGCCGTTGCCCCCCAGGGGCTGGTGAGTCAGCACGTTGCGCTGGTACTCGGGCTTGCCGAAGCGTTTGACGTAGCGGACCACGGTGGCGATCTCCTTCTCGGTCACCAGGGGTCCGTGGAGCCGCAGCAGGGTCGAGGTTCCCGGCGGCAGGTAGAGCATGTCGCCGCGCCCGATGAGGTGCTCGGCGCCCATGGAGTCGAGGATGGTCCTGGAGTCGAACTTGGAGCGGACCTTGTAGGCCATGCGGCACGGGAAGTTGGCCTTGATGATGCCGGTGAGGACATCCACCGACGGCCGCTGGGTGGCGCAGATGAGGTGCACCCCCACGGCGCGGGCCTTCTGGGACAGCCGGGTGATGGACTCCTCCACGGCCCGGGACGAGGTCATCATCAGGTCGGCGAGCTCGTCGATGATGACGACGATGTAGGGCAGGGGCTCGAGCTCGGCCCGCTCCTCGTCGTCGTCGCCGGCGAGCTGCTGCTGGGCGCGCTTGAGCTGGACCGGGTCGGACACCAGCTGGTTGTGCTGCTCGAGGTTGCGGACCCCGAGGGCGGCCAGCCGCCGGTAGCGGTTGTCCATCTCGGCCACCGCCCAGCCGAGGGCGCTGGCGGCCTTCTTCGGGTCGGAGATGATCGGGGTCAGCAGGTGCGGGATGTCCGAGTACACCCCGAGCTCGACCATCTTCGGATCGACCAGGATGAACTTGACCTGATCCGGCCGCGCCTTGTACAGGATCGACATGATCATGGCGTTGAGGCCCACCGACTTGCCCGAGCCGGTGAAGCCGCCGATCAGCAGGTGCGGCATCCGCGCCAGGTCGGACACGAAGGGCTTGCCGCGGATGTCGACCCCCAAAGCGAGGGCGAGCAGGGACTGGGCGCGCTGGAACTCGGGGGACTCGATGATCTGGCGCAGGCGGATGACCTCCGGGTCGGGGCTCGGCACCTCGATGCCGACGGTGGCCCGTCCCGGAACCCGCTCGATGCGGACCGCTTCGGTGCGCAGGGCCAGGGCCAGGTCCTCGGCCAGGTTCTGGACCGCCGAGATCTTGACCCCCGAGTCGAGCCGGAACTCGTAGGTCGTGATCACCGGCCCGGTCCGGATGTTGCTGACCTCGCCCCGGACCCGGAACTCCTGGCACTTGCTGGTGATCAGCTTGGACATCTCGATGAGGGCCGCCGAGTCGCGCTCGGGCACGGCCTCGGCCTCGTCCAGGAACCCGAGCCGCGGCAGGTCGTAGCTGGCCAGGTCCTCGACGAACTCGAACTCCTCCTGGACCACCGGCTTCTTCGCGGCGGCCTTGGCCCGGGCGCCGCCGGCGCGGGGCCTGGGGGCGGGGTCGGCGGGGGCCTCCTCCACCACCGGGGGCTCGGCGCCGACCTCCTGCGCTGCCGCCGCGGCCTGCCGGCGGATTCGAAACCGCCCCTTGCCCTCGACCTCCTTGACGGTCAGGGAGCCCCGGTAGCCCTCCTCCTTCTCGAGGCGACGGACCTGGCGCTCCAGAACCCGGCGCCGGTCGCGCGCCTCCTCGGCCTCCTGGCGCCGCCGGGCGCGGGCGTCGCGCCGCCGCAGCCAGCGCTGGGCGAGGCTGTCGCTGAAGCCGTCGGCCGCCGTCCGCACCGACAGGCCCGAAACCAGCACCCCACCGAAGACGAGCAGGAAGCCGAGGGCCACCAGGCGGCCCACCGGGCCCATGAAACCGCCCAGGAGCTCGGTCTCGGCGCGGCCGACCAGGCCCCCGCAGGGGATTCGGCCGTCCCGGAACGGCAGCTCCGAGCACAGCAACGCGATCAGACCCGGCAGGGCGAGCACGATGAGGGCCCAGCCGGCTGCCGCCGCCTTCGGGGCCGCCAGGTCGCGGCCCCGAAGCAGCCGCCAGCCGACCACCAGGCCGAGGGGCGGCAGGATCAGGACCGACACCCCGAGCAGGCCGTAGAGCACCGCCGACAGGGCCGCCCCGAGGGGGCCGGCCAGGTTGACCGGACGGTCGCGCAGGGTCGAGGCGTGGACCGGGCTCGGGTCGAGGGGCGAGTGCGAGAGCAGGGCCGCCGCCAGCAGCACCGAGGCGAAGATCAGGCCGACCGCCACCATCTCGCGGATCAGCCGCTCGCGGCTCACAGGATCCCCCGCCAGGTCAGCACCAGGACCAGCCCGCCCAGGGGAACGCAATACCAGGCGAAGCGGTGGAAGACCTCGCTCGAGAGGGTCCTGAGGACGATCTTGAGAGCCAGGTAGCCGGACAGGCCGGCGGCCACCGCCCCGACCAGGCAGGCGAGCCAGAACGACGGACCCGCCACCGTCACAGCGACCCGCTCGCCGGCCACCTGCAGAACCGCGACGCCGGCGATCGCCGGGACCCCGAGCAGGAACGAGAAGCGGGCCGCCCAGGCGCGGTCGAGTCCGACCCCGAGGGCGGCGGCGATCGTGATCCCAGACCGCGACAGGCCGGGGAAGACCGCCAGCCCCTGGGCGAGGCCGACGACCACGGCCTGCCGCCAGCCGGTGCCCGCCTCGCCGGCTCCGCCTTTCCCCAGCCACCGGGTGAGCGCCACAACCAGCCCGGTGATCACCAGAGCCGCTCCGACCCAGGCCGGCCGCAGGAAGGCGGCCTCGGCGACGGGCTTGACGGGAAAGGCCACCGCGGCCGTGGCGGCCACCCCGAGCACCAGCAGGGCCAGCAGCCGCCGGCCCGTCGCCGTGGTCAGCCAGCGGCCCAGCTCCCGGCGCTCGAACCAGAGCACCGCGGCCGCGGTCCCGACGTGGAGCATGGCGTCGAAGACCACGCCCGGTTGGCTGAAGCCCGGGATCAGCATCTGCGCCAGCGCCAGGTGGCCCGACGACGAGACCGGCAGGAACTCGGTCAGCCCCTGGAGGATCCCGAGCAGGAGGGCGATCGGCAGGCTCATGCGTCACCCGCCGGACGGCGGGAAGAAAACGTCGGGAACCACAGCATTTCCAGCGAATTCTATCACTGCGGCCCGGGCTCGGCACGAGCGGCCAGGGCCGCCTCGAGGCGCAGCCAGTCGCCGAGGCCGAGCCGGCCGGGGCGGTGGCTCGGGTCGAGGCCGGCGGCCGCCACCGCGCCGGCGTCGGCCGCGGCCCCGAGGGCGTTGGTCAGCATCTTCCGGGGCCGGGTCAGCGCCCGGCCCGCCAGCTCGAGGGCGCGCGCCAGGCGCTCGCCGGCCACCGGCGGCGGCCGCAGGTCGAGGACCAGCACCGCCGAGGTGACCTTGGGCACGGGGCGGAAGGCCCGGGGGTGGACCGTGAACGCCACCCGGGCGTCGGCGAAGGCGGCGCGCTCGAGGGCCATCAGACCGTGCTGCCGGTCCCCGGGCTCGGCCACCACCCGCTCGGCCACCTCCCGCTGCAGCATCACCACCAGCCGGGTGAAGCGGTCGTGGCGGGGCAGCAGCCGGCGCAGGATGGCCGTGCCCACCGAGTACGGCAGGTTCGACGCCAGCTGCCACGGCTCGTCGCCGTCCGCGACCCGGTCCCAGTCGGCGGTGAGGGCGTCGCCCGCCACGACCTCGAGGCCCGAGCCGGCGAAGCGCGCCGTCAGCGGGGCCACCAGCTCCGGGTCGAGCTCGAGGGCCCGCACCTCGTCGAAGCGCTCGAGCAGGGGCTCCGTCAGCGCGCCCCGGCCCGGCCCTATCTCGAGCACCCGGGGGGGGTCGCCGTCGAGGAGACCGACGATCCGTCGGGCGACGCCCTTGTCGACGAGGAAGTTCTGGCCGAGGCGGCGGCGTTTGGGTCGACCCACGGTTTCACCGTGTTCAATTCCGGCCGTGGAATCTGGCGATTCCCCGGCTCGGAATTGAAAATGAAGAGACCATCATCGCTCGCTTCGCCTGCAGGCTCGGGCCAGCGGTGCGGCGAAGGCCTCGACACGGGTGGCCAGCCGATCGGTGTCGCCTTCGTCTGCGATCTGGTTGACGATGGCGGAGCCGACGACGACGCCGTCGGCGATGGCTGCGACCGACGCCACCTGCTCCGGCGTCGAGATGCCGAAGCCCACGGCCACCGGCAGCTTGGACGCCTCCCGGGCCGCCTCCACGTTGGCGGCGAGCTCGCGGTCCAGGTCCTGGCGGGCGCCGGTGACCCCGGTCCGGGACACCAGGTAGAGGAAGCCGGCCCCCAGCCTGGCGGCGGCCTTCATGCGGGCGCGGGTCGAGGTCGGGGTCACCAGCATGATCGGGGCGAGGCGGCCGGTCTTGAGGGCGCCACGGAAGCGTCCCATCTCCTCGGCCGGGACGTCGGTGAAGAGCACGCCGTCGACGCCGGAGACCGCCGCGTGCTCGGCGAAGCGCTCGACGCCGAACCGGACCACCGGGTTGGCATAGGTGAAGAGCACGACGGCCATGTCCGAGACCGCCCGCAGCTCGCGCACCGCCCCGAGCACACCGGCGAGGGTGGTGCGGGCGGCCAGGGCCCGCTCGGCGGCGAGCTGGTTGGTGGGGCCGTCGGCGATGGGGTCGGAGAAGGGTACTCCGAGCTCGAGGACGTCGGCCCCGGCCCGCTCCAGCGCCAGGGCGAGCTCGAAGGTGCGCTCCAGGCTGGGGTCGCCGGCGGTGATGTAGGGCACGAAGGCCGCACGCTGCTGGCGGGCGGCTCGCTGAAAGGCTCGGACGATCCGCTTCACGGCGCCGCCCTCTCGATCCGGGCGACCTCCTCGAGGTCCTTGTCGCCCCGCCCCGAGAGGTTGACGACGACGTTCGCCTCCGGGGGCAGGGTGGCGGCCACCGCCGCCGCGTGGGCGATGGCGTGGGCGGTCTCCAGGGCGGGGATGATGCCCTCGGTTTCGGCCAGGAGGTGGAAGGCCTCCAGGGCCTCGCGGTCGTCCACCGTCGTGTAGGTGACCCGGCCGGTGTCGCGCCAGTTGGCGTGCTCGGGCCCGACGGCGGGGTAGTCGAGGCCGGCCGACACCGAGTGGGTGGACAGCACCTGGCCGTCGCCGTCCTGGAGGACCTGGGTGCGGGTGCCGTGGAGCACTCCCGGCGCGCCGCCGCCGGCGAAGCGGGCAGCGTGCTCCCCGGGCCCGGGACCGCGGCCGCCGGCCTCGACCCCCACCAGCCGGACCCGGTCGTGCGGGATGAAGGCCGAGAAGATGCCCGCGGCGTTGGAGCCGCCGCCGACGCAGGCGATCACCACCTCGGGCAGGCCGCCGGGCCGGCGGCGGAACTGGGCGATGGTCTCGCGGCCGATCACCGACTGGAAGTCCCGCACCATCATGGGATAGGGGTGCGGGCCCAGGACGGAGCCCAGGATGTAGTGGGTGGTGCGGACGTTGGTGACCCAGTCGCGCAGCGCCTCGTTGATGGCGTCCTTGAGGGTCTGCGAGCCTCCGGTCACCGGCACCACCTCGGCTCCGGCGAGGCGCATCCGGTAGACGTTGGGCTCCTGGCGGCGGATGTCCTCGGCGCCCATGTAGACCCGGCACTCGAGCCCGAGGAGGGCCGCCGCCGTGGCCGTGGCGACCCCGTGCTGGCCGGCGCCGGTCTCGGCGATCACCCGGTCCTTGCCCATCTCGGCGGCGAGCAACGCCTGGCCGATGGCGTTGTTGATCTTGTGGGCGCCGGTGTGGCAGAGGTCCTCGCGCTTGAGCCAGATCCGGGCGCCGCCGAGCCGCGCCGACAGCCGGCTGGCGAGGGTCAGGGGCGTCGGACGGCCCACGTAGTGCTCGAGGAGCTCCGCGAGCCGATTCCGGAACTCCCGGCTCTTCGTCGCCCGCCGATAGGCCTCCTCGAGCTCGTCGAGGGGCCCCATCAGGGTCTCGGGGACGAACTTGCCGCCCCAGTCGCCGTAGTAGCCGCGTCGGTCGGGATAGGACTTCATGGGCGCGCTGCCGGCGCCGATTCTACCGCGGCCCTCGCGGCGGCCACGAAGGCGGCCACCCGCCGGGGGTCCTTGACGCCCGGCGCCGACTCCACGCCCGAGGACACGTCCACCAGAGCCGGCCGGACCTCGTGGACCGCGGCCGCTACCGTCTCCGGCGCCAGGCCGCCGGCAAGGCCGACCCACAGACCGGTGGGCCGGGGGCCGAGGCCCCGCCAGTCGAATTCGAGGCCGTCACCGGCACCCGGGTCGAGCAGGGGCAGGCAGCGACCGGCCAGGGCCGCGGCCCGCCGCCAGGCGTCGTCGGACTCCGGCCGCACCCGGCGCAGGGTGCCCGAACCGAGCGCCTCGAGCCACTCGTCGGGCTCGTCGCCGTGGAGCTGGACCCGGTCGAGGCCGAGGAGGTCGCGCACCTCGAGCACCCGCTCCAGGGGCTGGTCGCGGAACACCCCGACCCGCTGGGCGCCCTTCAGGCTGCGGATCCAGCCCGCCCGCTCGGCCTCGACGAAGCGCGGAGTCCCGGGCACGAACACGAAGCCCAGCCAGTCGGCGCCGGCAGCCACCGCCGCCTCGGCGTCGCCCGGCCGCGTGATGCCGCAGATCTTCACCAGCATCGGTCAGCCGTCACTCCCTCCTCAATTCTCAATTCTCAATTCTCAATTCTTAATTCGCAATCCACAATTCATAATTCAAAATTCAAAATTCAAAATTCTGCCGGCCTCAGCGGCCCGCATCGCTGCCGAGCAGAGCCCGCAACGCGGCCCCGGGGTCGTCGGCCCGCACCAGGTGCTCGCCGACCAGGAAGGCGTCGTAGCCAGCCGCCTGCAGGCGGACGATGTCGGCGCGGCAGGTGATGCCGCTCTCGGCCACCCGCAGCCGGTCCGGCGGCAGCTGCCCGGCCATGGCCTCGACCACGTCGAGCCGGGTCGTGAAGGTCGCCAGGTCGCGGGCGTTGACGCCGATGATCTCGGCCCCCGAGGCGAGCGCGGCGCCCGGGTCCTCGCCGGCGAACAGCTCCACCAGGACCTCGAGGCCGAGGACGGAGGCGGCCCCGACCAGCTCCGCCAGCCGGTCGCCCGGCAGGATCCGCTGGATGAGCAGCACCGCGTCGGCGCCGGCCGCGGCGGCCTCCCGAAGCTGCCGCTCGTCGACGATGAAGTCCTTGCGCAGCACCGGCAGGTCCACGGCCTCGCGGACCGCCGACAGCCACTCGAGCCGGCCCTGGAAGAAGTCGGGCTCGGTCACCACCGAGATCGCCGCCGCGCCCGCCGCCTGGTAGCGCGAGGCGAGGGCCGCTGGGTCGAGGCCGGGGCGCAGAACCCCTGCCGACGGCGACGCCTGCTTGCACTCGGCGATGACCCGGGTGCCGTCCGCCGACAGAGCTTCGAAGAGGGAGCGGTGCGGGCTGCGACCGCGCACCTCGGCGGCTCGCCGGGCGAGGTCGCGGGGCTCCGGCGTTGCCGCCAGGCGCGTCCGGACCGCGGCCACGATCCGGTCGAGAACCGACTCAGCCGGCATCGCCGAGCTCCCTGGACCGCCGGGCCATGGCCTCCAGCGTGGCCCCGGCAGCGCCCGAGGACAGCACCTCGCGGGCCCGCTCCAGTCCCGCCGCCAGGCTGCCCACCACGCCGCCGACGAAAAGGGCGGCGGCGGCGTTGAGCGCCACCGCTTCGGACGCCGCCGAGGACTCCTCCCCCGCTAGGATGGCGCACAGCCGACGCGCGTTGGCCTCGGCGTCGCCGCCGGCCAGGCTGCCGCCGTCGCGGACCGCGATGCCCAGGTCCCCGGGGCGCAGCGTCCAGGTCCCCGTCACCCGGCCGTCGCGCACCTCGACCACGGTGGACGGCGCCATCACCGACAGCTCGTCGAGACCGTCCGCGGAGTGGACCACCAGGGCGTGCTCGGCGCCGAGCTCGGCGAGAGCCTGCGCCGCCAGGACCTGCACCCCGGGCCCCCAGACCCCCATGACCTGGCGGCGGACCGCGGCCGGGTTGGTGAGGGGGCCGAGGAGGTTGAAGATCGTGCGCACGGCGAGGGCCTTGCGCACCGGCACCACCGCGGCCATGGCGGGGTGGAGCCGCGGTGCGAACAAGAAGGCGATGCCGACCTCGGCGAGCAAGGTGGACAGGGCTTCGGCGCCGAGATCGAGGCGCACCCCCAGGGCCTCCAGCACGTCGGCCGATCCGCAGCGCGACGACACCGAGCGGTTGCCGTGCTTGGCCACCGGTACCCCTGCTGCCGCCGCCACCAGCGCCGCTGCGGTGGAGATGTTGATGGTCCCGACGCCGTCGCCGCCGGTACCGCAGGTGTCGACCGTACCGGGTGGGGCCACCACAGAAAGCGCCCGCGCCCGCATCGCCCGAGCGGCAGCGGCGACCTCGGACCCGGTCTCGCCCTTGGCCCGGAGCGCCACCAGCAGGCCGGCAACCTGGGCCGGCTCCAGGCCCCCATCCATGATCGCGCCCACGAGGCCCTCCACGGTGGCGGCGTCCAGGTCACGGCCGTCGAGGAGGGCCTGCAGGGTTGTTTTGGCGTCAACGGTCACGGCTGCCACCGTTCCTTCACCTCCACGCCCGCAAGGGACAAGAAGTTGGCGAGCAGCTGCATTCCATGTCGGCTGAGGTAGGACTCGGGGTGGAACTGGACCGCGTGGTGGGGCCGGGTGCGGTGGGCGAGGCCCATGACCAGACCGTCGTCGGTCCACGCGGTGAGGACGAGCTCGTCGGGCAGGGAGCCGCGATCGGCGACCAGCGAGTGGTAGCGGGTCGCCACGAAGGGGTCGGGGAGACCGGCCATCAACCCGCTGCCGTCGTGGTGGATGGCCGAGGTCTTGCCGTGCACGGGCACCGGCGCCCGGACCACGCGGCCGCCGTGAACAGCCGCCAGAGCCTGCAACCCGAGGCAGACCCCGAGCAGAGGCACCTTCGAAGCGGCGGCGATCAGCTCCATGCTGACCCCGGCCTCCTCCGGGACCCCCGGGCCCGGCGAGATCACGATCGCCTGCGGCGCCAGCGCCAGCAGCGCCTCGGCCCCGGCGGCGTCGTTCCGCACCACCTCCACGGCGGCGCCCGAGATCTCGGACAGCTCCTGGACCAGGTTGTAGGTGAAGCTGTCGTAGTTGTCGACCATCAGGATCATGTTCTCGATCACCCTCGTGCGCGCTGCGAGCGGCTCGCGATCGTAGCAAAAACGACGCCGTGAGTTTTTAGTTTTCAGTTTTTAGTTTTTAGTTGTCATCGCGATTCAGTGGTTTGTGGCGGGAGATTCTGCGATGGAACTAAAAACTAAAAACTGAGAACTATGACCGGGAAACGGTCTCGGCCATGGCCACCGCCTCCACCAGGGCGCCGGCCTTGTTGCGGCACTCCTCCAGCTCGCGCTCCGGCACCGAGTCGTAGACGATGCCGGCTCCGGCCTGCAGGTGGGCGATGCCACCGCGCTCCACCAGAGTCCTGATGGCGATGCACGAGTCGAGGTCGCCGTTGACGTTGAAGTAGCCCACCGCACCGCCGTAGACCCCTCGCCGGACCTCCTCGAGTCCGTCGATGATCTCCATGGCCCGCACCTTGGGCGCGCCGCTCAGCGTGCCGGCGGGGAAGCAGGCGAAGAGGGCGTCCCAGGCGTCGTGGTCGGGACGCAGCTCGCCCTGGACCTCGCTCACCAGGTGCATGACGTGGCTGTAGCGCTCGACCTCCGCCTCCCGAACCACCCGCACCGTACCGGGCGCGGCCACCCGGCCGACGTCGTTGCGGCCGAGATCCACCAGCATGACGTGCTCGGCCATCTCCTTGGGGTCGGCCCGGAGCTCCGCCTCGAGCTCCAGGTCGCGCTCGCGGTCGGCGTCGCGGCGTCGGGTGCCGGCAATGGGACAGGTGGTCACGGTGCGGCCCTTCACCCGCACCAGCATCTCCGGGCTCGAGCCCAGGATCCGTGCGTTGCCGGTGTCGAACAGGAACATGTAGGGCGACGGGTTGGTGACCCGGAGCATCCGGTAGATCTCGGCCGCGGCGCAGCGCGGCATCCGCCGCCAGCGCCGCGACAGCACCACCTGGAAGATGTCGCCGGCCAGGATGTGCTCACGAGCGGTCGCCACCGCCGCCAGGTAGTCCGCCGCCTCGGGGGTCGCCTGCCAACCGTCCCAGGGATCGCCGGCGGGATGCGGCAGGGTGTGGGGCAGCGGCCCGTCGCCGCCTTCGAGGAGGCGCCGGTGCAGCCGGTCCAGGCGGCCGAGGCCTTCCTCCCAGGCTGCCTGCGCATCGCCCTCCACGTGCACCAGCACCACCAGCTGGAGGACCTGACGGGCCCGGTCCAGGGCCACCACCGAGTCATAGAGGCCGAACCAGCCGTCGGGCAGGCCGGTCTCGTCGCGGCCCGCGGCGGGAACCGCTTCCACCAGCCGCACCGCGTCATAGCCCAGGTAGCCCATGGCACCGCCGGCGAAGGGCGGCAGACCGGCGATCTCGGCGACCCGGCCCGGGGCGGTCACCCGACGAAGCACCTCGATGGGTGGACCCGCCTGGGGAACGCCGTCGACCAGCACGCCGCCGCCGCGGATCTCCACGACCCGGAACGGGTCCACGCCGGCGAAGGAGTAGCGCGCCACGCGCTCGCCCCCTTCCACGCTCTCCAGCAGGAAGGGGTTACGGCCCCCACGGGCGAGGCGGGAGTAGACGGTGAAGGGCGTCACCGTGTCCGACGTCAGCTCGCGCACCAGCGGCACCGCGTCGTGGTCGCGCGCCAGCTCGAGGAACTCGTCGAATGTCGGGCGGACCTCCACAGCACCTCCTCCGCGGGGACTGAAGGGGGCATTGTACCGCGGGCCCCCGTCCCGCGTCCGCGTCCGCGTCCGGGTCCGGGTCCGGTTGCTGGTGCGCTGCGCGCACCGCGACCCGACGCTCACGATCGGGGTGGCCGTAAGCCAGCTACAACCGCGCTCGGCTGGCGCGCGAGTCAGGGCGAGATCGCAAGGCGAGCTCGGCACTGACCGCTGACAGGCGAGGGTGGTTCGCGGTGCGCACAGCGCACTAGCAACCCCCTCTCCGGCCCGCCAGAAACGTCGTGAAGGCGTGAAACGCTGTACCCGGGCCTCCGACCCCCTTGGCAACGGCCACCACCGATCCCGACGTCGGGTTCCGGGTCCGGGTCCGCGTTCGTACCCGTACCAGTCCCCTTGCCCGTGCCCGTGCCGGTGCCCTTGCCCGACGAAGATCGCTCGCGATTCCGATTCCCTTTCCGGTTGCCGACGGGATCCGGCCCAGCAAGCTGCATCAGCAACCAGCAACCAGCCACCAGCGACCAGCGGCAGCCACCGGCGTCAGCTTCCTGGCGCCGACGCTGGAGCTGCCACGACCGCGTCGGACGGTGCCAGGTACGGCGACTTGACAAACTCGCCAAGAACCACGCCACCGCTGCGTCAGTGACGAGTTTGTCAAGTCGCCGTACCTGGCACTCTGCGGGGGAGTTTGTCAAGTTGCCGCGTCTCAGGCGGTTTTCCGTCCGACGCGCGCAGCGCGTCATGAGCAGCGAGCGTCGCCCGGTCGCCGCAGGCGGCCCGGCGACGCTCGCTACTCCTGCAGACCGAAGCGGCACTGCAGACCGCACCCTCGTGTACAATCCCCCACTCGACGGGAGGCATCGATGTCGACGCCCGTGATCACCATCGCCGAGCTCGCCCACCACGTGGGCCAAGAGGTCACGATCCGGGGCTGGGTCTACAACTGGCGCAAGAAGGGCAAGCTGCGCTTCATCATCCTGCGCGACGGCTTCGGCTACCTCCAGTGCGTGGTCTTCCGCCCCGAGGTCGACGACGCGCTCTGGGAGACGGCGGTCGCCCTGACCCAGGAGTCGTCGGTGGTCGTGACCGGTCGGCTGGCGGCCGACGAGCGGGCGCCGGGGGGCTACGAGCTCAAGGTGACCGGCCTCGAGACCGTGCAGATCGCGCCGGAGTTCCCGATCGGCAAGAAGGAGCACGGGCCCGACTTCCTCCTCAACAACCGCCACCTGTGGCTGCGCTCCAAGCGCCAGCACGCCATGATGCGGGTGCGCTCGGAGCTCGGCCAGGCGATCCGCGACTTCTTCTATGCCCGCGGCTACACGAACATCGACTCGCCGATCCTGACCCCCGCCGCCTGCGAGGGCACCTCGACCCTGTTCGAGACCGACTACTTCGGCGAGCCCGCCTTCCTGTCCCAGTCCGGCCAGCTCTACCTGGAGCCGGCCTGCGCTGCTCTCGGCAGGGTCTACTGCTTCGGGCCCACCTTCCGGGCCGAGAAGTCCAAGACCCGCCGTCACCTCACCGAGTTCTGGATGGTCGAGCCCGAGGTCGCCTGGCTGCGCTTCGAGGGCCTCCTCGACCTCTGCGAGGAGTTCCTCTCCGAGATCGTGTCCCGGGTGCTCGACCGCTGCTCGGAGGACCTCGATCGGCTCGAGCGCGACACCTCCAGGCTCGAGCCCGCGACCCGACGGCCCTACCCGCGGCTCGACTACGGCGACGCGGTGGCCAAGCTCCGCGAGCTCGGCTCGGACATCGCCCACGGCGAGGACTTCGGCGCCGACGACGAGACCGTGCTCACCCGGCAGTACGACCAGCCGCTGATGGTGACCCGCTACCCGGCGGCCATCAAGGCCTTCTACATGCAGCCCGACCCGGTCGACCCGAGCCGGGCCCTGGCGGTGGACGTCCTCGCCCCCGAGGGCTACGGCGAGATCATCGGCGGCTCCGAGCGCTCGGACTCCCTGGAGCACCTGGAGCGCCAGATCGCCGCCCACCAGCTGCCCCGCGAGGCCTTCGAGTGGTACCTGGACGTGCGCCGCTACGGCTCCTTCCCCCACGCGGGCTTCGGCATGGGCATCGAGCGCTGCGTGACCTGGATCTGCGGCGTGCCCCACCTCCGCGAGGCGATCCCCTACCCGCGGATGCTCAACCGGCTGTACCCCTGACGCTGAATTTCTAATTCTTAATTCTTAGTTCTTAATTCTCAATTATGAATTATCGGATACTCTGGTGTATCTACGTGCTTGCGATGTAATTAAGAATTCATAATTCATAATTCAAAATTCGCCTCCCTGTCGCCCTGCGACAGGGAGGCGATGGTCGCTCCCCAGCCACCCCGCTCCGGCGTCGCGTCGCAGAAGGACGTGACCAGGGGGTGTTTCGCGAGCAGGCTGCGAACCCGCTCCCGCTGGACGCCGATGCCGCGGCCGTGGATGAGCCGGACCTCGGTGAAGCCGGCACGATGGGCCGCCTCGAGGTAGTCCGCGACTACGTCGGGGACGTCCCGGGGAGGGAAGGGGTGGAGGTCGAGGCTGTCCTCGATGGGGATGATGACCGGGGCCTCGGGGTCGGGCTCGTCGGCGGCGAGGTCACCCCCGTCGTCTTCGGCGGGCGTGGCCACCGCCCGCGACGTGGCGAGCACCACAACGAGGCTCAGCACGGCGAGGACGGCCCCGAAAGCCGCGAGACCCCACCATGCCTTCGGTCCGATGACTCGGGACAGGGGCCAGGTCAGGGCCGCCGCCACCGCGAAGACCGCGAGCTTGGTGAGAAGGTAGGCCTGCCTGGGCGTGAGCTCGGAGGTCACGGCCGGAGTATAGCCCGGCGGCGGGTCAGTCCCCGGCGGGGGTCACGGTGACCGAAGTGACGGTGTAGCCGAGCCCCTCGATCTCGGCCGCCAGCCGCTCGGGGTCGACCTCGCCCGATCGGCAGGTGGCGGATGCGGTTCCGGCGGCGTGGTCGGCGGTCGCGGACTCGACACCCTCGAGCTGCTGCAGCGCCTGGGTGATGGCCGCCGAGCAGCTCTCGCAGTGCATGCCCTCGACGGTGATGGCGACCTCCACTGGCTCCGTCCTGGCGCAGCCGCCGATCGCGAGCACCGCCGCAGCCAGGACCGCGGCCAGAATCGAGCGCATCGTCGTCGACCTCATGGCGTCACCTCCTCACCGGCATCACCGGCTCGAGGGCCGGCAGACCCTCGGGCCACGGGGAGCCGTCGGCGAGGCGGTAGTAGATGGTCATCCCATCCCGCCGGGACTGCACCAGGTTGCCGGAGCGAAGCCGGCTGAGGTGCTGGGACACCGCCGCCGGCGTCATCTCGAGCACGGTCGCCAGGTCGCACACGCACAGCTCCCCGGCCCGCCCGAGGAGCGCGAGGATCTTGAGGCGGGTCTCGCCGCCGAGCAGAGAGTAGTGCTCCGCGAGGCGCTGCAGGGACCGCTGCCGAGCGCCCAGGGCCCGCCGCAGGGCGGTCAGCTGTGCCGGGCTCTTCTCCGGCGCGTCGCAGCCGAGTGCTTCGTTCTCCATGGCAACCTCGTCTCGTTGGAAGGAGGGCGATCCAGGCCCGACCCTTGACAAGGAATGCGACCCGTGTTCAATTCACTGCATTACTATTTTAGAAACTTCTTAAGGTTTGTGTCAAGCCCCGACCCCGTGATCGACCCCGACGGGCGCGGTCAGAAGGTCACGGTGCCGGACGCCAGTCGTCCACGGGCACCGGCTCGCCGACGGAGCCGTCCGGCCCGATGGGGGCGACCTGAATGTCCAGGTCGAACTCCATGGGCCTCAGGCGCGGGGTGGCCAGGAACAGCCACCGCCCGTCACGGCTGGGTGCGGCCTCGATGAGGATCGTGCGGTGGGGGCCCGGCAGTCGGACCTCGGCGAGGGCGCCCCCCTGGAGCCGCAGCTGGCGATCGCCTCGAACGAAGAAGAGCTCGTCGGCCGGTCCCACCCGGGAGGCCCACTCGAGGCCGGCGGTGTTGATCTCGGGTTGCAGCGGCTGCGGCTCGCCGAGCTCGGGATCGTGGAGGAACAGGTCGCCGCTGCCGCGGCGGGTGCTGGCGAACACCGTCTTGCCGGGGACACCGGTCATGGCCACCGCGTCGAAGGCGTCGTCGGCGCCGAGGGCCTCGAAGCGCACGATCTCGCCCCAGGGGTGGCTGCGGTCGGCCCGCTCGGCGATCGCCACCCAGGGCGACTCGTCGCCGGCGGAGATCGTGGCGTAGCAGCGGCGCTCGTCCTCGCACACCCAGGTCACCTGGACCTGGTGGGCGTCCTCGGTGCCGGGCAGAACCACCGGCTCCGGCACCGACCAGCCGCCGTCGCCGAGCTCGGTCCGGAAGCTGCGCTCGTAGGAGCGCTCGACCTCCGCCGGAGGCCGCAGGCCCGCCCGCCGGGCGCCGATCCAGTCGCCTCCCGGCTCCTCGGGCGGCCGCAGCCGGGCCGAGAAGTACAGCACCCGGCCGCCGGCGACGGGTACCGGGCTGTGCTCGACGCCGGCGGAGTTGACCAGGGCCGGGTCCTCGACCCGGTCGGGGGCGCCGGGCAGCTCGAGCTTGGGCAGCCGCCACCGGGCGTAGGTGGCGAAGTCCATGAGCTGGGCGGCCTCGAGGTGGACCTCGCTGTCGCCGAGCATGGACGTGGTGCCGGGGGACGGGATCGTCACGACCTCGGTGCCGGGTCCGATGTCCTCGAGGGCGGTGGGGCGGTCGCCGGCGAGGACCACGGTGTCCCGGGTGACGGTGACCACCGCCAGGATGCCGCCGGCGACGTCGGGCGTCGGCGCCGCGTCGCCGGCGCGGCCCAGGGCGCGCGGCACGCCGACCCGGACCTTGGCCAGCCAGACGTCGGGCCGGGCCGGGTCCCGGACCACCTCGAGGAGGTTGCCGAAGACCTCGGTGTCGGCGTGGGGCGACGGCCGCATGGGGTCGACCAGGTCGCAGCCCGCGAGGGCGACGACGATCAGCAGCGGGACGGCGAGACCGGACGGACGGGGCATGTTGCTTCCTCCCGAGGCGATCACAGCAGCATCCCGGCGATGGTGGCGGTGAGCATCGACGCGATGGCGCCGCCGAACATGGCCTTCAGCCCGAGGGCGGCCAGCGCCGATTTGCGGCGCGGCGCCAGGGCCGAGATGCCGCCGATCTGGATGCCGATGGACGAGAAGTTGGCGAAGCCGCACAGGGCGTAGGTGGCGATGACGGTGGCGCGCTCGCTGAGCACGCCGTCCTTGATGTACTGGCTGAGGGCGCTGTAGGCGACGAACTCGTTGAGCGAGATCTTGACCCCGAGCAGATTGCCCACCAGCCCGGCGTCGGCCCAGGGGACGCCCATGAAGAAGGCGATGGGCCGGAACAGGACGCCGAACAGGGTCTGCAGGGATCCGGGGACGATCCCCAAGTACTCCCCAGCCGCCGGCGACCACAGGGTCTGGGCAGAGTAGGCCACGAACTCGCCGTTGAGCAGCCGGCCGTCGATCAGGCCGTCGGCCCAGCCGAGGAGGGTGTCCACGACCGCGATCAAAGCGATGAAGCCGATCAGCATCGCGCCGACGTTGAGGGCGAGCTTGAAGCCGTCGCCGATACCGTTGGTCGCCGCCTCGATGACGTTGCCGCCGGTGTCGATCTCGGGCAGCGAGACGTCGCCGGCGGTGGCCGAGTGCTCGGTCTCGGGGTAGATGATCTTGCCGATCACCAGGGCCGCCGGCGCCGCCATGACGCTGGCCGCGATGAGGTGGCCCGCGGGGACGCCGAGGGCGATGTAGCCGGCCAGGACCCCGCCGGCGATGGTGGCGAAGCCGCCGACCATGACGGTGAGCAGCTCGGACCGGGTCATGTCGTCGAGGAAGGGCTTGACCAGCAGGGGCGCCTCGGTCTGGCCGACGAAGACGTTGGCCGAGCACGACAGGGTCTCCGCGCCGCTGGTGCCCACCGTCCACCGCATGAAGCGGGCCAGGGCCTCGATGACCAGCTGCATGATGCCCAGGTAGTACAGGACGCCCATGAAGCCGCCGAAGAAGATGATGGTGGGCAGCACCTTGAAGGCGAACTGGAAGCCGAAGCCGGGCCAGGCGGCGCCCTCGTCGGTGAAGAAGTAGCGGCCGTCCGCCAGGTTGCCGAACAGGAAGCGGGCGCCGTAGTCGGCGAGGGCCAGGAACTCCGCCACCCGGACGGTGAACTGGGCGAAGATCACCTGGCCGTGGATGCCGTTGACCACCAGCCAGGTCACACCGGACACGACCAGGAGCGCCCCGAACAGCCGGCGGACGACCGGGGGCAGCCCGATCCGGCGTCCGGCCACGACGACGGCCGCGGCCGCCACCGCGATCCACCCCGTGGCCGCCGGCACCAGCAGCCCGGCGCCCGCCCCGACCGCGGCCGCCGCCACGAGCACCAGCGCCGCTCCGGGCACCCCGGGCAGCCGCTTCTCCTGCTCCTCCTGGAGGAGGTAGACCACCAGCAGCGACGCCAGGATCGCCATGCCGACGAAGCTCCAGGCGTTCTCCTTGAGGATGATGAGCGCGAACACGAACTGCAGGCCGATGCCCCAGACCACGGGCCGCAGCCGGACCCGCCGCGGGTGGTAGGACAGGGCCCAGGCCAGCAGGAGCAGCACCACGAGCCCGAACACGCCGAACATCCTCATCGACACCCCCTCGGGACGCGTTCACTTTACACGGACCGGGTCCCGCGGCGGGTATAATCACGCCAGAGCAAGCGCCCGAGCGCGCGAGTGAGGACAGACCATCGCCATGGACTTCGCCACCGTTCGCTTCCTCCGCATCGTGTTCGCGGTCACCGGTGCCCTGGTCGGCGCCGCCGCAGGCTACCGGTACGTCGGCGGCTTCCCGGTGCTCGGTCCCGCGGCGGGCGCCGTGGTCGGCGCCATCGTCGGCTGGAACGCCGTCGACCTCATCAAGGGCCGCGCCCACAAGTAGCGGCACTCCCGGTCAGAAGCGTCGCGGGTCGACTCAGGGAGAGGCCGCCTCGGAGGCCGCCGACTCCCGATCGAACTCGTGCTCCTTCGTGGGGTCGATCTCCAGGTACCGCGACAGCCACCTGACCCCCAGGTAGAAGGGCACGGTGTCGAGAGCCGCGACCGCGAACTTGAAGGCGTAGCCGGTGGCGATGAACAGGGCGAGCTGGCGGGCCAGGGGCTGGTCGAGGTCGACGGGCAGGGCGTGGGCGTAGTAGTGGGTGATGAGGATCACCGCGGTCGTGTCCACCAGCTGGCTGACCATGGTCGAGCCGTTGTTGCGCACCCACAGCAGCCGGCCCTTCGTCACCCGCTTCCAGAAGTGGAAGACGTGGACGTCGCACAGCTGCGCCGCCAGGTAGGCGATCATGGACGCCGTCACCGCCCCGAAGGTGAGGGCCCGCAGCTCGAAGAACACGGGCAGGCGGCCGGCGGCGTCGCGGACCAGCTCGCCGGTGGCGGGGTCCACGCTTTCGAAGCCGGGCAGCACGCCGCCGAGCCACATCACGAACACCACCCACAGGTTGAGCAACAGGCCCACGAAGACCACGAAGTTGGCCCGACGACGGCCGTAGAACTCGCTGATGAAGTCGGTGCACAGGAAGGTCAGCGGGTAGGGCAGCACCCCGATCGCGATCGCGAAGATGAGGGTCGTGCCGTCAGCGGTGGTGAGCTCGGCGAGCTTGATGAAGCGGGTGATCCCGAGGATGTTCAGCATCGCCAGAGTGCCGAGGAAGAAGCCCGCCAAAACCAGGAAGACCCGCTCCCGCCGGGCGTGGAGCACGGAGGCCTCGATGGGGTGGAGGTCGTCGTGGCGGGGCATCGAGCATGAGGATAGCGGATCGAGCTCAGAGTTCGGAGTTCGGAGTTCGGAGTTCGGAGTTCGGAGTTCAGAGTTCAGAGTTCAGAGTTGCAAGCCAGGTTGACGTTGCCAACGTCGGCCGGAGAGCTGGCGGTCGAAGGCTGGGAGCGGGCGGCAGTCGCCCAGACCAGGTAACGCTGGTCGCCGGCCGGCGAGACGCCGCGGAAGGGCCAGCAGGTGACCAGCACCAGGCTCCCCGGCCCGGCGCGGCCGAGGGCCTCGGCGTCGCCTTCGTGCACGACCCCCGACGACCGCACCACGTACTCGTGGGTTCTTCCGGCGGGGGTCTCGACCAGCACCCGCTCTCCGGGCACCAGCCGTTCGAGAACCGCGAAGTGGGTGTCCCGGTGCCCGGCGATCACCGAGACCCCGTCGCCGCCGGGCGGGGCGCTGCCGTCCAGGTGGCCGGGCGCGAAGGCCATGGTCGCCCCCGACGCCCCGGCGAGGACGATGAGCTCGACGCGGCGCTCGGGCAGCAACAGCCGCGCCACCGGCCAGGTGTCCGCCCAGGGCCACGGCCGGCAGCGCTCGACCCCGGCCCCGGTCCTGAGCCAGGCTCGCCGCAGCAGCACCTGGGCGAGCTCGGCCTTGGCGGGGATCCAGCCGGCCTGGACGACCTGGACCGCCGCCGCCGCCGCGAGCACGACGGACACCGCGGCCGGCCAGCGCCGCCTCATCACCCCGCCCCGAGCAGGCGCCGGACCAGCCAGGCCGCAGCGACCAGGAGCAGCGCCGCCGCCAGGTGGAGCCGGGCCCGAGTGCCGCCCCGGGGCAGGGGTCCGAAGACGGAACCGAAGTCCCACCCCGCCGGCAGGTTGGTTGGGACCGGACGGGTCGTCAGGCCGTCGCGACCGGGCCGGCTCGGGGTCACGTCCACCGCCACCAGGCTGGTGTAGCGGGACACCAGGTGGTGATCGAGGGCGACCTCCACCACCGCCCGCCGGATCTCGTCCTCGGCGACACCGCGGCGGCGGCCCCCCATCAGCTCGGCAATCTTGCGACGCGCCCACAGCCGGTCGACGCCGGCCCGCGTCGTGCCGACGTCGAGGGCGACGCTGGAGCGCCAGGCGGTGTCGGCGCGCACTCCGGACACCGTGAGCTCTCCGTGGACCGTGCCGAGGCGTGCTGCGACCACCACGGGCTCGCCGGCATAGAGGTCGGGGACCCGAGCCGGCCACGCCTCGGCGCCGGGATCGGGCCAGGCGAGCTCGATGTCGGCGAGCACCGGCTGGGAGATCTTGGCCAGCAGCTCGCTCATCCTCTCGGCCACCTCGCCGGGACTGCCGATGTGGACCGAGGTGCCCCGGCCGAAAGCCGCCGCCCGGCCGAGAAGGTGCGAGTTGGGAGCCGAGCCGATGCCGACGGTGAACAGGCGGGTGCGACCGAGGCGCCGGTGGAGCGCCTCGAAAAGAGCGTCCTCGTTGCCGACGCAGCCGTCGGTGATGAACACGACCTGGCGCAGCGGGGTGTGCTCGCCGTCGTCCTCGAGGGCGGCCAGCAGGGCCGGCAGCATCTCGGTCCCACCGCCGGCCCGAAGCCGCCCGACCCAGTCACGGGCCTCGTCCACCGCCGCCGGCAGGGCCTGGCGGCTGGTCGGGAACAGGCGATGGAAGCCCGAGCTGAAGGCGATGACGTTGAACCAGTCCTCGGCCGCCAGGCCTTCGAGCGCCAGGTCGAGGGCCGTCCTCGCCTGCCCGATGGAGGCGCCGTCCATGGAGCCGGAGGTGTCGATGACGAACACGGTCTCCCGCGGCAGCTTGGCCGCCTCCGCGTCCTCCAGAGCCGGCGGCACGAGCATGACCAGGGTGTAGTAGGAGCCGTCGAGCTCCTCGGTGAAGACCGCGGTCCGAGGCTCCCGCCCCGCAACCGGGGTCCATTCGAGCACGAAGTCCCGGTCCGCGGGCACGCCGTCGAGGCGCACCCGGTGCACGCCGTCCCGATCCTCGAGGTCCGCCTCGTGGGAGCGGCAGACGACGGCCGCCAGCGGCAGCCCGGCGTCCAGGGAGACTGCCAGGTCGACGAGGTTGACGGGGCCCTGGGACGGGTGGAGCACCGGCGGCGTGATCCGCGACGCGTCGGGAACCGCGCCGGTGTCGGGCGCCCATCCGGTCCCACCGCTCGGCGCCGCCGACGGCGCCCCGGGGATGTACCTCGGGCCGACCACCATGGGAAAGCGGAGCTCGAAGCGGCCCGAGTCCCAGCTCAGGGTCTCCTGGTAGGCGATTCGCACCGTGACCCGCTCGCCCGGACCGACGTTGGCCACCGAGGTGGTGAAGATGTTGGGCCGCTCCTGCTCCACGAGCGAGGCCTTGCGGCCGGCGGCCTTCGCCCGCTCGTAGACTCGCTTGGCCTCGGCCCGCTCCCGGATCTGGCCCTCGATGATCCGGTCTCCGATCTCGAGCCGCATCTCGTGGACCGCGGCCCCGGTGGGCAGGGGGAAGACGTAGACCCCCTCCACCCAGTCGTTCTCCCGGTTGTGGAAGGTCTGGGTGACCACCGCCTCGGCGATCAGCCCCCGGACCGTGATCTCGACCTCGGTGGACTGAGTGGGGGCCCGCCGGAACCGGCCGGGCTCGTCGGTGCGCCACAGCAGGCTGCCGTGGCCGATCTCGGCGGGGGTGACGGTTTCCGCGGCGGCCGCGCCCGCGACGGGGCCGAGCGCGACCGCGACGACGGCTGCCAGCAGGGCTCGATGCATGGTCGACTCCTTTCGTCGAGGTCGAGCATCGGCCGCCGAGGTGGCGCCGGCGGCTCGCGGACGTGGAAGGTCGGGGGCGGAGTGTGGCGGGGGCGGGGCAGGGATCAGTTCTCAGTTTTTCAGTTCTTAGTTTTCAGTTTTAAGTTCTTAGTTGATCGGCGGACGGTCGGCTCGGCGGTCGTCGGTGGCAAGTGGTTCGGCTGCGATGGGGCTGACAGCTCACAGCCGGCGGCTCAGCCGCGCCGGCGGTGCAGACTGGCGTAGTCGGCGGCGATCGGGTAGCGGCGGCCGGCGCCGAAGGCCTTGGCGGTGATCTTGATGCCGGGGGCGGCCTGGCGCCGCTTGTACTCCGACCGGTCGATCATTCGCACCACCTGCTCGACGACGGACCGCTCGAGCCCACCCGCCACGAGCTCGTCCACCGACTGGTTGCGCTCCACGTAGCCCTCGACCACGCGGTCGAGCTGGTCATAGGGCGGCAGGGTGTCCTGGTCGGTCTGGTCGAGCCTCAGCTCGGCCGACGGCGGCTTGTCGATGATCGCCCGAGGGATCACCTCGCGGTCGCGGTTGAGGTGCTCGGCGAGCCGGTAGACCAGGGTCTTGGGCACGTCCGAGATCACGGCCAGGCCGCCCGCCATGTCGCCGTACAGAGTCGCGTAGCCCACCGCCAGCTCGGACTTGTTGCCGGTGGTCAGGAGCAGCGGACCGAGCTTGTTGGACAGGGCCATGAGAACCCCGCACCGGATCCGCGACTGGATGTTCTCCTCGGTGACGTCGGGGGGCAGGCCGTCGAAGGTCGGGGCGAGGCCGTCGAGGTAGGCCTGGAAGATGTCGTCGATGGGGATGACCCGGAGCTCGATGCCGAGGTTGGCCGCCAGGGCCTCGGCATCCTCGAGGCTCGCCCGGGACGAGAAGCGGGTCGGCAGGGCGACCGCGAGCACCCGCTCCGGTCCCAGGGCGCGGGCGGCGATGGCGGCGGTCAGGGCCGAGTCGATGCCGCCCGACAGGCCGAGCAGCACCGAGGCGAAGCCGGTCTTCGCCGCGTAGTCGCGCAGGCCCAGCTCGAGGGCCCTGAGAGCCTCCTCCTCGAGGCATCCCGCCACCTCCCGGAGCTCGCCCACGGCGCCGCTGTCGGCGCCCTGCGGGACGTCGACCACCACCAGGTCGGGGGCGAAGTCGCGGCAGCGAACCACGACCCGGCCGGTGGGGTCGACCACGATCGAGTGGCCGTCGAAGACCAGCTCGTCGTTGCCGCCGACCTGGTTGGCGTAGACGAAGAACCGGCCCGACTGGGCCGCGTAGCGCCGCACCAGATCGCGGCGCTGGGCCGCCTTGCCGAGCTCGTAGGGGCTCGCCGAGATGTTGATCAGCAGCTCGGCGCCGGCCTCCACCTGCTCGAGCACCGGGTCCCGGTGGTAGAGGCTGCGGCCGTCCAGGTCGGGGTCGGCCCAGACGTCCTCGCACACCGAGACGCCGAGGCGAACACCCTTGAAGAGCAGCGGTTTCGCAGGCCCGCCCGGCTCGAAGTGGCGGGCTTCGTCGAAGACGTCGTAGGTCGGCAACAGGCACTTGTGATAGCGCGCCACCGGCCGGCCGCCCAGGCACAGGGCCGCCGAGTTGAGCAGCCCCTTGCCCCGGCCCGAGGGGTTGCGGTCGACGTAGCCCACCACCAGGCCGAGCTCGTCGTCGGACAGGGCCGCTACCCGGTCGAGCTGGACGAGGTTGCGGGACACGAAGTCCGGCCGCTCCAGGAGGTCGCCCGGCGGGTAGCCGACCGTGGCGAGCTCGGAGAAGACCACCAGCTCGGCGCCCCGGCTGCGGGCCCCGGCCACCGCCCCGGCCATGAGCTCGAAGTTGGCGTCGAAGGCGCCGATGGTGTAGTCGAGCTGGGCGATGGCGATCCGCATTGGCGTCGCTCCTCCCGCGGGTGGCAGTGTAGCTCGGTCGCCCCTCCCGCGTCCGCGTCCGCGTCCGCGTCCGTGCCCGATGGGAGCCGCAGCATGATCGACGACTATCCCGATCAGCTACTGTGGTAGTGGCAGTGGCAGTGGCAGTGGCAGTGGCAGTGGCAGTGAACAGTCGCCCCCCCC
>DATHSO010000072.1:0-1706 GCA_035464095.1 Candidatus Methylomirabilota bacterium | reverse complement strand
GTGTTGTCGAGGCCCGACGGCGTGCCGTGGGCCACGCACTCGCAGCGGTAGGCGAGGGCGTTGACCTCGTCGTCCGACAGGCCGAGACGGAAGTGGCGGTCGAGGGCCCTGATGATGGCCACAGCCACCGCGGCGGAGCCGCCGAGCCCCATGGCCCGGGGCAGCTCGGGGTGGACCACGATCCGCATCGGCCGCTCGGAGAGGCCCAGGTGCTCGAGGATGAGGGCGGCGGGCTCCTCGTAGGAGGTCCGCATGGCCGGGTCGGAGCGCAGCCGCTGCTCGACGCCCCAGCGGGGGACCACCAGCCACACCCCCTCGTCGTCGTCCACCACCCGCGCCCTGACGGCCAGGGGCACCGGGGCGGCGATGGCGCGGCTGCCGTAGACCACCGCGTGCTCGCCGAACAGGATGATCTTGCCGTGCCCGGCCGCCAGCTCCGGGTGGTCCTCCCGGGTCATGTCGGCCCCGAGCTGGGCGCGGATCTCGGCGACGATCTCCCGGGCCTTCCAGACCTTGATCTCGCCCGACTCGACGAGGCGCTCGATCACGGTGTCGAAGATCTCCGGGGTCGCGCCGGCCGCGGTGGCGACGGTGCGGGCGTGCAGGGTCATGTGGCCGCGCTGGATGCCGTCGGTGACCAGCGCCCTGAGGGCCGAGAAGTTCTGGGCCAGGCCGACCGCGGCCATGAGCTCGGCGAGCTCCTGGGACGACTCCACCCGGGTCAGGCGGAGGTTCATGCCCACCGACGGGTTGGACTGCATGGGCCCGCCGACGATGCCGACCCGCAGCGGCAGCTCGATGCTGCCGACGAGGGCGCCGTCGTCGCCCTTGGACCAGCGCGACAGCGAGGTGTAGCGGGGGCCGCGGGCGGCGTAGGCGTGGGCGCCCGCCTCCACCGCTCGCCAGTCATTGCCGGTGGCCAGGGCGACGGCGTCGATGCCGTTCATGATTCCCTTGTTGTGGGTGGCGGCACGGTGCGGGTCGACGGCCGCGAACTGGCTGGCGATGATGATGCCGTCGCGCACCTGCTCGCCGTCGTGGCCGTTGCCGGCGAGGGCGGCGACCGGGATCTCCACCCGCGCCCGAACCAGCGACCGGTCGGCGAGGTTGGAGAGGATGCGCAGGAACACCTTGCCGTCGGTGAGGCTCTCGACGAACGAGGCGATGCCCTCGCACATGGTGTTGACCAGGTTCGCCCCCATGGCGTCCCGGGTGTCCACCAGGAGCTGGACCACCAGCATCTCCACCGTCTCGCTGGACCTGGGGTGGAGCACGACCTCGAGGTCGACGGCGCCGCCGCCTCGGGCCACCATCCGCGGGTGGAGGCTGTTGGCGAGGTTGAGGATCTCTTCCTTGCGGCTCTCCAGGACCTGGCGCGCCCGCGCGGCGTGGGGCACGTCAACGAGCTGGATCTGGCCGATCAGGATCGGGTCGTCGCTGGTCGCGGTGAAGCCGCCGGCGGCCCGGGCGGTCTTGGCGGCGTAGCTGAGGGCGGCCACGATGGACGGCTCCTCGACCACCAGCGGCACCACGTGGTCCTTGCCGTTGACCAGGAAGTTGACCCCGAGGCCGATGGGCAGGCCCATCACCCCGATGACGTTCTCGATCATGGTGTCGGCGCCGCGGACGTCGAGAACCGCGGCGCCGTTGAGCAGGGCGCGAGTGTCCTGGGACGACAGCAGGCCGCGGTCGCGGACCGTGCGCAG
>DATHSO010000071.1:0-11094 GCA_035464095.1 Candidatus Methylomirabilota bacterium | reverse complement strand
CGGGAAGTAGAGCAGCCCGACGCAGAGCTCGTTCTTGGAGACGTGGAGGACGGTGTTGGCGGTGACCCCGGAGCCCGGGTCGGGCATGAAGTTGATGCCGCAGGCCCGTCGCCCGCCCCGGGTGAAGTCCAGGGGCTGACTGGCGAGGGCGGCGCGGCGCTGGATGGCGGCGAGATCGTCGAAGGCGGCCCGGAACTCGCGGTAGGACGGCAGCGGGATCGTGGTCCCGTCCGGGGTCCGCACCGATACGCGGTCGCGGCCGATGGCGGTCGCCGCCCCGGTCATGCCGCTGAAGGCGGCGTTGAGGACCAGCCAGTCGGCGCCCAGGTTCGAGTCGGCGAAGCCGGTGTCGAGGACGACCTCGACGGTCGCGTCGCGGTAGCGCACGAGGTCGCTGCCCGGCCGGTCGACCACCGGCTCGGTGACCGGCCGCGGGATGGCCGGGGTGGTGGTGGCGCAGCCGACTCCGAGGGCGGCGAGGGCGGCCGCAGCGAGGACGAAGCTGGATCGGACGAGCATGGTGCTGCCTTCCTCCCCCCTTCGTCCCTATGGTACGCGGTTCGAGCCGACCTGGTTTCGCCGCGGCGGCGCCGGGCGGCCCGACGGACGGAGGGTCAGGGCGTCGTCGCGGCCCACAGGTCGGTGGTGCCCGACTCGAAGCCGTCCACGAACACGGTGGCGTCGAAGGCGGCGATGGCGGTCAGAGCCTCGCCCTCGACCTCGGTGTTCTCGTCGCCGCCGGGCCACTGGGGAAAGCCGCCGTTGACGAGCTGCATCGAGACCAGCCAGTCCCGCGCCAGGGCAGTGGCGGGCCGGTAGCTGGCGGCGGTGAGCACGTCGGCCTCGAGCAGCGCCAGCAGGGCGTAGGCGGTGGTCTGGACGTCCTCGTCCTCGAGCACCGGCGCGGCCAGGTTCGAGTGCCAGTCCCAGGAGCCGTCCGGGTTCTGGAGGCTCGCCAGGTAGGCTGCCAGACCCTCCAGGCTGTCGAGACCGTCGACCCCGCTGTGCAGGGGGGCCACCACGGCGGGAAACGCCAGCCGGCGCGCCGCCGCGAGGCCGCGGACCGCCCCGGCGATCCCGACGACGTCGGAGTAGACGGTGGCCGGAGCGCCGTTGTCCAGCGTCGCCAACCCGTCCAGGACGGCCTGCTCGAAGAGCGCGTCCTGGCCCGCCTGGCCGAGCACCCGGGCGGCGGGGATCAGGGTGTGGAACTCCCACGGCCGGAGGTTGACCCAGGCGCCGCTGCGCCCGGCCTCGACGTGGTCGATCCAGCCCGCCGTGTCGAAGTCGTCGGGGCTGTAGGTTCCGGCCGCGAGCTCGTCGAACAGCCCATCGGCCACGAAGGTGGAGAAGGTGGTGTTGTCGGCGGCCCTGGCGACCGCCATCAGGAACGCGGGCGTGAAGGTCGCGAACCGCGCCTCCCCGTTGTCGTAGGTGGACGAGAGGTCGAAGACGCCGCCGTTGACCGCGCCGAGCAGCTGGCCCGCGTCCCGGGTGAACGAGTAGGTCCCGAGGACCCCGAGCAGGATCGGCCCCGTGATGTTGTGGAAGGTCGCCGAGCAGTCGTCGTGGGGCCAGCCGAAGCCGCCGTTGTGGCACTGCTGGTCGAGGATGTGCTCGGCCCCGGCCACCAGGTGGTCGGTGGGGATCCGGACGCTCTCGCGATCCACGCAGTACGACGGCACGCCGAGCTCGACCGCGTCGTCGAAGGGCCGGGCGACGGGACGGGCGTCCGAAGCGCTCGCGACTGAGGCCACCGCCAGGCCAGTGGCCACGAAACCCACCAAAAACAAGCTCCTCATCTCCGACCTCCTCTGCCCTCCACCCCCGAGCCTAGCAGAAGACCCTCGGGGAATCGGTGACGTCCGTCGCGCCGGCCTCGCCCGCCGCCGCCGGCAGGCATCCGCCACGGCCGGGCCGCGGCCGCCGGTGGGAGACTATCCGACCCAGTACCAGTTGGCGAAGAGCGCGGTGAACAGGGCGAGGCCGAGGGCGAAGGCGACGGTCACGGCCCGGTCCACCCAGACCCGCTCGCCCCACCGCCCGAGGAGGACGAAAACCGGGAACAGCACCCACATGTAGCGCC
This sequence comes from Candidatus Methylomirabilota bacterium, assembly GCA_035464095.1. Taxonomy (GTDB): domain Bacteria; phylum Acidobacteriota; class Thermoanaerobaculia; order Thermoanaerobaculales; family Sulfomarinibacteraceae; genus JAHECW01. The sequence continues at coordinate 9,008 of DATHSO010000071.1, read as the reverse complement.
GCTGGCTCATCAGGAGGCCCGACGCGAGGGGGATCAGCGCCCCCAGGGTGACCAGGGCCCCCTCGCTCCACCGGCGCTGCCGCAGAAGGACGCCTCCGAGGGCCAGGAACGCGAGCACGGCGAACAGGTCGATCCAGCCGTCCAGCGGCAGCCGACCCGCCAGGAGGGCCGACCGCCAGCCTTCGGCGGGGCGCGCGAACAGGTCGCCCACCATGGCAAGGGGCGAGCTGAGCTCCCGGCCCCAGGCCGACGACGCGTGGGCGAACGCCAGCGGGTCGCCGAAGACCCGCCACAGGTAGAGCATGTACGCCCCCGTCGCCAGGGCCGGGACGGCCGCGGCCGCCACCGCAGCGGCCGGAGGGCGGGATGTCGCGGGTCGCCTCCGGCGCTGGTCCCACCACTCGAGCAGGAGCATGGGCGCCGCCACGATCCCGACGAACCGGCTGAACCCCGCCGCGAAGCCGCACAGGGCCGCCAGCGGCCAGCTGCCTCGCCGGGCGAAGTAGAGCGCGCCCACGGCCCCGAGAAGAAACAGTGACTCGCTGTAGATGGCGGAGCCGAAGAACGACGTCGGGAAGATCAGCAGGTACCAGACCGAGCGCGACGCCACCGCATCCCCGAACTCGTCCGCGGCCAGGCGGTACAGCAGCACCGTCGCTCCCAGGAGGGCCCCATTGGCGATCAGCACGCCGGCGACCAGGGGATCGCCCACCAAGGGGGCGATGACGCTGATCAGCAGCGGCAGCAGCGGGAAGAAGGCCACCGAGGGCAGATCGACACCGCCGTATCGGTAGCCCTCGTCGGCGATGCTGAGGTAGAAACCGGTGTCCCAGCGGCTGCCGAAGACGTCGAGCAGCACGTTGTCGGGACGGATGTGGTACGGCGGCGGCGCCGCGTTGTCGACGATCAGCGGATCGGCGAGGTACGCGACCGCGAAGATGCCGAGGCGGCTGACGAGGAAGGCCGCCAGGGGGACCGCGAGCCGGCGCGGCACCGCCAACCGCGACAGCGTTTCCGGAATATTTGGCACCATCGAAGTGTAGCTTGTCGTGAACAACCCGTCCGATCAGGAGGAACGGGACGCTTTCAGCGGAGACGTCCGACCCCGAAGCCGGCTCCCGACGTCAGCCGCGGTTGCCTTCGGATCGGCCGCGAAAGCACGCAGGAGGTCGACAGTGAGACGTTTCAACCCGTCGGTCGTGGCCGTCGTCGTGGTCTGCTCCGGCGCCGCGATGGCACCATTCGTGTCCCTCACCAGCGAGCCCTTCGGGTGGCAGGAGTTCACCCAGGCCTACCGGACGGTGGCGATTCCGGCCGTGGCCAGGGTCGAGGGAAGCGGCGCCTTCTTCACCTCGCGCGTCGAGCTCTTCCACTCCAGTGGCGGTGACAAGGAGGTACGGATCACCTACACGCCGCGATCCGACTTCGGGGGCGATCCGCGCGTGACGACCGTGGCTCTGCCGGGCGACACCCTGGTGAGCGTCACCGACCCCCTCGCCGAGTGGTTCGGCATCGGCGGCGGCGAGGACGCTGTCGGCAGCCTGCGGCTCGAGCTCACGGACAACGGCGGACCGAGCCCGGACGACGAGCTGTTCGCCCAGAGCGTGGTTTTCGCGCGCAATGACGACGGCAGCGAGTTCGGACAGTTCTTCCCGGCACTGACCGAGGCGGACGCCATCGTCGCCGGTCAGACGGGCTACCTCGCGAGCACCGTCAACGCCCAGGTCTACCGGGTCAATGTCGGGCTCATGGCTCTGACGGACGGCACCTCGGTCACCGTGACCCCCCTCGACCCCATCGGCTCCGCCCTCGCCGCGGGCCGGACCTTCGACCTGGACGACGGCGACAACCGGCAGCTCAACAACATCTTCGAGGTCTTCCGGATCGCGCCGCGCGACAACATCGTGGTCGCGGTGGAGGTGAGCTCGGGGATGGCCCTTGCCTATGCCAGCATCCTCGACGGCAACATCGCCTACGAGGGCACCAGCGACCCGACGACGATCCTGCCGGTCACCCAGGGCGCTTCCGAGGTGACGCTCCTCGAGGTCGGGCCGATCCAGGGCTTCGACGAGTTCAGCGGCTCCGCCACCGTCACCAACCTGAGCGACGAGATGGCGGTGGTCTTCGCCGAGTTCTTCGCCCGCGGCGTGCCGGGCGTCGCCGCCAACACCACCTTCACCATTCCGGCCGGCGGCACTCTCGGCTTCGAGGACATCGTCGGCGACCTGTTCGGGATCCAGGGGGTCGGGGCCCTCCGGCTGACCTCCCAGAACGACACCCTCATCAGCTCCTCGGCGCGCGAGTTCGCCATTTTCCGCGACGCCGGCGGCGCGGTGATCGGTACGGCCGGACAGGCGATCCCGGGCATGGTGCCCGACGAGCTCCTGGTCCCTGGAGCCACCTACCACCTGCTCGGGCTGCGCGAAGCGCTGACGCCGTCGGGCCGCGAGCGCAGCCACATCGCGGCCTTCAACCCGGGCACGGCAACGGTGGTCCTCGACGTCGAGCTCTACGACGGCGCCACCGGGGACTCCGAGGGCGACACCCGGCTCTTCGTCCGGGGCGGCGAGCTGATCCAAGTCAACAGCATCATCGCCGTCATCGACCCGAGCCAGGACGGCGCCGTGAAACGCCTCGAGGTCGAGGCCAGCGGCCCGGTCTACGTGCGCGCCTTCCGGGTCAACAAGGACGGCGACCCGATCACGATCCCGCCGCAGCGGGAGGACTGACGGAACGTCCGACGCGCGAGAAGGCGCCCTCGGCCGCGCCGGGGGCGCCGGCCCACCGCCCGGCGGCTCTGCGCAGACGGAGGATGCGGACATGGGGGAGTCGCGGGCGGCGCGAGCCGACGGCCATGGCGGCACGGCATCGGTGAAGCGGCCGGTGCTTCGATCGGGGGTCCGTCCCGGGTTCGCCGACCTCGTCGCGTTCGCGCTGCCGTTCACGGTCTACGTCATGACCGCCGCCCCGACGGTGTACAACCTGGACAGCGCCGAGCTCACCACCGCGGCCGCCACCGGAGGCATCGTCCGGGCCACCGGCTACCCCCTGTACCTGCTCATCGGCCGCCTGTGGAGCGAGCTCCCGATCGGCGACGTCGGCTTCCGCATGAACGTCCTGTCGGCGGTGTGCGGCGCGCTCACCATCTTCCTCGGACACCGTCTCCTGAAACGGCTCGGCGTCGGACCCTGGGCGGCCGCCGGCGCTCTCGGCCTGCTCGCCTCGAGCCGGTACTTCTGGGCCATGTCCCTGGTCGCCGAGGTCTACACCCTGCACACCGCGTTGACGGCGGGGATCCTGCTCCTGCTCCTGCGCTGGCAGGACGACCCGACGCCGGCACGGCTCGCGGCCGCCACCTTCGCGGTCGGGCTCGCGAGCGGCAACCACGTGGCCACCGTCCTGCTCGCGCCGGGGTGTCTGTGGTTCGTCCTCGCCCACGACCGGCGGTCCGCGCTGCACTGGCGCTCACTGGCCGCAGCCGCCGGCGGTCTCGTCGCCGGCCTCTCCGTCTACCTGTACCTGCCGCTGCTCCACCTGACGCGACCGGAGTTCAACTACGCCGGTCGCTACGATGCCGGCGGCGCCTTCGTCCCGGTCGACCTGACGAGCCTCTCCGGTCTCTGGTGGATGGTGTCGGGCCGAGCCTTCGCGGGGCAGATGCTGGCCTACTCCGCGTCGGAGCTCGTGGTGGAGACCGGCCACTTCGTGGCCGAGCTGTGGCGGACATTCCTGGGAATCGGAATCGGCCCGGGGATCGTCGGCGCGGTTCTGCTCGTTCGACGCCGCCCACCCCTCGGGGTCGCCCTGGCTCTGATGTTCGGGGTGACCGCCGCCTTCTACATCGACTACCGGGTCGTGGACAAGGACACGATGTTCCTCGGCTCGTACCTGGTGTGGGCGTTGTGGACCGCGGTCGGTTACCACTGGCTCGACGACCTGCTCGCACGCTCGCGGCACCTCGGCGGACGACGTGCGCTTCGCCTCGTGATGGTGGCCGCCGTGGCCGTTTCCGTGGTCTGGAACGGCCCGAGGGTCGATCTCTCAAACGACTGGAGCGGACGCGACCGCGGCGAGGCGATCCTCGCCGAGCTCGAGCCCGGAGCGCTGTTCGCCGGCTTCTGGGACTCCGTCCCGGTGGTCGAGTACCTGCAGATGGTGGAGGGGCGGCGACCCGACGTCGACGCCATCAACCGCTTCCTGATGGACGATCGCGACCTGGTCGCGCTCCTGGCTGCCGAGCTCGGCAGGCGCCCTCTCTACCTCGACGACATCTCCGGCGAGCCCCTGGACGGGGTGCGGACGGTGCCCGCCGGCCCCGTCCGGCGCGTGGTGGCGGTCAGGGCCCCTACTCGGCGCTGAAGCTCTGAAGCTCGACCGGCACCGGCTCCTCCCTGAGCCGCCGCGTGAACCACATGGTGGTCGCCAGGGCGACGACCAGCAGGGCGGTGCCGCCGAGCAGGGCGAAATCCTCGGCCTCGAGAATCAGGTAGAGGACGCCGTAGGTGGCCGTCAGCACCGCGCCGACGACCGCGGCGATCCCGGCCCGGCCGAGGATCGCGGCGCAGTACAGGGTGTTGAGGACAACCACCACCGAAGCCGCGAGCAGGTAGGCGACGGCGAAGCCCAGGTGCTCGGCGAGGGCGATCAGGATCAGGAAGAACAGGGCCAGGGCGATGCCCACGAGGAGGTACTGGACCAGGCGCAGCCTGGCGCCGGTCACCACCTCGACCAGACCCAGGGTGAGAAAGGTGAGGACGATGAACAGCAGGCCGTACTTCACCGCCCGCGTCACCAGGTCGTACAGGGCCACCGGCTCGAACAGGCGCACCCCGGCGGCGATCTCGTCGACGGCCACCGCGCTCCCGGCCCGCCAGACCTGGGGGTAGGAGCGGTTGAGCAGCGGGATCGTCCACTCGGCGGTGAAGCCGTCCGCCGTCACCTCGCGTTCGGCCGGCAGCACCTCGCCCACGAAGCTCGGGTGGGGCCAGGTCGAGGCGAGCGAGATCCGGGTGGTCTCGCCCAGGGGCAGGAGCCTCAGGCTGTCGCTGCCGCGCACCACCATCGGCAGGCGAAACTCGAGATCACCGCCGTCGAGCCCGGTCACCGCTACGTGGAACCCGGTCGGCAGCGTGCCGTCGAGGGTCGTCCCGGGACGGGCCTGGGCGGCGCGGCCGCCGAGGTCGAAGCCCTCCACCGACACGATGCCGCGCGGGTCGGACAGCCCCACCGCCACCACCGCCTTCGACCACTCCACCACCTCGAGACGCTCCGCCGGCACCAGGGAGGCGATGGCGGCCTCCAGGTCGCGGAAGGCCCCGGACAGGGTCAGCTCCGAGGTGTAGACCCGAACCTCGTAGATGCCGCGCCGGCGCAGCTCGGGCTCGAGTCTGCCCTCGACGTTCAGGGTCTCGGGGAGGATCACCGCCTGTCGGTCGCAGGTCTGCCACCGATGGCTCACCTTGCGCTCGCCCCCGGGCGTCACGTACTCGTCCCGCACCTCGACCCGCTCGCGGTAGGGCACGACCAGAATCGGGCCGGCGAGGCGCTGCTCGCCGCTCCACGAGCCGGCGATCTCCGCCACCACCCCCTGGTAGGTGTGGAAGCGCTCGCTCACCACCGACCGGACCATCTCGAGGGGTATGAGCAGGACCACGGCCGCGATCGCCACGACGAGCAGCCGCACCGGTCCGCGCACCCTCCTGATCAACGCCTGTCCCATCTCCTCCGTGGTCATCGTCATGGCTGCACCTCCAGTGCTCCCACGGTGGCTCGGCGTGGGGACCCGGACGACGGCGGAATCGAGGCATTACCGGGCACGGATGGGGCGACGGCGTGGCAGCCGGCGGCGACACCGTCCGCTCGGTCGACGGCGACGGCGGGCACTGAGCCACGACCCCGACACGCCGGCGTGCGCTCGGTCGACGATCGCCGAGGACGGACCGTCGTGGACAACCGACCGTGACGACGACCGGTCGCCTGCGGTTCTGACCGCGGTTGCGGCGCAGCGGCGCGGCCCCCCGCTTTTCGTCAGGAGCCGGGGAAGGTGGCCCGCAGCACCTCGAACCAGTTGGTCACCAGGGTGACGTTGCTCTGGGCGCCGCCCAGCCCTTCGCCCCCGAGCAGGACAACGAAGCCCGCGTCGCCGGGCATCGGCTCGAAGTCGGAGAAGATGCTGCCGCTGACCGCGATGCCGACCTGGTCGCCGGAGAACGCGCCGCGCGCCACCAGCTGGGGCCGGCCGGCGCGGAAGCTCCCGTCGGCGGTCGACACCGATGCCGTCATCAGCCCGTCCTGGCTGCGGAAGACGAGCTCGGAGCCGTCGCGGGACCACGCCGGCCAGCTGCCGCCGCCATCGGAAACCTGCCACTTGCCGGCGGCCGCCGGGAACGGCCGCACGTAGACCTCGGACCGGCCGGACTCGTCGGACATGTAAGCCACCCACCGGCCGTCCGGCGAGATCGCCGGGAAGCGCTCGAAGAACTGGGTCGCCAGGAAGACCTCCGGCTCCCCCGAGCCGTCGGCCGGAACCGCCCAGAGGTCGAAGGTGTCCGCCTGGACCTCGCCCAGGATCCACTTGCCGTCGGGCGACCAGGAGGTCGCCCAGAAGTCGTGGTCGATCGCCGCCAGGCGCTCGGGCTCGCCCGAACCGTCGGCACGCTTGAGGTAGGGGTTCTCGCGGCCGTCCCGGTCGGAGGTGTAGGTCAGGTACCGGCCGTCCGGCGACCACACCTGGTCGCCGTCGTAGCCCTCGTCGAAGGTCAGGCGGGTGGCGACCTCGCGCTCGAGGTCGTAGACCCAGACGTCCCAGTTGCCGTCCCGGAGCACGGTCAGGGCGAGACGGCTGCCGTCGGGGGAGAGCTTCGGGCAGGCGTAGGTGCCGGGCTCCTCCCACAGTGGCGACACGACGCCCTGCCGGTTCATCTGCAGCACCGGGTACTCGGGCACGCCGATGATGCCGCTCACGTAGGCCAGGGTCCCGCTCGACGAGAAGCTGACCTGGGAGCCGCCGTTGCCGCTGTTGGTCGTCACCCCCTGGACCACCGGCGCCGGCGAGCCGGTGGCCGTCATGCTGGCGATGTCGAAGGGCATGGCGAACAGGGTGTTCTCCCGCACGTACACGAGGTGGCCCGAAGGCACCCAGCGCCCGTAGGCCCCGCCCCGGTGAAGCACCCGGCGCTCCCCGGTCTCCAGGTCCACCGACTCGATCACGCCCTCGTCGGCAACGCCCGAGCCCTGGTGGAGGACCGTGAAGATCACCTGACCCCCGGGCACCACCTGGGGCCAGTAGTGGGCGGCCTCGTCGCTGCTCTCGTCGAGCGTCGTGAGCGGCACGGGATCGCCGCCGGCAGCGGAGACCGTGAACAGGCCGCCGTTGCGGTCGGGAGCGAAAACGATCGTGTTGTCCGGGCCCCAGCTGGCGCCGCGGCTGCGGTTGACCTTGCACAGGGCGATGGGCGTGCCGCCCGTGATCGGCACCTTCTTCAGCTCCACCGGCGTGACGAACCCGACCCACTGGCCGTCGGGCGAGAAGAACGGTTGATAGGGCTGGGCCTGCGAGCTCCCGGTCACCAAAGGCGTGCCCTCGAGCTGGTCGAGGGAGCGCACCGACAGGGTGCGACCGCCGTCGCCGTCGGTCACGTAGACGATCCGGCTGCCGTCGGGGGAGAGCTCGGCGGAGGCGCCGAGGTTGACGAACAGAGGGTCGTCCGACACCTTGACCTCGAGCCGCATGGTGGGCTGGTCGGGCCCGCCGCGAGGCCACAGCAGCGCGAGCGGAATCGCCATCGCCACGACCAGGCCCGCGACCGCCCACGGCAGCCACCGCTTCGGCCCGCCCACGCGATGGGCATCGGCAGCGTCCGCCCGGTCGGCGTCGGGGTCGGCCAGGAACCGCTCGATGGCGATCCTGGCCTCGCCGATGGCCTGGAGCCGCTGGCCGGGCTCCTTGTCCAGGCAGCGTTCGAGGAGGTGGCGGATCCGTGGCGGGATGCCGCGCGGGAGATCGTCCCAGTCCGGCTCCCGGGCAAGGACGCCGGCGAGGGTATCGGAGACCGTGCGGCCGGCATAGACCCGCCTGCCGGTCAGCATCTCCATGAGGACGATGCCGAAGGCCCAGATGTCGGCGCGGCGATCCGCGCTGTCGCCACGCGCCTGCTCCGGGCTCATGTAGGCGGCGGTTCCGAGAAGCACGCCCGCGGTGGTCGTCCCCCCGGTCAGGGTCGGCGACAGGGAGAGGCTGCTCGCCCCCGAGCCGGACGCCGTCCCGGAGTGCTCGATGGCCTTGGCGAGGCCGAAGTCGAGAATCGTCACCCGGCCGTCGCCGGTGACGGTGATGTTGGCCGGCTTCAGGTCGCGGTGGACGATCCCCTTGTCGTGGGCCGCCTCCAGCCCTTCGGCGATCTGGAGGGCGATCCCGAGGGCCGTTTCGAGCGGCACCGGCCCCCGGTCGATGCGAGCCGCGAGGGTCTCGCCCTCGGCCAACTGCATGACCAGCATCCTGCGTCCGTCGACGTGCTCGAGACCGTAGATGCCGGCGATCCGCGGGTGGTTGAAGGCGGCCAGCAGCCGCGCTTCACGCTCGAAGCGCGCCAGACGCTCGCCGTCGGAGGTGAAGGCCTCGGGCAGGATCTTGATGGCGACCTGGCGCCCGAGATTGCTGTCCTCGGCCCGCCAGACCTCTCCCATGCCGCCCTCGCCGAGCTTGTCGAGAATCGTGTAGCTCGCCAGCTTCTGACCGATCATGCGTTCCTCCACCGGCTCGCCGAAGCTCGTGCTCGTGACGCGAGCAGCCTGGACCTGCGTTCCCACCTGATCTTGTTCCGGATTCCCGGCGGAGACAGAGTATCATTTTCAACGTCGTCACTCAACGGGACCTGGATTGCGCCTCGTCAGGAGGGTGAGCCGCTTGCAGAAATGCCGTGACCTACGATGTGTTGCCGTGTTGAAACGCGGATTGGCCGGCGGGGGCGCCGGCCCTACAATGGCGCTCGATGTCTTGTAGTGCCGGC
>DATHSO010000070.1:0-21276 GCA_035464095.1 Candidatus Methylomirabilota bacterium | reverse complement strand
GGCGGCGACCTCGTCCCTGGAGAGCACGGTGGGCAGGCGCTTGGGCTGGCGGGCGCGGACCAGGTTGTCGATCCACGGGGGGTCGAGCTTGAGGACCTCGCGGTAGAGGAAGAGGATGGCGCTGAGGGCCTGGCGCTGGGTGGAGGCGGCTACTCTTCCGCGGACGGCGAGGTGGGTGAGGAAGGCGTTGATCTGGTCGGCGGAGAGCTCCCTGGGGTGGCGGCGGGTGAAGGCGAAGAAGCGGCGGATCCAGGCGAGGTAGGCCTCTTCGGTTCGCAGGGAGTAGTGGCGGACCCGGATGGCGCGCCGCAGCTGCTCGAGCAACCTGGGCGCTTCGGCGCGCTGGGCGGCTGCCGCAGGGTGGGGGATCACGGTCATGGTGTAAGGGAAGTGTAAGTCTGTGGAGCTGCGCTGTCAAGGGCGGGTGGGGGACAAGCCGCGTCCGCGTCCGCGTCCGCGTCCGCGTCCGAAATGATACAGCCGTGTCCGCCGAGAACGCTTTCGTGAGCACGCCGAGCTCACCGGAGACCACGAAACGACGTTGAGCGCTCTGTGAATCCCGGGCCGTCCCTGTCGGATCGTTGAAGGCCGAGAGTTGTCAGTTGCGCAAGGGCTCGCTGGTGATGCCATCGTCCGTCTCGGACGCGGACGCGGACGCGGGTCATCGCATCGGACGCGGGATCAGGGCGCCGCGCGCCCCTCGGGGGTGAGGCCGAGGGAGATCTTGGGGTTGGGCGGCTTCAGGTAGCGGGCGAGGAAGTCGTAGATCTCGCGCCGGGCGGCCCAGGCCTCGGGGGTGTCGAGGCGGTCGAAGCTGTGGCCGCCGGGGACGTCGTAGATCTCGTACTCGAAGTCCTTGTCCGCGGCCTCGAGGGCCTGGATGAGGTGCTCGACCTCGATGACGTTGACGTCCTCGTCGTGGGGGTTGGTGTGGATGCGCAGCGGCCGCTTCAGCTTGTCGACGTTGTACACCGGCGAGCGCCGCTTGTACTCCTCGAGGTTCGACTCCACGTCAGCGCCGATGTGGTAGTCGGCCTCGTAGTGGGCCATGTAGTCCTGGCCCAGGTAGCCCATGCGCATGACGAGGTTGGAGACCGGCACGCCGGCGAAGCCGCAGACGTAGGAATCGGGGTGGTCGAAGAGGCTCATCAGGGTGATCAGCCCGCCGTGGCTCCAGCCCAGGATGCCGACCCGGTCGGGGTCGACCCGGGGGTGGTTGGCCACCGCCCAGTCGCGGGCGGCGAGGGCGTCGCCGACCTCCCGGCCGCCGTAGTCGATGGACTCGTAGAAGCCCTTGCCGTAGCCGGTGGAACCGCGGTACTCGGGGGCGACGACGATGTAGCCCTGGGCTGAGAGCTCGCGCACGATGTGGGCGTAGTAGGTGGTGAAGTCGGCGTGGACGCCGCCGTGGGGCAGCACCAGCAGCGGCAGCTTGCCGGCGCCGTCGAAGCCCTTCGGCGTGAAGAGGTAGCTGTAGAACTTGACCGGGTTGCCGGCGCCGATGCCGGTGGGGTTGTCCTCTCGCCACTTGGGGGGGCCGTAGATGCGGACCTTCTCGACCACCGCCACGTCGCCGACCCGGTCGGTCCAGAGCACGTCGTCGACCAGCTTCGCCAGGACGTCGCGCTCGTGGCCGGCGTTTTGGAGGCGCTTCTCCAGCGCCTCGAGGCGGGCCTCGACGTCGTCGTCCGCCGCCGACAGGACCACGCCCGCCGCCAGCACCGCGATGGTGAGAAAGACGATCAGCTTCTTCATGGTGGGCCTCCCCGGTCGGCCATTGTACGCCGCTCCTCCCGCGTCCGCGTCCGTGCCCGAAGCGCTGTGATGCCCCGCGTCCGCGTCCGCGTCCGCGTCCGACTCGCCGGCTTCGGGTCCGACGGCTCGGGTCTCGGCGGGTTGTTGGCACCCTTGCGTCGCGGGATCTGGAGGGGGAGCGAAAGGGACGCCGAGTCGCCACATCGGGCACGGACGCGGACGCGGACGCGGACGCGGGATTTACGCGTACAGCTCGAGGAACCGGGCGAGGAGCCGGTCGGCGTCGATGGAGGGCCGCAGGCCGCGCAGGATGCGGTGGTGCTCGTCCTCGTCCTTGACGTAGTCCTCGAGGTAGACGAGCAGCCGCTCGCGCAGCCGCTCCTCGTCGAGCTCGGCGTGGAACTGGGTGCCGTAGACCGGCTTGCCGGCGAGGCGGATCGCCTGGAAGCGGGAGCGCTCGGAGTGGGCGAGCTCGAGCCAGCCGGGTCCGAGAGCGACGGCGCTGTCGTTGTGGCCGAGCTGGGCCCAGAACGGCGACGGGGTCTCGGCGAAGAGGGGGTCGGCGGCGCCCTCGGGGTTGAGGGTGACGGCGAACGTGCCGACCTCGCTCTGCTCGGGGTCGCCGATCACGGAGCCGCCGGTGGCCATGACCAGGAACTGGTGGCCCCAGCAAGCGCCGAAGACCGGCCGATCGCGCTCGATGAGCTCGAGGACCAGGTCGGTGAGCGGCCCGGTGAAGGGGTGCCGCCGGGTCACCGAGTAGGCGCCGGCGCCGCCGATCAGGACGGCGTGGGCGTCCTCGACGTCCCGCCAGCCCACGTCCGGGCGGTCGACCACGTTGATGAAGCTGAACTGACTGCGGGCGACCCCGCAGCGCTCGATGAAGGCGCTCTGCTCCTGGAGCAGCGAGGTGCGGTGGCTGCGGACCTGGAAGAGGACGAGCCTCAGCCGGGTCCGGGGCGTCGCCATCAGGCGGCGCCCTCCAGCATCTCGGCCAGCCGGCCGCTGCGGTGCAGGGCGAGCAGCTCGGCGAAGCCGCCCACGAACTCGTCGCCGATGAAGATCATTGGCACCGTCGACCAGCTGCCGGCTGCCTCGGCGATCGAGCGGTGCAGCTCGGGGTCGTCGTCGAGGGCGATCTCCTCGTAGTCGGCGCCGACCTCCTCGAGCAGCCGCCGGGCGGCGAAGCAGAAGCTGCAGAACTCGCTCGAGTAGAGGCGGACCCTGGGGCGGTCGTCGGCGGTCATGCGCTGAATCCATCCTTCCAGGTGCGCAGGACCTCGAAGACCTCGGCCCCGGGGTTGAGCGCGCGCCCGGCGCGGGCCTCGGCGGCCGCCACCACGTCAAGCTGCGAGCAGCGCATGAATGGGTTGGTGGCGAGCTCGTCGGCGAGGCGCGACGGCACGGTGGCCTGGCCGGCGGCGCGCGCCGCCTGGGCCGCCGCCAGCCGGTCGGCGAGGGCGCGGTTGTCGGGCTCGACGGCGCGGGCGAAGCGCAGGTTGGCGACGGTGTACTCGTGGGCGCAGTAGACCGCGGTGGCCGGGGGCTGGCTCGCGAGGCGCTGGAGCGAGGCGTGCATCTGCTCGCAGGTGCCCTCGAAGACCCTGCCGCAGCCGCCCGCGAACAGGGTGTCCCCGACCAGGGCGAAGGCCGGGGTCAGGTAGGCGACGTGGCCGGCGGTGTGGCCCGGGACCTCGGCGACCCGCAGGTCGAGCTCCAGGTCGTCGAGCTCCACGCGGTCGCCGTCCGCGACGCCCGCGGTGAGGCCGGGGACCGGCTCGCCGGCCGGTCCGTAGACCGGGGCGCCGAAGTGCTCGGCGACCTCGACGACGCCGCCGGTGTGGTCGTGGTGGTGGTGGGTGACGAGGACGGCTGCGGCTTCGAGCTTGCGCCGATCGAGGGCTGTGAGCACCGGCCCGGCGTCCCCTGGGTCGATCACGGCGACCCGACGCGAGCCCTCGCGCTCGAGGACCCACACGTAGTTGTCGGAGAAGACCTGCACCGGCCAGATCGTCAGCATCGACGTATCCTGCCAATGAATCGGCATTGCGTCAAATGGGGACTTCAATCTCCGATGTCGCCCGGGGGTGTCGCGACACCCCCGGGCGACATCGGAGTCGGCGGGAAGTTCCGGTCACGCGGGTTGTTTCCATGAGAGGATCGCGCCCATGAAGACGCGTTACCTCATCGTCGCCGACCCGCTGGAGAACCTGAACCCGGTCTTCGACCTGGGGGTCTGCGTCAGCGTCGAGCTGATCCGCCGCGGCATCCAGGTGGACTACCTGGACCTCTACGCGTCCAACGCCGAGCAGCCCTCCTTCGACTACCTGTCGGCGCTGCCGGTGCGCACGATCTACGCCGCCGACCCGGCGAGCCGGCGCTTCTGGGAGCTGGGGCCGGTCCACGACGCGCCGATCACCGACTACCGGGTGGTGCTGCACCGCGCCGACCCGCCGGTGAACGAGCGCTTCATCCGCCACGCCAAGCACTTCGAGGCGGCGCCGCGGGCGGTGCTCCAGGTCAACCGGCCGCCGGCCACCTACCAGCTCTCCGAGCACACCGTCCACCTGCGCTACCCCGAGTACGCGGCCCCGACCATCGTCGCCTCGAGCCCCGAGGAGCTGGTGGCGGCGGTGCGCTCCCAGCCGGGCGAGGCGGTGTGCAAGCCCAAGAACACCTACTGCGGCATCGGCATCAGCTTCGTGCCGTCGGACGTGGACCGGGACACGCTGGAGCGCTTCTGGGCCGAGTGGGGGCCGGAGGTCATCGTCCAGCCCTACCTGGAGGCCATCGAGTCCAGCGGCGACCTGAGGATCCTGACGATCGGCCGGCGGGTGCTCGGCTCGGTGCTGCGGGTGCCGGCGGCGGGCTCGCGCCTCGCCAACCTCCACCAGGGCGCCACCGCCGCGGCCCTGGCGCCGACCGACCGCCAGCTCGAGGCCTGCCGCGTGGTGGCCGACGACCTCAACCCCCTCGGTCTGCACCTGCTCGGCCTCGACTTCATCGGCGAGCACCTCACCGAGGTCAACATCACCTCGCCCACCACCATCGTCCAGATCAACCAGGTCAACGGCATTCGCGCCGACATCGACCTGGTGGACGAGCTCGAGAGGATGTGGCGGGAGCAGGCGAAGCGGTGAGCTCGGACAAGGCTCGCCGCAACCGGCTGATCTGCCGCGGCCGGGAGGTCCCGGAGGGCTGGGTGGTGATCGGCGAGTCCTCGAGCCCGGCCTGCGACGGCGGCGGCGCCAACGCGCTCGTCATCAAGCGCCCCGGCCGGCGCGAGGTGGTGACCGCCGACTCGCCGGTGCCCCCCGGCTACCGCCGGGTCCGCGAGGCCCCTCTCACCGGCTCCGACACCCCCGGCTGGCTCATCGAACGCGACGGCTGAGGCGAGTCGAACCGCGAAGGCGCGAAGGGCGCGAAGCCATCGCAGTCGTCGCAGTTTTTACCGCAAAGGCGCAAAGCCATCGCACCATCGCAGTTTGAACCGCGGAGAGCGCGGAGCATCGCATTTCCCGAGCCATCGCACCATCGCAGCGATCGCAGACATCGCAGGTCAACGCGAAGTTCGCGAAGGGCGCGAAGCATCGCATCGTCGCAACCACGAAGACACGAAGACACGAAGCCATCGCACACGAAGGACTGGGTTAGGGCCGATCCCGTTGTTGGTGCGCTGCGCGCCGCGCGACCGTCCTCGGTCCCTCGATGCCTCCCCGGCAACCAAACGCCGAGTCCGGCAGCCGTTCGTAGGGGAGGGTGTAACACCCGTCCCTACGAGGGCGAACCCGTCGTCCCCTTCGTGTCTTCGTGTCTTCGTGATTGCGATGCCTGCGGTGGCTTTGGAATGCGACGTCTGCGATGTCTCTGCGTCTCTGCGCCTCTGCGCCCTCTGCATTAAAAACTGCGATGGCTGCGATGGTGCGATGGCTTTGAACCGCGATGGTGCGATGGCTCTGCGATGTCTTTGCGCCTTTGCGCCTGCCTTTGCGCCTTTGCGGTAAAAACTGCGATCGCTGCGATGCCTGCGATGGCTTCGCGTGCTTCGCGCCTTCGCGGTTCAGCCCCTAGCCGGGGCGCCTGCCGCTGGCGGTGAGGAAGTCGCTGAGCCGCTTCTGGTCGCTGCCCTGGAACGAGGTGAAGCGGATGCCGAGGCCGTCGATGCGCTCGGTCCGCTTCTCGGTGCGGCGGCTGATCGTGCCCGAGCCGCGGATCGGCATCTTGTCGTTGGGCAGGGTGATCTCGAAGTCGATGTCGGTGCCCACCGGGTAGTGGGCGAAGCCGCGGATCAGCACCCCGCTCGCCGACAGGTTCTGGGTCTGGCAGAAGGACTGGATCGGCTTGCCCTCGACGTGGATCTTGATCCGGGCGTTGGTGGTGACCGGGATCCTCGGCGCCACCCCCATCAGGCCGAGGGCGATCTCCTGGAGGTGGGTCGACAGCTCGCGCTCGTCGACCACCCGGTTGGCGCCGTGGGCGAGGTGGCGGCGGGCGAGGTCCAGGTGGCGCTCGGGCGCGACCACGATGAGCCCGCTCTGGTGGCAGGCCGAGCCCCGGGTGCGCAGGGCGCGGATGAAGCCGTCCAGGGGATCCCCACTGGTGGTGAAGCCGACGATGACCACGTCGAAAGGGGTGATCTGGACGTGGTCGGTGAGGTAGCCGTCCCAGGGCGCACGGTGGATGTCGAAGCCCAGCGGCCCCAGCACGTTGACGATGGCGTGGTAGGCCGGATCGTCGACCCGCGTCACCAGGATCTGCCCGCGTCGGTGTCCCTGCATCACGGCTCCGAGTGTATCTCAACGGCGGCTGCGGCCGGTGCCCGACCGCACGGCCTCGATTCTCGCCAAGTCACGGCGCACTGTCCAGCCGCGCCGCGGCGACGAAGGTGGGGTCGCCGGTGGCCCCGTCGACCACCGAGGCGTGGGCGAGGAAGGCGGCCGGCTCGGCGCAGCGCACCGTCGCCCAGGCGGTCCCGGTGAAGCCGAGCCCGTCGGCGAGGACACGCTCGATCTGCACGAAGCGCTGGGCCGGGAGGTCGACCTGGAGCTCACCGAGCTCGGTCCCGTCGTCGGCGAAGGCGGCGACGGTGCACGTGGTTGCCTCGGGCGACACCGAGGTCAGACCCAGGTTCGTGCGGAAGCCGCCCTGCGAGGTCAGGCCCGCCAGCACGGCCGTGTCGTCGGCGCCGAAGGCGGCGGTCACCGGGGTCGCCGGGATGAGCTGGCCGAAGGTGCCCGAAGGGTCGTCGTTGAAGGTCCGGCTGGCGACGTGGACGCCGCCCTCCGGCGCCGACACCCGAAGCCAGCCCTTGCCGGTGCTGCCGAACAGCCCGCCGACCACATCCTCGAAGCGCAACACCGCGCCGGGCGCGACCGCCATGGGGAAGCTGGCGACCGCGGGACCGGTCTCGGGCAGGTACTCGACGGTCACCATCTGCTCGAGCTCGGCGGCGTTGACCACGTCGAGGACGGTGCGCCAGCGGGTGCCGTTGGCGCCGGCCAGGGAGGCCGCGGCCGGGACCACCAGGTCGACCCCGGCGGGCAGGGCGCCGAGCGCCTCGGTCAGGGCCAGGGTCGGGTCGTGGGAGGCGTCGTCCACCACCGAGGCGTAGGCCAGGAAGCGGGCGCCGGGCTCGGCGGCGGTGAGGGTGGCGTAGCCGCCCCGGACGACCTCGACCGTGAGCTTGGACAGCACCGCCACGATCTGCGCGAAGGCCCCGGGCTGGGCGGCGAGGCGCCGGCTGCCGAGGGGCGCGCCGCTGCTGTCGAAGAACCACAGGTCGACGGTCAGCGGCTCCCCGCCGAGGTTGAGGACGCCGACGTTGGTCCGGAAGCCACCGTTGCCGGCGAGGCCCGCCAGCAGGTAGCGCCGGCCGCCCTCGAGCGCGTGGGCGTGGTCGGTGGCCGCGATCGCCTGACCGTAGGTGGCGCCGCCGTCTAGGGCGAAGGTACGGGACGTGGCCACCAGGCCCGGAGCGCTGGAGCGCAGGTTGACGCCGCCGGTGCCCGAGGCCCCGGCCGCGCCCACCAGGTCGCGGATCACCCGCTGCGAGCGCGGCGGGACCTCGAAGCCGGCGTCGGGGGCGTCGGTGGAGCGCTGGTCCCCGGGCCGGAAGACGATGTCGGTGCGGATGGCGACATCGCCGGGGTTGAGCAGGAACGCGGTGGTCGACCAGCGGGCGTCGCCGAGGCCGGGGCCGCGGGCGGCGGCGGCGTAGCTCGCCTCGACGACGGGCCCATCGACCACGTGGGCGCGCAGCGGCGCCCGGGCCACCGGCAGCCCCGGGTCGTCGCTGTGGACCACCAGGTGGCCGGCGAGGGTGCCCGGGGCCGTGCCCGGGTCGAGGCCGACCTCGAGCAGGACCGCGCTGCCGGCCGGGACCGTGGCGGGCAGCACCTCCGGGTTGACGACGGTGAAGGGCGGCTCGGCCGCGGCCACCGACACCAGAAGGTCTTCGGTTCCGGTGTTGGCCAGGCCGACCGACGCGGTGGCCGAGCCGTCGCCGACGCCCAGGGAGAGGGCGGCGGGGCTGAGCTCGAGCCGCGGGGCGCCGTCGGCGGTGGCCGAGAGCGTCACGGTGTGGAGAGGGCTCGATGGGTCGCCGGTGTGGAAGATCACCGAGCCCGAGGCCGGGCCGACGGCGGTCGGCTGGTAGCGGACGACGACCTCGGCCTCGGCGCCCGCCGGGATGAGCCGGGGGGCCCTGCCGAGGATGAAGCCGTCGCCGGTGACGTCGGTCTCGAGAGGGAGGTCCACGGAGCCCAGGTTGAGGGCGTCGAAGGAGGCCTCGCCGACGCCACCCAGGGGCACCCGGCCCACCGAGGCCGACGGCGGGGCCGCGAGGAAGGCCTGCTCGTAGAGGGCGCCGACGGCGCGGGCGTTGACGTAGGCTGCGCCGTCGCGGTCGGGGTCGTTGCTGACGATCGTGAACCAGGTCGACTGACGGCCGGGGCCCACGGGGCTGAAGACGACCTCGAGGTCGAGACTCTCGCCGGGGGCGAGGGTGTGGGGAAGGTCGGGGAGGCCGTCGACGGCGAAGCCGCCGCTGGCCGGGGGCAGGACCGCCTCGATCACCAGGTCGGCGCCGCCGACGTTGGTCAGGGGCAGGGGCCGCCGGACCTCGGTGCCGCGCAGCACGACGCCGAAGTCGTAGCCGTCGGGGAACAGGGGGCCGAGCTCCAGGTCGGGCTCGGAGACGTGGGCGGTTTCGGCGAGCACCCGGGTGTCGGGATCGAGCTCGACCGCGACCGCAGGCTCACCGAGCGGGATCGAGACGGTCTGCTCGGCCTCGGCCTCGAGCCAGACCCGGTGGTCCTCGGCGCCGGAGGTGGTGGTGACCCGGACCTCCACGGGCATACGGTAAAGGCCGGTGTTGGTCTGGACCTGGCGGACGGTGAGCTCGAGCGCCGGGCCGGCCGCGTTCCGCCACTCGTAGACGTAGCGCGGCCGGTAGAGGCCGTAGACCCACTGGTCGAAGAACCAGTCCAGGTCGGTGCCGGAGGCCGTCTCCATGGCCGCCTTCAGCTCGTCGGTGGTGCCGGTGGCGCCGGCGTTGGCGGCGCGGTAGGCGGCCATGGCGTCGAAGAAAGCGACGTCGCCGATCACCCCGCGCAGCATCCAGGCCACCCACGAGCCCTTGGCGTAGATGGTCCAGGAGAAGGGCTCGGGGTTGTCGTAGAGCGGGCCCCGGAACTGCCCCAGGTAGTCCTCGTCGAGCAGGTACTGGGCGAGGACGTCGGGCCCCTTGTGCTCGGCCCAGAGCCACTCGCAGTGGGTCGCGAAGCCCTCGTTGAGCCAGGTGTCGCGCCAGTCGTCCATGGTCACCCAGTCGCCCCACCACTGGTGGCCGAGCTCGTGGACGTTGAGCCACTCCATCCACGGGTCGCCGACGTAGTAGACCGACAGAGTGGTCATGGTCTGGTGCTCCATGCCGCCGCCGAAGAAGACCGTGGCGTTGCCGTACTTCTCCTCGAGGAAGGGGTACTCGCCCCAGTGCGACGCCAGGACCCCGATCTGCTCCGGGGTCACGGCCAGGTCGGCCTCGGCCTGGGCGGCCACCGGCGGCATGGCCCAGAGACCGACCGGCATGGTGGTGCTGCCGTCGAGGGCGGTGTAGGTGCTCTCGGAGTGGACGAAGTCCGAGATGTGCATGACCACCAGGTAGGTGGGCACCGGGTAGGCCGACGACCAGACCGCGGTGCTGGTGCCGTCGCCGTTGTCGACGTACGACCGCTCGAGGCCGTTGGAGGCGACGTCGAGGCCCTCGGGAACGGTCACCCGCAGGGTCACGGTGGCCTTGTCGTCGGGGCGGTCGTTGCACGGCCACCAGACCCGGGCGCCGTAGGGCTGGGCGAAGGTGTGGATCACCGGCACGCCGCCGCTGGAGTACCAGTTGACCCCGGTGGAGCCGATCAGGCCCGGGCGGGAGGCGTGGCCGCCGTAGGCCACCTGGAGCGTGGTCTCCTCGCCGGCGTCGAGGGGCCGGGCCAGGGCGACCGTGACGGTGCCCTCGAGGTGGCTGAAGGCCAGCGGCCGCGGGGTGTCGTAGGGGAAGCGCCCGTCGGCGACCTGCATCACCGACAGCACCCGCAGGCCCGGGTCGGCGTCCAGGGCGACCTCGACGAGGCCGGCCTCGGTGGCGGTCAGGGTCGCCGTCACCGTCCCGGAAAGGATCTGACGGGAGGGGTCGAGGTGGAGGTCGAGGTCGTAGTGCTCGACGTCGTAGCCCACCGGCGGCTGCGGGTCGGCCCAGCTCTTGGTGCCGGCGAGCCCGGCATCGGCCAGGGCGCGGTGGGCGGCGCGCTTGGCGGCGCCCTCCTCGAGCTGGTGGCGCACGATGGGCGGCGGGTCGGGCAGCTCGACGGCGGCCAGGGCGGGCGCCCCGGTGGACGCGGCGACGATCAGGCTCAGGACGAAGGACGACATGCGGACCTCCAACCCTCGGATTGTACGCGGCCCCGCCCCGACCGTTGCCCTCCGGCTCGCCCAACCCGCGTCCGCGTCCGCGTCCGCGTCCGTGCCCGAACGCGATCGCGGGTTGAACCGCGAAGCCGCAACGAACGCTAAGAAATCGATCGGCCATCGAATCGTCGCAACGTCGCAACCACCAAGGCACGAAGACACAAAGGGGAGTGCCGGTTTGTCCTCGTAGGGGCGGGTTTTACACCCGCCCTCACGGGCCGTGCGGCGGTCGGCAGCGGCAATCCCGGCATCGGCCGTCCGGGTCCGGGCCCGGCTCGGGCGCGACGGCGCCCCAGCCGGCGGGAGGGTGTAAAAACCCTCCCCTACGACTGTTTGCCCGATGCGCCGCGCGGCTGCCGGATCGGCCTCGAGGAGGTGGGCTTCGCGTTGACCTGCGATGTCTGCGATGGCTTTGAAATGCGATGCTGCGATGGGTTCTTTGCGCCCTTCGCGGTCTTCGCGTTGAACTGCGATGGTGCGATGTCTCTGCGCCTCTGCGCCTCTGCGTTAAAAACTGCGATGTCTGCGATGTCTGCGATGCCTTCGCGTCCTTTGCGTCTTCGCGGTTCCATTTGCCGCGCTGCCGCGGGTGGGGCACACTGAGCCCGATGGTGCAGCCCGCCGACAACGCCCCGCTGGCGCCCCTGACCACCCTCGAGGTCGGCGGGGCCGCCGAGCACCTGGTGGAGGCCGCGACCGACGCCGAGGTCGCCGACGCCCTGCGCTGGGCGCGCGCCCGCGGCCTGTCGGTGACCGTGTTCGGGGGCGGCTCCAACGTGGTGGTGGCCGACGGCGGCGTCCGCGGGCTGGTGCTGCGGATCGCTTCCAGGGGGATCGACATCGAGCGCCGCCACGACCGGGCGCTCCTCACCGCCGCGGCGGGCGAGCCCTGGGACGACGTGGTGGCGGCTGCGGTGGCGGATCGTCTGGCCGGGCTCGAGTGCCTTTCCGGGATCCCCGGCACCGCCGGGGCGACCCCGATCCAGAACGTCGGGGCCTACGGCCAGGAGGTGGCGCCGGTGGTCGACGGCGTCCGGGTCCTCCACCGCCTGACCCTCGACGAGCGCGAGCTCACGGCCGCGCAGTGCGCCTTCGGCTACCGCACGAGCGCGCTGCGTCGCCCCGACAGTCCCTGGATCGTGCTCGCCATCCGCTTCGCTCTGCGCCCGGACGGGCCGCCGACCCTGGGCTACAGCCAGGTGATCGAGCGATTCCCGGGCCCGTCGGCGCCGGCCCTCGGCGAGGTCCGCTCGGCGGTCCTCGAGCTGCGGCGGGCCAAGTCGATGGTGATCGACGACGCCGACCCCAACCGGCGCAGTGCCGGCTCGTTCTTCGTCAACCCGGTGGTCGACCGCGAGCTGGCCGAGGCGGTGGCGGGGCGGGCCCGCGACCTGGGCGTCCTGGCCGGCGAGGCTCGGCCGCCCATGCACGAGGTGGGGCAGGGGCGGGTCAAGCTCTCCGCCGCCTGGCTCATCGAGCACGCCGGCTTCCCCCGGGGCTGCGGCCGCGGCCGGGTCGGCCTGTCCACCAACCACGCCCTCGCCGTCGTCAACCGGGGCGGCGCGTCGGCGGATGAGCTCGTCGCCTTCGCCCGCGAGGTCCGGCGCGGCGTGCGCTCCCACCTCGGCGTCGACCTCCACCCCGAGCCCGTTTTCTTTGGTTTCACCTCCTCAGACCCTACAGATTGAGTTCTTTTTTCTCGCCTCGGCCTCTCCTTCTCTCAGTCGTTGCACCGGAACCGCGTCGATGAGGAAGAAGGAGAGGCCCAGGCGAGAAAAAAGAGATGGAAGCGCGTTCTTCGCGTCTTTGCGGTTCAACCTGCGATGACTTCGCGTTCTTCGCGCCTTCGCGGTTCAACCCCAGCGCGCGTCAATCCACCGAGTACGTGACCTCGAGGGTGCGGGTCCGCCAGGCGGCGAGGGCGACGAGGCCGGCGCTGATGGCGACCAGGGCGAGGACGGCGATGAAGCCGGGGACCGGCTGCACGAGCAGGGCGAAGGGCCCCTGGGACACCGGCACCGGGGCCAGCGAGCCCAGGTAGTGGACGATGCTGAGGGCCTTGAGGTAGCCGGGCAGGAAGGGCGTCAGGACCTCCCAGCCCAGGAACAGCACCGCCGGCACCATGGGGTTGCGGAAGAACAGCCCTGCGAGCAGGAACAGGGCGCCGTAGGCGGCGCAGGCCAGCACCGTGACCCCGAGGTAGGCGGCGAGCTCGCCGAGGCCGCGGGCTGAGGCGGTGTGGGCGAGGCCGGCGGCGCCGTGGGGCAGGTAGTACAGCAGCCAGGTCGCGGCCACGGTGGCGGCCATGGCCAGGGCCGCCGACGCCAGGCCGCCCAGGTATTTGCCCACCGCCAGCACCTCCCGGCGCAGGGGCGCGAGCAGCTGGTAGTGGAGCGAGCGCTCGAGAATCTCGCCCCGGAACAGCTTGACGAAGAGCAGCGCGGTGGTGAAGAAGACGATGAAGCGCAGCACGAAGAAGTGGAAGACCTGGGCGAGCTCGGTGGTGGAGTGGCCGGGGTGGGCGCGCTGGCTCTCGGGCAGGAACAGGGCCCGCAGCAGGGCGATACCCACCGGCATGGCGCCGAGGAGCAGCACCGGCAGTACCCGCCGTCCGAGCAGGCTGCGGCCCACCTCCTGGCGGGCGAGGACCGTCGCCTGGCGGCGCCA
Organism: Candidatus Methylomirabilota bacterium; assembly: GCA_035464095.1. Taxonomy (GTDB): domain Bacteria; phylum Acidobacteriota; class Thermoanaerobaculia; order Thermoanaerobaculales; family Sulfomarinibacteraceae; genus JAHECW01. The sequence goes on along the minus strand of DATHSO010000070.1, from coordinate 7,893 downwards.
CAGCGCCCAGCCGGAGGCCGCGGGGCCGGTCACGACGAGCTCCCCGTGGTGCCGATGAGGTAGTCGTAGACCGCGTCCACGTTCTCGTCGGCGGGCCGCACGGTCTCGACCTCGACCCCGGTGTCGAGGATGATCCGCCCGAGCTCGGGGAAGAAGCGGCCGGCGTCCGTGGTGCGCAGCAGCACGCCGGTGGCCTCGTCGACGATGCGCGCCTCGACCACGTGGGGAAGCTCGAAGGCCCGGGCCGCCACCGCGTGCGGCCGGTCGCAGCGCACCAGGACCTGGAGCGGCTGGGCGGTGATCTCGCCGCGCACCGCGCGGATCGAGCCCTCGGCGACCACCGAGCCGCCGTGGATCATGACCACCCGGTCCGAGATCAGGTCGACCTCGTGCAGGATGTGGCTCGACACGACGACGTGGCGGCCGCCCCGGGCGAGCTCCTTGAACAGGTCGATCATCTCCGCGCGTCCCATGGGGTCGAGGCCGTTGAGGGGCTCGTCGAGGATCAGGACCTGCGGCTCGTGGCAGATCGCCTGGGCGAGCTTGACCCGCTGCCGCATGCCCTTGGAGTAGCCGGCGACCCGCCGACCGCCGGCGTCGGCGAGGCCGACCCGCTCGAGGATCTCCGACGCCCGGCGCCGCGCCTCGCGGCCGTCGGACCCGTGCAGGGTCAGGGTGTGCTCGAGGAAGCTGCGGCCGGTCGCCCCGCCGGGGAAGCTGTCGTACTGGGTGCAGTAGCCCACCAGTCGGAACAGCGCCTCGGGGCGGTTCGGCGGGACACCCAGCACCGAGATCTCCCCCTGGCTGGGCTGGAGCAGGCCCGTGAGCAGGTGCATGAGGGTGCTCTTGCCGGAGCCGTTGGGGCCCACCAGGCCGGTCAGGCCGGGGAGGATCTCCACCGTCACCCGGTTGACGCCCAGGACCTCGCCGTAGAACTTGCTGACGTCGGCGACGGTGATGGTGCCGGCGCTCATTCCACCACCTCGTGGGCGCGCAGCTTGCGGTGCAGCAGCCACAGGCTGAGGGCGCAGGCCGCCGCCAGGGTCAGCCAGCTCGCCGCGATCGGCAGGTCGCTGCGCAGCGGCATGCCGAAGATCCAGAGCACCACGTTGATGATCGCCCGCACCAGGTGGACCAGATCGCCCAGCGAGGTGCCGGTGACCGCGTTGACGGCCTGGGCGAAGCCGGCCAGGATGAAGATGATCCCGAACAGGGTGCCGCGGGCCGCCGGCTTGAAGCGGACCCAGGCCGAGATCGCCACCGACAGCAGCGAGATCACCACGATCCAGGTCGCGTGGCCGACCAGGTAGGCGGCGCCGATGCGCCAGTTGTCCCGCCACCACCAGCCGCCCTCCAGCGAGGACTGGAGCGTGAAGACCAGCAGCCCCCCCATCCAGGTGATGGGGGACAGAAGGATGGCGAGGACCGCCAGCTTGCCGAGCACGTAGTCGCGGCGGTCGACGGGCCGGCTCAGGTACAGGGGCAGGGCGTTGTTGGCCAGGTCGGCGGCGATCAGGCTCGGCCCCACGATCACCGCCACGAAGAAGGCGGGCAGGGCCTGCCAGCTGAACAGGACCTGGAAGAACAGGTCGGTGAGCCCGCCCATGAGCTCCTCGGTGAGGCCGATGCTCGCCACCAGCCCCGCGTTGTGGCTCAGGTAGACCAGGAAGACGCCGATCAGGGTCGGCAGCAGGCAGAGCACGTAGAAGGCGGTGAAGAAGCGCGACGAGAAGGCCTCGGCCAGGGCGTAGCGGGTGACCACCGTCCAGCGCCGGCCGACCGGGGTCAGCCGGCCGCCGTAGCGCCGCCAGATCCGCTCATAGACCGCCACGGCCGCCCTCCATGGCGCGCAGGAAGATGTCCTGCAGGGAGTCGCGCTTGAGGTCGAGGCGGCGGATGCCGACGCCCGCGCGGTCGGCGGCGATCCACAGGTCGCGCACCGCCACGCTGTCGGGCATCACCAGCTTGAGCCGGCCCGGCTCCAGGGAGGCGACCTCGCAGCCGAGGTCGACCAGCGCTGATTCGAAGTCGGCGCTCGGCGCCTCCAGGTCGACCTCCACGAAGCTGCGGTTGGCCCGCCGCTCGGCCTCCAGGTCGCAGGAGTCGGCGATCCGGCCGGCCTTGAGGATCAGCACCTCGTCGCACACCGTCTCGACGTCGCCTAGCAGGTGGGACGACAGCAGGATTCGGCTGGTGCCCCGGTCGCGCAGGTCGCGCACCAGCTCGAGCATGCGCTTGCGGGCCGGCGGGTCGAGGCCGTTGGTGGGCTCGTCGAGCATCAGCAGCCGGGGCCCGTGGACCAGGGCCTGGGCGAGCTTGACCATCTGCTTCATGCCGGTGGAGAAGGTCCCCACCTTCCGGTAGCGGGCCTCGCCGAGGCCGACGTAGAACAGGGCCTCGTGGGCGCGTTCCAGGGCCGCCGACGACGGCAGCCCGCTGAGCTCGCCCATGAGCCGCACGAAGTGGACCGCGGTGATGTCGGCGATGTGCGAGTCGGACTCGGGCATGTAGCCGACCTCGGCCCGGATCGCCTTGCCGTCGCGGCCCAGGTCGCGGCCGAAGACCCGGGCGCCGCCCGCCGCCGCCGGGTAGAAGCCGAGCAGGGTCCGCAGCAGGGTGGTCTTGCCGGCGCCGTTGGGGCCGAGCAGGCCGATGGCCCGCCCCTCGAAGGACGCCCGGAGGTCGTCGAGGATCATCCGCCGCCCGAGCCGGACGGTGAGCCCGTCCAGCTCGAGCACCGGGTGGTCGGCGGTGGCCGGGGTGGCGGTCATTCCGGCGATGATAGCCCGGATTCGGCGGCTGTGGAGCCGGCGCCGGCGATGCCGGTGAGGGCCTCCTGCAGCCCGAGCATCGGGGCGAGGCCGACCAGGCTCGGGCCGGTGCCGGCGATGAGGATCCGGTCGTCGAGGCCGTAGACGCAGACCAGGCCCGGCGCCGCGCCCTCCCGGAGCGCCTCCTCCCAGCCCGCGAGCTCGCCGCCGAAGGCCGACGGCGGCACCAGCCCCGCGAGCCCGCTGAGGTTGCGGTAGAACAGGGCCGAGCAGTCGGTGTAGCCGTTGTCGGGCAGCAGGTCGCGGAGGACCGGCGATCGCGCCAGGCCGAGACCGGCGTCGCGCACCGTCAGGGCGTGCTCCACGGCGGCGCGGCTGGACCCCGCGACCAGGAAGCCCTCGGCCATCGTCCAGGTCACGCCCACCGGGCTCGACGGGTGGCTGACGCTGGTGAAGCGCCGTCCCCCGGCCTCGGTCACCACCACCGCCAGCGGCGCGCCGCCGTGGGCGGCGAGCTCGGCGTCGGCCCGGGCGAGGACCTCGGTGAGGGTGTGCTCGAGGGTCGCCGGGTCGTAGACCTCGACCAGGAGCTTCCACGTCGGCAGCGGCAGCATCGGGCCGTCCTGGGCGAAGGCGCCCTCGCCGCCGAGGGCCGCCGCCAGGTCGTCGCGGAGGTCGACCCCGAGCTCGACCTCGAAGCGCTCGAGCTCGGCCAGGGCGTCGGGCCCGGCGGAGGCGACCAGGTCGAGGAGCTCGTCGAAGAGCTCGGCGCCGTCCTTGGCCGCGGCGGCGGCGACGATGGTGGCGTCGGCGGACACGAAGTCCAGGGAGGCCAGCGGGGCCGGCTCGGCGAGCCAGGAAGCGAGGCCCCGGCGCGGGCCGGCGAAGCGGAGCTCCGCGTCGACGGCGCTGCCCGCGTCGGTGCGCCGGCGCTCGAGCACGAAGGTGGTGGCATCGAGCAGGCCGAGGCGATCGAGCACGGCGGCTTCGCCGGGCGGGCTGCCGGCCTCCGCCTCGGCAAAGGCGCCGGCCAGGTCGACGCCGACCAGCCACTCGACGCCGCCCGCGTAGCGCTCGGCGAGACGCCGGTGCAGCTCGGTGTCGGCGAAGGCCGCGGCGGCGCCGCCGCGCAGGCGCTCGGCGACGGCGGCGAGCTGGACCGCGTCGGGGGCCGCCACCGCCAGGTCGCCGTCGAGCCAGATCAGCAGCTCGGTGCCGGGCGCGGCGGGCGCCGTCGGGTCGTCGACCAGGCGGACCGGGGAGGCGTCGCCGCCGTGGGCCGCGAGCTCGGCCTCGACCAGGGCCCGGAAGGCCGTCGGGTCGTCGAGCTCGGCCAGGATCACCGGCGCACCGGCCCTGCCGAGGACCGAGGCGGGCACGGCGACCACGACCTCGTCGCCGATGGCGTCGCCGAGGAACTGGAGGCGGTCCAGGCTCGCCTCGATCTGGGTGTCGACCCCGCGGGCGACGATCTCGCGCTGCCACCACTGGCGCAGCAGCTCGCTGTCCGCCAGGCGGCTCGAGAAGACCTGGCGGGCGGCGGCGAGGCCGTCGGTGACATCGGGAAGGGCGATGTAGACCACGGTGTCGGGGGGCGCCAGGTCGAGGAGCCGGGTCGAGGTGCGGGGCACCGCGATGTCCACGGCCTCGGCCACGTCGCGCTGCAGTCGGGTGAGCTCGCGGAGCAGGGCGATGTGCTCGTCGGCGTTGACGCTCCAGGCGATCTCGTCGGCGACGGCCACCGCGTGCAGGCGGGGGTCGGTGGTGACCTGGTCGCCGGGTTCGAGCCGGCTCTCGGTGCCGCCGAAGCGGACCTCGACCTCGCCCTCGATGACCGATACCCGCGACCCCTTGAGGCCGTGGTTGACGGCGAAGATGGTGCCCTTGACCGCCACCCGGCAGTCCTCGGTGACCACCCGCAGCCGGTCGCGGCCCTGGTCGGCGGCGTGGACGATGACGTTGCCGCGGGCGAGCGCGACGGTGGTGCCGCGGCGCGAGGCGCCCAGGCTGAGCTCGGAGCGCGGCGCCATCTCGACGGTGGAGCCGTCGGCGAGGCGGAGCATGGCGCCGGTGTCCTTTCCGGTGCGAAGGCGCTGCCGGGCGCCGACGGTGGCGCCGTCGGCCAGGACGGTGGTGGCGTTCTCGTCGACCAGCTGCAGGGACCCGTCGGCCGAGGCGACGACGGCCTCGAGCCGGCCCTCGGCGAGGCGGTCGGCGACGGTGTCGTAGACGACGGCCGAGCCGCCTGCGAGCAGCAGCACCGCGGCCGCGGCCTTGAGCCACGCCGGGACGCGCCGCACGGGCCGGTCGTCCGTCCGGGTCCCCCGGGTCGAGGCTCCGGCCTTCAGCTCGAGGAGAGCGCGCCGGCAGGGCACGCAGCTGCGGGTGTGGTCGCCGACCAACAGGGCGCGGGCCTCGTCGAGCTCGCCGGCGGCGTAGGCCGGCAGCAGGCGCTGAACGTCGGCGCACGAGCGCAGGGGCTCGTGGGCGCGGTGCTCGGCCTCGAGGCGGGCCCACACCCGCCCGGTGGCGGCGGCAACCGCGGCGTCGTCCAGGCGCTCGCCGCGGATCTCGGCGGTGAGCCGGTCGAGGGCGTCGGTGGGGCGGTCGGGATCGGTCATCGGATGCCTCCCAGGAAGGGCGCCATCTCGGTCTTGAGCCGCTCGCGGACCCGGTGCAGGGTCACCGCCACCGTCCCCGGCGAGGTACCGAGGGCGGCGGCGACGGCCTGGTTGTCCAGGCCCTCGATGTAGCGCAGGGTGAAGATCTCGGCGGAGCGCCGGCTGAGGCCGGCCACCACCTCGCGCAGCTTGTCGTGGAGCTCGCGGCCGTGCTGGAGCCGGTCGGGCGGCGGCGACGGGTCGCCGGTCACCGCCTCGGTGGCGTCGTCGAAGGGGACGCTGGTCCGGGCCCGCTTGGACTGGACCAGGTCGAGGGCGGCGTTGACCGCGGCGCGCCGTAGGTAGGGCAGGGCGCCGCCGGAGAAGTCGGGCGGCGCCGAGCGCCGGGCGAGGCGGGTGAAGACGGTCTGCAGGACGTCCTCCGCGTCCTCGGCGTTGCCGGTGACGCGGTAGGCGGCCTGGATCACCGCCCTCGAGTGCTCGCGGTAGACGGGCTCCAGCCACTCGATGGGGTCCGTCCTCGGTGTCGCGGTCGCTGCCTGCAAGGTCTCCTCCGGGTCGCGCTCGTCAACCATCGAAACGCCCTTTCGCCGGGAGGATTAACGGGTGCCGTGCCGATTTCCTGGTGACCACCCCGCGATTGTCCTCCATCCGCCCACCCACACCAACCGGGTGAGGAGAACCGCGAAGGCGCAACGGACGCGAAGCCATCGCGTCCTTCGCGCCTTCGCGGTTCCACTCCCTGTATCATCGCCGCCGTGGAGGGACGCGCCATGGAGCGGATCGCGGCTCTGGACGAGATCCCGGAGCGGGGCCTGGTCTTCAGCTACAAGGAGGGCCCCTTCGACGAGCAGGGCATCCTGCTGCGGGCGGCTGACGGCGGAGTCCACGCCTTCAAGAACCAGTGCCGCCACCTGGCCGTGCCCCTGGACGGTACCGACCCGGGCGAGCTCTGGGATGCGAGCCGCCGCCACCTGACCTGCAGCGCCCACGGCGCCCGCTACCGCCCCGACGACGGGCTGTGCGTGGCGGGCCCGCCCGCGGGCTCCCACCTCAAGAGCCTGCCCGTGGTGGTCGAGGACGGCGCGGTCTTCCTCGAGACCGGCAAGCTCGGCGGCTTCTTCGACGTCTGAGCCGCGCTCCTACAGGCTGGCCACGAACTCGTTCATCCTGTCGAAGGCCTCGCCGACGGACTCCACGCTCCACAGCAGCGGCTGGTAGGTGGTGATGGGGTAGGGGGTGTCCTTGGCGACCCAGGGGTCGAAGGGCCGGATCTCCACCTCGCCGGAGAGCGCGTGCTCGAGCTCGCCGAAGCTCGACAGCAGACCGGCGCCATAGGCCCGGAGCGTGCCCTGCTCGCGGAGGACGCCGTACTCGATGGTGAACCAGTACAGGGTGGCGAGCTGCTCGACCTGCTGGTCGTTCGCCCGCAGGGAGCCCTCGCCGATCTTCTGGGAGAGGTCGGCGAACTCGGGGATGGCGAGCATCGGGGCGTGGCCCATGAGCTCGTGGACGATGTCGGGCTCCGGGGTGTAGAGGGGCTCCGAGTGGTGGCGGATGTACTGGGTGGCGCAGAACACCCGCCGCGACAGGGCGCCCAGGAACTCCCGGGCCGACACCAGGCCGGCGACCGGGTGGAGGCGGAAGCCGGTGCGGCCGGTCAAAAACGCGCTGACGTCGGCGAGCTGGGGGACCTCGTCGGCCGAGTGGCCGATGTCGTCGAAGACCTCGAGGAAGTCCCGGCAGGCGTGGGTCGGGTACAGGGCGGTGAGCTTCTCGAAGACCGTCGCCCAGGTCTCGCACTCGCGGTCCGAGTAGAGCACCCGCCGGGGCGGCGTGCCCGAGCCCAGGGGCGGCGCCATGAGGGCGATCTCGTCGCGCCGGCGCCGGTACTCGGCGTCGTTGAAGCCTGGGTGGTCGGCGTCGAGCTCGACGAGGTGTCCTGCCATGGGTCCTCCCCTCAAATGAGAACTGGAATCAACCCGGCCACCGATCATGGCACGGCCTTTCGTCCCTTGCAAGACGATCCGCCGCTTCCGTTTCCTGCTGCATCCCGGGTCCAACCCGTTCCCGTGCCCGTTTCCGTGCCCGTGCCCGACGTCAGCATCCGCGGCAGTGACAGTGGCAGCGATCCGAATCAGGATCCGCACCCGGATCCTGACCGGGGCCCGATTGGGATCGGGATCGAGCAGCCAATGCCGCAGCGCCCGTGAGGGCGGGTATAAAACCCGCCCCTCCGAGAACGGGTGGGTGGGGGCTCTGCGCCTCTGCGCCTCTGCGTTGAACTGCGATGTCTGCGATGTCTGCGATGCCTTCGCGTGCTTCGCGCTTTCGCGGTTCAACCCCCCGCGCGCCGCAGCAGGTCGATGAGGCCCTGCAGGTCGGCCGGCGGCGGCGCCTCGAGCTCGTGGACCTCGCCGCTGACGGGGTGCGCGAACGCGAGCCGCATGGCGTGCAGCGCCTGCCTCGGGAACTCCCGGCAGGCCGCCCGCGCCCGAGGA
>DATHSO010000069.1:0-8793 GCA_035464095.1 Candidatus Methylomirabilota bacterium | reverse complement strand
GTGGTCCCGACGTCCTCGGCGTGGGCTCGCATGGACTGGGCGACGACGCCGACGGCTTCGGCTTCGAACCTCGCAGTCGCACAGGCCTCGGCGATCGCCGTCGCGAGGGCGGCGGCCCGCTCTTCGAGCTCGTTCAACCGGTCGTTGCCGAGCAGGTAGTGCTCGACGAAGGCGAACACGAGGTCGTCGCGGGCCTCGTCGTGGGCACGGAAGCGCTCCAGCGGCAGCTCGCGGCTGCCGAGACCCTCGAGGGTGTCGGCGCCGGAGAGCCGGTCGCGGGCGGCGTCGAGGGCGGCGTGGCCGGCCTCCGAGCCGCCGACCTGCGACTGCTTCCACAGCTCCCACCAGACCTCGTAGCCGAGGTTGCTGGTGCTGCCCCGGACCTGGGCGGTGGTCACCTGGACGTGCTTCCACATCTCCTTGAAGGTGTCGTGGTAGACGACTCCCCGCAGGGTCTCCGAATCGAAGGAGCCGTCGGCGAGATCGAGGCCGTCGCCGGGTCCCAGCTCGCGCTTGATGGCGTCGAGCTCGTCGTGCGCCGAGGTGGTGACCGCCATCGGCAGCCCCCGCCAGCCTTCGGTGACGCGTTCGTCGACGGAGGGCCGGCCGACCAGCAGGTAGGGCGTGGTGAGGATGCGCAGCCCGCTGTCCTCGGCCGGCTGCCCTGGAGCGACGAAGTCGGCCTCGGCGTCGCTGCGCGCTGCCAACACCCTGTCATAGACCTCGAGGGCGTCGAGCACGATCCGGGTCGCCTCGAGCCACGACCTGTCGGCCGACGGCATCTCGTAATACTCCCGGACCGCGTCCGGTGTCGCGTCGGTGAGCCAGCGAAGGTAGCTCATGACCGTCGGCGGGACGCCCTCGCCGGCGAGGCTGTCGTCGACCTGGTCGGTGATCCTGAGCTGGTCGGTGACCTCGTGGAGCCTGAGCACCGCCTCGGTGAAGCGCTCGGGACCGAACTCGGCCGCCCGCTTGAGCCGCTCGAGCTCGTCGATGGTGCGCAGCATCCAGGCGAGCTTGACCTGCTCCCAGCGCGCGGTCCACACCTTGTGGACGTGGTCCTGCTGGCGCCAGCCGGCGGCTGGGTGCTTGCGGGCCTCGTCGAGGATGAGGAGGATGTTGTCCTGATGCGCGAGGTTCTCCCGCAGGATGTCGTCGCCCGCCAGCCAGCCGGTGAGCGGGTCCTGGGACGCGTACTCGTAGGGGAACGGGATCTGCTCGGCTGCCGGGCGCAGCTGGGCGGCGTCCCACATCTCGGCGATCTGCCGCTGCTTCTGTGCGACGTAGTCGCGGATCCGGACCTCCTGGCCCCGGTAGGTGACCGCGACCAGCTCCCAGCTTCCGACCTCGAGGTCGCTGCCCAGCCGGTCGGTCCGCCGCACCCGCCAGGTCGCGCCGTCGTAGAGCTCGTCGGTGAGCTTCACCAGCATCGAGGTCCAGTAGAGGTCCCAGGCGTCCCCGCCCATCTCCATGCCCAGGTTGAGGGCCATCTGGGCGAGCGAGGCGGGCGGCACGACGCTGGCGAAGAGGTCCCAGGTCGCGAGGCCGTAGTCGCCCATGACGAGCTTCTCGACCGCCCCGCCGCCGGGAACCCGATTTCTGAAGAACTCGACCGCGAGCCCCTCCCAGTCGCCCTTGTCGAGAGCCTCCCAGTAGGCCGGCAGCTCGTTGCTGAGACGGATGAGCTGGAGTCCGGTCATGGCCGCGGTCCCGGCGCTCGACGCCTCCACCGAGTCGCGGAAGAGCTTGTTGGTGCGCTGGATGCGCTTGGCCAGGAAGTTGTCGTAGAAGGCGCTGTTGAGGCGGTTCTCGATGCCCACGACATAGCCCTGGCCGGTGTCGAACCAGCCCCGGGCCGACTCGGGAAGAAGCCGCCGGGCATAAAGCTGAGCGGAGCGCTCGGAGATGGCGGCGGCGCGGGCGGCGAGCAGGCCGTCACGCCAGTTGGAGTCGCCGCGCAGGGGACCGAGCAGGGTGTCGTCGAGGCTGTCGAGGACCGCGTTCAGGCCGTTGATGGCGTCGAGGGCGCGGGCGGCGGCGTCCTCAGGTCCGCGGAAGATCGCGGCAGCAGCCAGCTCCTGGTTGGTCTTGCCGCCCTGCTCGAGGTTGCGGCGGATGAACTCGCGCTGCTGCTTGAGGTCGTCCGTGAGAACGTCCTGCCAGCGGCTGCCGAGGAGCTGGCGGTTGGCCGAGTGCAGCTCGTCGGTGAGGCGGGCGAGCTCGGGGTCGAAGGAGCGCAGCCCCTCCACCGGGTCCTTGAGGATCAGGTTCTCGACCTCCATGTCGTACATCAGCCGGGCCAGGTCGTCGGCCAGGATGCGGGCGTCCTCGAAGCCGTCCTGGGCCAGGCGCACCCGTCCCTTGAGGCTGCCGATCTCGTCCTTCAGGTAGGCCTTGCCCAGGTCGAGAAGGTCGCCGAGGCAGCGGTTGCCGAAGCCTTCCAGGAGCTCTCGATTGGCGGCGATGGTGACCGGGGACATGGGGTCGGGGCCGCGGTCGAGCCGGACCGCCGCCGGAAGATCACCGAAGTGCTCACGGATGAGTGCGTTCGCCCGCGGCCAGTCCCTGGTGCTCTTGATCTCGAGCAGCCCCTTGGAGAACTCCACGAGCGTCGAGTCGAGGGGGTGGCCGAGCTCCCGTGCGACCAGGTCGGCCCGCTCGACGAACTTAGCGATCTTGAAGAGGCTGTCCATGTCCTCGAACTGCATGTGCCGCAGCACGTCGCGGTCGAGGTGGCGGGCGAGCTCGAGAACCGCCGCCGGACCCGCCTCGGGCAGCTTGATGCCTTCGACCGGCTGCACCGCGGCGGCGCGCAGGCCGGCCTCGACGCCGACCTCCTTGAGGGCCTCGGGGCCGGTCGTCGCCTCACCGAGGACGCCGGCGTCGAGGTCGACCCGCCGAACGTTGCCGCAACGGCCCTCGGCGATGAGGCGCAGGGCGACCGCTCGGCCGGCCTCGCCGGCGTAGACCTCGGGGCCGGAGCGGCCCATGGCGGTGAACACGACGTCGATCTCGACCGCCAGCAGGCCGGCCGTCATCTCGCCGACCATGGCGTCGCCCCGGACCGCGATCTCCGAGGCGAGCTCCCGGCTCGAGGAGATGACGTTGACGTCGTGGTCGCCGGGCATGATCCGCTCGCCCGGCCGCCCGGCGGGTTGACCGCCGACGTCGGCGAAGAACACCGAGTGGCGCTCGCCGTTGACCACGTTGCGGCCCCTGAACTCGGCGGCGAGCCGGGCCTTGATCTCCTCGGGGAGGCGGCTGCGCCACTCGAGGAGCCCGTCCTCGAGCTGCGACCCACGGGGCGCGCCGGTCTGCGACTCGACGTCCCGGAGGTAGATCTCGCCGAGCACGTTCTGGGCCTCCTCGGCGCCGAGGAGCTGGATGATCCGGGTCTTGGTCAGGTTGAGGGCGTCGCGCAGCTGCAGGTCCGGGTACGCACGCTTGATGGCCCACAGCAGCTCGGTCTCGGAGACCTCGCCGCCGACGTAGCGGCGCATCTCGTAGGCGGTCCGAGCCAGGGGGTGGGTCGGTGGGGTGTCGGCGAGGCTTATCGTCTTGAGCTGGCGGATGATCTCGGCTCGATCCTCGTCGTCGGGCTCGCCGGGGACCTGCGCTCCGAGCGGAACGGCAAGCAGGGTGACCAGCACGACCACACACCACCGAACCGCGACACGCCCACCCACAGGTGCCGACATGCGGTCCTCCCACCCGAACGACGGGACCTTCACGATCGCCGATGGGTGTTCCTGAACTGATCGGGATCGAGAAGGAACGGTCGTTCTCGACGGAGTGTAGCACGCAGAGACCAGCCAATGGTCGTTGAGCGGTCACTGGAGAAAGGAGCCTCGCGGCGGGTCGTCGAGCTGTGCCACAATGGGCGGCTGCCGTGGTCCCCGACGGCGCGCCACGCCCCGACGGACGGCCGGTATGCAATGCCGACCCGGCCCCGATCTGTTGCAGGAACGGGGCGCGGCCCCTTCCGGAGGCTCGAGATGACGACCGACAGATCGCCAGTCGCCGCTGTCCGCGGCGGCGGGCCGTCCACCCTTCCCCGCAACACCCTGGTCGTGGCGGCGCTGCTCCTGGCTCTCGCTGGCTGCGGCGCGGGCAGCGGGAGCGGCGCCGGCGGCGCGGTCGAGACGCCGGCGGTGGAGGCGCTGCCGGCGCGCCACGGCAGCGTGCCCCTCGAGGAGGTGCTGAGCGGGGTCGTGCGGGCCCACAACCAGGTCGCCATCCGGCCCGAGATCGGCGGCACGGTGATCGAGGTTTTTGCCCGAAACGGCGATGCGGTGGTCGCCGGGCAGCCCCTGGTGCGCCTCGAGAACGAGTCGTTGCGCGAGCAGCTGCGCAGCGCCGAGGCCGAGTTGCAGGTCGCCGAGGCCAACGCCCTCGAGGCCGAGGCGCGGGTCGCCGAGGTCGAGGCCCAGGTGGTGCGTACCCGCGCCTTGGCCGCCGAGGGCCTCACCAGCCAGCTCGAGCTCGAGACCCTGGAGGCCCAGCTCGCGGCGGTTCGTGCCGTCGCCGGCCAGGCCGAGGCCCAGGTCGCCCGGGCCCGGGCGGACATCTCCGAGCGGCGCGCCGCCCTGGCCAAGGCCACCGTGACCGCGCCCTCGGCCGGCGTCGTCGGCCAGCGCAATGTGGAGGCCGGGATGGTGGTCGGGCCGTCGACCACCCTGTTCGTGCTCGGCGACCTCTCCGAGCTCATCGTCGAGGCCCCCCTGACCCAGGAGATGCTGGCCGGCGTCGAGGTGGGCTCGCCGGTCGAGATCGGTGCCCGGGGACGGGCGGCCGAGCCGCTGGCCGCGGAGATCTCGCGCATCTCGCCGTTCCTCGAGCCCGGCAGCTTCAGCACCACCGCCGAGATCGACGTCCCCGGTTCCGCGGGCCTTCGGCCCGGGATGTTCGTCGCGGTCCGGGTCCTGGTCGGCGCCAGCGAGACCGCGACCCTGGTGCCGAGCACCGCCCTCTGGGAGGATCCCCGGACCGGCGACTGGACGGTCTTCGTGGTCACCGACGCGGCCGGGCTGACCGAGGCGGCCGATCCCGCCGGGGAGATTCCGGAGGCGCCTCGGCCCGTGGAACGCCGGATCGTTCAACGGATCGCCGAGGGCCGCGGCCGGACCGCGGTGGCCGGGCTCGCCGAGGGCGAGTGGGTGGTGACGGTGGGCCAGCACCTGCTCCAGGAGCGCTTCGAGGCCGCCGACGGCGAGATGGTGCCGGCAAGGGTTCGCCCGACCTCGTGGGAGCGGGTCCTCGAGCTCCAGGGACTCCAGCGTGAAGACCTGCTGGCGCGGTTCCTGGCCAAGCAACGGGCAATGGCGCGAGTCCTCGGCGCCGAGCTCCCCGAGAGTCCGGCCCAGGCCGAGGCGGCGTTGGCCGCGGCCGGCGGAGCGGCGGAGCGCTGACGTGGCCGACCTGTCGTCCCTCGCGATCCGGCGTCCGGTGGCGACCACCATGGTCTATCTGATCCTGGTGGTGATCGGGGCCGTGGCCCTGCGGATCCTGCCGGTGGACCTGCTGCCCAAGATCGAGTTCACCGAGCTGACGGTGAGGGTGAGCTACCCCAACGTCGGCCCCGAGGAGATCGAGCAGATCATCACCGACCCCCTCGAGAATGCGGTCTCGGGCCTGCCCAACCTGGAGCGGGTCACGTCCCAGTCCGAGGAGGGTTCGAGCCGGATCCGGCTGCGCTTCAGCCGCGACGCGGACATCGACGAGGCCGCCAACGACCTCCGCGCCGCCCTCGACCGGGTCCGCGACGACCTGCCCGTCGAGGCCGAGACGCCCCAGATCTTCAAGCTCGACCTGGACATGATCGAGGTCATCAGCCTCGCCGCCACCTCGACCCGCGACCTGGAGAGCCTGACCCGGCTGCTCGAGGACGACCTGGCGCGGCGCTTCGAGCAGATCCCCGGGGTCGGCGCCATCTCCGTCAATGGCGGTATCCGGCGCGAGATCCGGGTCGAGCTGATCCGCGACCGCCTGCGCGCCAGCGGCCTCACCGCCCTCGACGTCCAGCAGGCCCTGATGCGCGAGAACGTGACCCTGCCCGCCGGCAACGTCAAGAGCGGCACCAGCGACCTCTACGTGCGGGCCGTGGGCGAGTTCCAGTCGGTGGAGCAGGTGGCCCGGACGGTCGTGGCGGCGCGCGACGGCCACCCGATTCGGGTCCGCGACGTGGCCACGGTCGTGGACGGCTACGAGGACGTCCGCTACCTGGTGGAGATGAACGGCGTACCCGCGATCAGCGTCGGCATCCAGAAGCAGAGCGGCGCCAACACGGTCGAGGTGGCGCGGGCGGTGCGCCGCGAGATGGAGCGCATCAACCGCGAGCGGGACGACGTCCACCTGGCGGTGGTCAGCGACCAGAGCGAGTTCATCCGGCAGTCCATCGCCAGCGTCCGCAGCTCGGCCCTGTGGGGCTCGCTGCTGGCGATCGCGGTCCTCTACTTCTTCCTGCGCAGCCGCTCGAGCACGGCCATCATCGCCCTGTCGATCCCGGTGTCGGTCATCGCCACCTTCGGGCTCCTGTTCTTCGGCGGCATGACCCTCAACCAGATGACCTTCGGCGGCCTCGCCCTCGGCGTCGGCCTGATCGTCGACAGCGCCATCGTGGTGCTCGAGAGCATCGTACGCAAGCGCGAGGAGTCGGGGATGGCGCCCGACGAGGCGGCCCGGGTCGGCGCCCGAGAGGTCGCCGGCGCCATCACCGCCTCGACCCTGACCACCTGCATCATCTTCCTGCCGGTGGTCTTCGCCCGCACCACCAGCGGCGCCCTCTTCCAGGCCCTGGCGCTGGTTGTGGTCTTTGCCCTCGCCTGCTCGCTGCTGGTGGCCCTGACCCTGGTGCCGATGCTGGGCTCGAGGTTCCTCAGGGTTCCGAGCGCCCAGGAGCGTGAGCGTTCGCGGTTCTTCACCCGCTTCCGACGCCTGGAGGGCCGCTACACCGACCTCCTCGGCTCGGCGATCCGTCACCGCGGCCGGGTTTTCACGGTCACCGGCGGTCTGCTGGTCCTGGCGCTGCTGCTGTGGCCGCTGATCCCCGTGGAGCTGGCGCCCCGCACCGAGGCCGACGAGATCGACATCGAGCTCGAGATGGCCCGCGGCACCAACATCGCGGTTGCCCGCACCTACCTGGACGAGCTCGAGCGCAAGGTCCGCGGGGTGGTGCCCGACGACGACGTCAAGGTGGTCGCCACCGAGGTCCGAGGCGACAGCGCCGCCGTCGAGCTCAAGCTCGAGCCCCGCGACCGCCGCTCCATGGGCAGCACCGAGATGGCCGACCGGGTGCGGCGGGCGGTGGACGGCCAGATCCCCGGGGCGGAGATCGACGTCGACGCGCAGCAGGGCCTGTGGATGCTCAACCGGGTCTTCAGCTCGGGCGGGGGCGACGCGGTGGAGATCGAGCTGCGCGGCTGGGAGCTCGACCGCGCCGACCGGCTCGCCGCCGAGATCCGGCTGCGCATGGGCCGGGTGCCGGGCGTGACCGACGTCCGGGTGAGCCGGCGCGAGGGCCAGCCCGAGGAGCGGCTGTGGCTCGATCGGGAGCGCATCGCCGAGCTCGGGTTGTCGGTGCGCGAGGTGGGGCGCACCCTGCTCGCCAACGTCGGCGGCCTCGAGGCCGGCCGCTACCGGGAGGGGGGCGACGAGTTCCCCATCGTGGTCCGGCTGCGGCCCGAGGACCGCCTCCACGCCGAGGACCTGGACGCCATCGTGCTGCGGACGCCGGCCGGTGCGGCGGTGCCGCTGTCGTCGCTGGTGGTCGCCGAGCGCGGCCGCGGACCCGTGGAGATCGACCGGGTCGACGGGCAGCGCGTGACCTACATCTCCGCCAACCTGGAGGGCGGGGTCGCCCTCGGCGAGGCGGTCGAGGCGATCCGGGACGAGCTCGCCGACCTGACCCTGCCCCGGGGCTTCGCCCTGGTCTTCGGAGGCCAGTACGAGGAGCAGCTGGCGGCCCGTCGCGACTTCACCATCGCCATCGTCATGGCGCTGGTGCTGGTCTACATGCTGATGGCGGCGCAGTTCGAGCGCTTCCTCGACCCGCTGGTGGTGATGCTGTCGGTGCCGGTCTCCCTGGTCGGCGTGGTGCCGGCGCTGCTGCTCACCGGAACCACCCTCAACATCCAGAGCCTGATGGGCCTCATGATGCTGATCGGCATCGTGGTCAACAACGCCATCGTCCTGGTGGACGCCATCAACCTGCTGCGGCGGGAGTACCGGATGGGCGCCGCCGAGGCCGTCATCGAGGCCGGTCGGCTGCGGTTGCGGCCGATCCTGATGACCACCGGCACCACGGTGCTCGGGCTCCTGCCCCTGGCCCTGGGTCTGGGCACCGGGGCCGAGATCCAGGCCCCCCTCGCCCGGGTGGTCATCGGCGGCCTCCTGGCCTCGACCCTGGTCACCCTCGTGCTGATCCCCGTTGCCTACACCGTCGCCACCGGGTTGGTGGCGCGGTTGCGCCAGCGGCGGTGGGGGTCGGAGCCGGAATCGGACCGGGACGAGGAGCGACCAGCCTCCGCCTGACGCGTGGCGCGGCCTCGCGGCCGCGGGTCCGCACCCGCACCCGGAGGCCGGTCCTCTCCCCCTCCCGACGGGCTCATCGTCATCGCAAGGGAGAGGGAGAAGGAGAAGGAGAGGTTGACGACCGCAGCGGCGTGGGCGACTGTTCACTGCCACTGCCACTGCCACTGCCACTGCCACTGCCACTGCCACTGCCACTGCCACTGCCACTGCCACTGCCACTGACCCGCACCCGGCGCGGCGACCCGAAACCGGGTGCCCCTCGTA
>DATHSO010000068.1:0-20790 GCA_035464095.1 Candidatus Methylomirabilota bacterium | reverse complement strand
GGGAGCGGATGCACCGGAGCGCGCTTCCCGTGGAGTGCCCGGTAGCGCCATTGTGCGGGGGGCGCTGCCTGCGGGGAGGGCCTCGGGAGCACAATGGCGTACCCGGCACGTCCCGGGGGAGGCGCCCTGCCGCGCGTCCCGGAGGCGCGGCTCGCTGTCGCTGCCACTGCCGCTGCCGCTGCCGCTGAGCGTCGAGACACGGGCGCGGACGCGGGGTCCGCGAGCCGAGTTCCGGCGCTTTCCCGGGTCGAAGCCAAAGAAAAGCGCCCTTGTGAAATAATATTCTTGACGGCGGCCAATCGATTGAGGTAGCGTGAACCACCCTGCGATCAGGCGGGAGTGCCAAGGCCAGGAGCCGCGGATGAATCCTCCGAACTTATCGCTGATTCTCGTGATGATCTGCTTCTGGATCACCTACTGGCTGATCCAGAAGTTCCTCCTGAAGCCGGTCGGGGCGGTGCTCGCCGAGCGCAACCGCAAGATCGAGGGCGCCGAGACCGAGTGGCAGACCAAGCACCAGGAGTACCTGGACGCCACCGCCCGCCTCGAGACCGAGCTCGCGGAGGCGGCGCGGTCGGCAGCCGCGGTTCGCGAGCAGCAGCGTCAGGCGGCGCTGGAGCGCCGGAAGGCCCTGCTCACCACCACCCGGGAGCAGGCCGACGCCCGCCTCGAGCGCGCCATCGAGGAGCTCCGCACCGACGCCTCGAGCGCCCGGACCGAGCTCGACAAACGCGCCCGCGAGCTCGCCCGCGCCTTTGCCAGTCAGCTGCTCGGCAGGGAGGTGGCCCGGTGAAGGACAAGCTCATCTGGCTGGTGGTCTTCGTCGTTCTCGCCATCCTCGCCTTCCTGATCGACGAGCCCAAGGGCCCCGAGTTCCTCGCCGGCAGCGTCAAGCGCCTGCTCCTCGCCGCCAACCTGACCCTCTTCCTGTGGCTCCTCAACCGCTTCGTGGGTCGTCCCATCAACGCGTCGCTGGAGGCGCGCCAGTCCTCCATTCAGACCGAGCTCGCCCAGGCGCGCGACAAGCTCGCCGAGGCCGAGCGGCTGCGGGCCGAGGTCGACGAACGCCTCGCCAAGGTCGAGACCGAGGTCGCCGAGATGCGCCAGCGCGCCGACGACCAGGGTCGGGCCGAGGCGGAGAAGATCGACGTCCAGGCCCGCGAGGAGGAGGCCCGCTTCATGAAGCGGGTCGACGAGCAGATCGCCCGGCGCCAGAACGAGACCCGCCAGCAGCTCGCCCGCGACACGGCGGCCCTGACCGCCCAGCTCACCAAGGAGCTCCTGAGCTCCACCATGACCGAGGCCGACCAGCAGCGGGTCCTCGTCCGCAGCCTCGACGCCCTCGGCAACGTCGCGGACAAGGAGTGACCATGTCGCGTTTCCGAGCCCTGCCGTACGCCAAGGCGCTCCTCGAGGTCGTCCGCGATCAGCAGCCGGAGCGCACCGAGGCCGTCATCGAGGAGCTCGAGGCCCTGGCCTCGGCGCTGGAGACGGTGCCCGAGTTCGAACGGGTCCTGGTCACCCCGATGGTCGACCCCGACACCAAGACCTCGATCCTCGACCAGGTGCTCGACTCGCTCGGGACCACCGAGCCCGTGCGCCGCTTCGCGCACGTCGTCCAGCGCCACTACCGCATGGAGCACATGCGCGACATCGCCACCGGTTACCGGGACCTGGTCGACCGCGAGCTCGGTCGCGCCCGGGCCCGGATCGAGCTCGCCACCGACTACGGCGCCGCCGACCGGCGGCGGATCGCTGACGTCATGAGCGACGTGGTCGGGGCCGAAGTGATTCCCGAGTTCGTTCACAACCCGGATCTCCTCGCCGGCTTCAAGGTCCAGGTTGGGTCCAAGGTGTTCGACGGCTCGCTCGTCGGACAGGTGGATCGACTGAGCCGGAAAACCGCCATCGAACAGGGGTAGGGAAATGCAGATCAAAGCCGCCGAAATCGCCGACATCATCCGGCGCCAGATCGAAGGCCAGGAAACCACCATCGACATGTCCGAGGTGGGGACCGTCATCTCCGTCGGCGACGGGATCGCCCGGGTCTACGGCCTCGACGGGGTCATGATGGGTGAGCTCCTCGAGCTGCCGCACGAGGTCTACGGCCTCGCCCTCAACCTCGAGGACGACAACGTCGGAACCGTGCTCATGGGTGAGGTCCACAAAATCCGTGAGGGCGACCAGGTCAAGCGCACCAAGCGCATCCTCGACATTCCGGTCGGCCCGGCGATGGTCGGTCGGGTCGTCGATCCGCTCGGTCGACCGCTCGACGGCAAGGGGCCGGTGGAGTCCAGCGAGCGCTACCCGCTCGAGCGGACCGCGCCCGGCGTGGTCGACCGCCAGCCGGTGAAGGAGCCGATGCAGACCGGCATCAAGGCCATCGACTCCATGATCCCGATCGGCCGCGGCCAGCGCGAGCTCATCATCGGCGACCGCCAGACCGGCAAGACCGCGGTCATCCTCGATACCATCGTCAACCAGAAGGGCACTGGCAACATCTGCATCTACGTCGCCATCGGCCAGAAGGCGTCGACGGTGGCCCAGGTGATCGCCGCCCTCGAGAAGCACGGCGCCATGGACCACACCATCGTGGTCTCGGCGACCGCGTCGGAGCCGGCGCCGCTGCAGTACCTCGCGCCCTACGCCGGCGCCGCCCTCGGCGAGTACTTCATGTACAACGGCCAGCACGCGGTCTGCTTCTACGACGACCTCACCAAGCACGCCCAGGCGTACCGCGAGATCTCGCTCCTGCTGCGCCGGCCGCCCGGCCGCGAGGCCTACCCCGGCGACGTCTTCTACCTCCACTCGCGGCTGCTCGAGCGGGCGGCCAAGCTCAACGACAGCCTCGGCGGCGGCAGCCTGACCGCGCTGCCGGTGATCGAGACCCAGATGGGCGACGTCTCGGCCTACATCCCGACCAACGTCATCTCGATCACCGACGGCCAGATCTACCTCGAGGGCGATCTGTTCTTCGCCGGCCAGCGGCCCGCGGTCAACGTCGGCCTGTCGGTCAGCCGGGTCGGCGGTAACGCCCAGATCAAGGCCATGAAGAAGATCGCCGGCTCGCTGCGGCTCGACCTCGCCCAGTTCCGCGAGCTCGCCGCTTTCGCCCAGTTCGGCTCCGACCTCGACAAGGCGACCCAGCGCCAGCTCGCCCGCGGCGAGCGGCTGCTCGAGATCCTCAAGCAGGGTCAGTTCGCGCCGCTGCCGGTGGGCCTCCAGATCGTGTCCATCTTCGCCGGTACCAAGGGTTTCATGGACGGCCTCAAGGTCTCGGCCATCGGTGCCTTCGAGCCCTACATGCACCGCTTCGTCGAGGCCGAGGGGGCGGAGGTTCTCCACACCATCGTCTCGACCGGCGAGCTCAAGGACGACAGTGCCGACAAGCTGGGCACCCTGATCAAGAAGGCGGTGGACCTGTTCCTGAAGGAACACCCGGAGGCGAGCGTTGCCGAGCACTAGGGATCTCACCCGTCGCATCCGCTCCGTCAAGGGAACGCAGCAGATCACCAAGGCCATGAAGATGGTGGCCGCAGCCAAGCTGCGGCGCGCCCAGGCCGCGGTCACCAACGCCCGGCCCTGGGCCGACACCCTGTCCAAGGTCCTCGCCAATGTCGCCGCCCGGACCGAGGAGAGCCATCCCCTGCTCGAGCGCCGCGACGGCGGCCGCGTCTGGCTCGTGGTGGTGTCCTCGGACAAAGGCCTGTGCGGCTCGTTCAACGCCAACCTGCTGCGCCAGGTCGGCAAGGACCTGACCGCGGGGCGCTGGACCGATGTCGAGATCATCGCCATCGGGCGCAAGGCATCGGACTACTTCCGGCGCCGCGACTGGCCCGTCGCCCACCAGGAGCGTGACACCATGAACAACCTCAGCGCCGCCGACGGGCCCCGTCTCGGCGCCATGTTCATGAAGGCCTTCACCTCGGGCCAGGTCGACGAGGTGTGGCTCGCCTACAACAAGTTCGTCAGCGTCCTCCGCCAGGAGATCACCTTCGAGCAGCTGCTGCCGATCGAGCCGCCCGTAGCCGATCCCGATGCCGAGGCCAGCGCCACCGACTACCTGTACGAGCCCGACGCCGCCGGCCTCCTCGCCGAGCTGCTGCCGCGCTACGTCGAGACCGAGATCCAGCGGGTCCTGTACGACTCGGCAGCGGCCGAGCAGGCGGCCCGGATGACCTCCATGGGCGCCGCCACCAAGAACGCGGGCGAGATGATCGACGCCCTGACGCAGCTCTACAACCGCACCCGTCAGGCCGCCATCACCAAGGAGCTGATCGAGATCGTATCGGGCGCGCAGGCGCTCGCTGACTAGTGACTAGGAGAGACAGCATGACTCAGCAGGTCGAAGGACGCGTCGTTCAGGTCATCGGTCCGGTGGTCGACGTGGAGTTTCCGGACCAGCACCTCCCCAGCATCTTAAACGCCGTCCGCATCAAGGACGACGCCGTGCTCGGCGTCGAGAAGCTCGACGTCACCGTCGAGGTCGCCCAGCACCTCGGCGAGAGCCGCGCCCGCTGTATCGCCATGCAGCCCACCGAGGGCATGGTCCGCGGCATGACCGCGGTCGACCTCGGCGAGCCGATCACGGTCCCGGTCGGCCGCAAGACCCTGGGCCGCGTGCTCGGCGTCCTCGGCCAGGAGGTGGACGGCATGGGTCCGGTCAACGCCGAAAAGCGCATGCCCATCCACCGCGA
Organism: Candidatus Methylomirabilota bacterium; assembly: GCA_035464095.1. Lineage (GTDB taxonomy): Bacteria > Acidobacteriota > Thermoanaerobaculia > Thermoanaerobaculales > Sulfomarinibacteraceae > JAHECW01. The sequence goes on along the minus strand of DATHSO010000068.1, from coordinate 16,093 downwards.
AGCGCCGACCCTCGAGGAGCAGTCCACCGAGACCGAGATGTTCGAGACCGGCATCAAGGTCGTCGACCTCCTCGAGCCCTACACCAAGGGCGGCAAGACCGGTCTGTTCGGCGGCGCCGGCGTCGGCAAGACCGTCATCATCATGGAGCTCATCAACAACGTCGCCCTGCAGCACGGCGGCTTCTCGGTCTTCGCCGGGGTCGGCGAACGGACCCGCGAGGGCAACGACCTCTGGCTCGAGATGACCGAGGCCGGGGTCATCGATCCCACGAGCTGGGAGAACTCCAAGGCGTCGCTGATCTACGGCCAGATGACCGAGCCGCCCGGCGCCCGCCTCCGCGTCGGCCTCACCGCGCTCACCGTCGCCGAGCACTTCCGCGACTCCGAGGGCCAGGACGTGCTCCTGTTCATCGACAACATCTTCCGATTCACCCAGGCGGGTTCCGAGGTGTCGGCCCTGCTCGGTCGGATGCCGTCCGCGGTCGGCTACCAGCCCAACCTGGCCACCGAGATGGGCGAGCTCCAGGAGCGCATCACCTCGACCAAGTCGGGCTCGGTGACCTCCGTGCAGGCGATCTACGTGCCCGCCGACGACCTCACCGACCCGGCGCCGGCCACCGCCTTCGCCCACCTCGACGCGACCTCGGTGCTGTCGCGGCAGATCGCCGAGCTCGGCATCTACCCCGCCGTCGACCCCCTGGCCTCCACCTCGCGCATCCTCGACCCCTTGATCGTCGGCGAGGAGCACTACATGGTGGCCCGCGAGACCCAGCGCATCCTGCAACGCTACAAGGACCTCCAGGACATCATCGCGATCCTCGGCATCGACGAGCTGTCCGAGGAGGACAAGCTCACCGTGGCCCGGGCCCGCAAGATCCAGCGCTTCCTGTCGCAGCCGTTCCACGTCGCCGAGCAGTTCACCGGCTTCAAGGGCCGCTACGTCAAGGTCGAGGACACCATCAAGGGCTTCAAGATGCTGTGCAGCGGCGAGCTCGACCACCTGCCCGAGCAGGCCTTCCTGTACGTGGGAGGCATCGAGGAGGCCATCGAGAAGGCCGAGCGGATGAAGGCGGAGGGCTGAGATGGCCGATCGTCTGCACCTCGAGATCGTCACCCCGAGCCGCCGGGTGGTGGAAGCGGAGGTCGACGAGGTGCGGCTGCCCGGCGCCCTCGGCGAGATGGGCGTCCTGCCCGGCCACATCCCGCTGCTGACCTCCCTGGCCGCCGGCACCCTGACCTACTTCACCGGCTCGACGGTGGTCAAGTACGCGGTCCGCGGCGGCTTCGCCGAGGTCCTGCCGGACCGGGTCACCGTCCTCGCCGCCGTGGCCGAGGCCCCCGCCGACATCGACGTCGCGGCGGCCCGGAGCACCCTCCAGAAGGCCCAGGACAGGCTCAAGGACGCCACGGCGGAGGAGATCGACGAGCTCACTGCCGCCATCCGCCTGGCCGAAACCGAGATCGAGATCACCAGCGGCTCGGTCCACTGACCGGGCCTCGACCCGAAGCGACTCCCGGCGCCCCCGCGAGGGGGCGTCGTCGCGTTTCGGCCGCCACCGGCGGATTGACAGGCGCGGGGCGGAGGACCTAGCTTGCCGGAACGGCGGCGGTCGCCGCCCGACGACACGAAGGACCACGGGAAAGGTGACGACATGGGTGCACCGGCAGGTCGCGGGCAGTGGAGCTCGCAGCTCGGGTTCGTCCTCGCGGCGGCGGGGTCGGCGATCGGTCTCGGCAACATCTGGCGCTTCCCCTACTCCGCCGGCGAGAACGGCGGCGGTGCCTTCCTGCTGGTCTACCTGGTGTGCGTCGTGTGCCTGGGCCTGCCGGTGATGCTGCTCGAGATCAGCCTCGGCCGCGCGACCGCGAAGAACCCGGTTGGCGCGATCCGGGCGATTCGTCCCCGCGGGCCGTGGAAGGGCCTCGGGTACCTGGCCATCGTCACCGGGGTCGGCATCCTGTCCTTCTACGCGGTCATCGCCGGCCAGGTCCTCGCCACCTTCGTGGACTTCAGCCAGCGGGTGGTCACCGGCGACGTGCTGTTCGCGAGCTACGGCGCCGGCGCGTCGGTCGGCTTTTTCGCGCTGTTCCTGCTGCTGACCCTGCTGGTCGTGGTGGGGGGCGTCCAGCGCGGCATCGAGCGCTGGGCCAAGATCCTCATGCCCCTGCTGCTCGTCCTGATGGTCGTGATCATCGTCCGCGGGCTGCTCCTGCCGGGCGCCGGCGAGGGGCTGCGCTGGCTGTTCATGCCGGACTTCGGCAAGCTCGACCTGCAGGTGGTGCTCGACGCCATGGCCCAGGCCTTCTTCTCCCTGTCCCTGGGCATGGGGGCCATGCTGACCTACGGCTCCTACCTGTCCAAGAGGCAGGACATCCTCCACTGCGGCTCGTGGGTGGTCTTCTTCGACACCCTGATCGCGATCCTGGCCGGCCTCATGATCTTCCCGGCCCTGTTCGCCCTCGGCCAGCAGCCGGACGCCGGACCGGCCCTCATCTTCAACGTCCTGCCGGCGGTGTTCGAGGTCATGGCCGGCGGCGTCGTGATCGGCGCCGTCTTCTTCTGCCTGCTCAGCGTCGCGGCCCTGACCTCCACCGTCTCCCTGCTCGAGGTGGTGTCGGCCTACTTCATCGACGAGCTCGGCTGGTCGCGCCGGCGGACGGTCTGGACCGCCGCCGCCATCACCTTGCTGGTGGGCGTCCCGGCGGCCCTGGCCTGGGTCGGGACGAGCCCCTGGGCCACCGTCTCCCTGCTCGGCCTCGAGGGCGTGTTCTCTCTCATGGACTTCGCCTTCGTCAACGTCTCCCTGCCCCTGGGGGCGGTGCTGCTGTGCCTGTTCGGGGTCTTTGTCTGGGGCCTCGGGCCGGCATCCCAGGAGATCCAGTCCTCGTCGCGGTCCTTCGCGGCCGTCGCCCCGATCTGGCGCTTCTTCGTGCGCTTCATCTGCCCGCTGTTCATCGCGATCATCCTGATCACCCAGTTTCTGTCCCTGTGAAGCTGTTGCCATCCGGGCGGGCTTGATCTAGAATACGCCCCCGGTTCGGGGCGTAGCTCAGCCTGGCAGAGCGCACGGTTCGGGACCGTGAGGCCGGTGGTTCAAATCCACTCGCCCCGACCATGACGACACCGAAACGCGGCGGGCCGATCCCGCCGCGTTTCGGTGTCGGCTTTGACTTACGCTTCATGTTCGCCTACCCTGGGGTCGGGAGGAGCCCGATGACCTATCTGACGGAGCGCCAACGGGACGTCCTGGCCTTCATCGAGGGCGAGCTCGACCGCACGGGCGTCGCGCCCACCCTGCGCGAGATCTCGGAGCGCTTCGGCTTCGCCTCCACCGCCAGCGCCCAGAAGCACATCGCCCTGCTCGAGCGCAAGGGCTTCCTGCGGCGCGAGAAGCACCAGAAGCGGGGGCTGGTTCTCGCCGGGCGCGACCAGGCTGGCAACCGCGACGGGCGAGAGCTCGAGCTGCTCGGGCTGGTGGCGGCGGGCTCGCCGATCGAGTCGCTGCCCGACCCGGAGACCGTGAGCGTGCCCCCGGACTTCGTGCGCAGCGGCCAGCACTTCGTCCTCAAGGTCCGAGGCGAGTCCATGATCGACGACGGCATCCACGACGGCGACCTGGTGGTGGTGCAGAGGGCGTCGACGGCCGACGACGGCGACATGGTGGTCGCCCTGATCGACGGCGAGGTAACCCTCAAGCGCCTCTATCGGCAGGGTCGCGACCGGATCCGGCTGCAGCCCGCCAACCCCGAGATGTCGCCGATCCTCGTCGACGCCTCGGCCGTGACCGTTCAGGGCGTGGTGGTGGGGCTGCTCCGCCGCTACTGAGATCGGGCCCGCGCCCGTCTTGACTGTCGCCTCCGACTTCGGTAGCGTGCCGTCATGGCCCAGCTTGACGAGATCACGGTGGTCGTGACGTCCGTGGGGACCGAGCAGCAGGCAGTGGAGATCTCGGAGGAGCTCATCGCCCGGCGCCTCGCAACCTGCGTCAACATCGTCCCCTGCCTGCGGTCGATCTATCGCTGGAAGGGCAAGATCTGCGAGGACACCGAGTACCTGCTCTTCATCAAGACGCCCATGGTCCTCTTCGAGCGGGTGTCCGACGCGATTCGCGAGTTCCACTCCTACGAGCTGCCCGAGATCCTCGCCCTGCCGGTGACGGCGGCCGAGCACAACTTCCACCAGTGGATCCTCCAGATGGTCGAGCCGGGCGACGACGACAGCACCGACGACGAGCTCGACTGAGGCGGCTGCCGGATGGCCACCCCGCCGTCCATGGATGAGCCGCCGAGCCTCCACGCCCACCTCGTCCTGACGAGCCGCTTCGAGAACATCGAGATCGCCGAGCGGGCCCTGGTCGACCTCTGCGACCGCTCGGGCTGCGACGGCGATCACCGCTACTGGATCGTCACCGCCCTGCGCGAGGCGGTGGCCAACGCCATCCGCCACGGCAATCGCCAGGACCCGTCGCGCAGCGTCCGCATCGACTACACCATCGCCGACTGCGTGGTCACCATCCGGGTCGAGGACGAGGGGGCGGGCTTCGACCCGGCACAGGTGCCCGACCCCACCGATCCGGCCAATTTGCTGCGCCCGTGCGGACGCGGTATCTTCTACATGCGGCAGTTCATGAACCAGGTCGAGTTCAGCCGCGCGCCCGGAGGCGGTACCGCGGTCGAGATGGTCCGTCGCCTCGAACCGCAGACAAGGAGTCCAGGGGATGAAGAGTGAGATCCGGGATGTCGACGAGGTTCGGATCATCGAGCTTTCGGGCAAGATCACCATCGGCAGTGGCGACGTCAAGATCCGAGAGCTCGTCGACAAGGCCCTCGCGGACGGTCAGAGCAAGATCCTCCTCGACCTCGGCGGAGTGACCGCCATCGACTCGTCCGGAATCGGCGAGATGGTCGCCTGCTACACCACCGTCACCAAGCGGGGCGGCCAGCTCAAGCTGATCCGGCTGTCGCCCAAAATCAACGACATCCTCCAGGTCACCCAGCTGATCACCGTCTTCGACGTCCTCGACACCGTCCAGGAGGGGCTCGCCGCCTTCAAGTAGCGGGCCGGGGAACGCCTCTCGACAGCAACCAGCGGGCGCGGCATCGGCCGCGCCCGACGTCATTGCGACTCGCCCTCGACCAGCGACTCGCCCTCGACCAGGATCTCGACGGCGTGACGACCGTCCTCGAGGCCCTCGAGGCGAGCACCCACCAGCCCTTCGGGGCGGCACGGCACGGCCTCGGCGGTCGGCCCCACCGACACCACCACGCCGTCGCGGATCTCGAGGACGGCGGTCCATCGACCGGCCGGGCAGGCGGCGGCGTGGCCCCACCACACCGGACGGCCGGCCACGGCCACCACCACGGCGAGGCTGTCCTCCTCGTCGAGAGCCGGGCCCAGCCGCGAGCCCTCGGCTGCGGCCGCCGGGGGCGCGACCCGCTGGAGGAGGGCGCGATCCTCGGCGGCGTCGAGACCGGCGCTCGCGGCCGGAGCATCGTCCTCGGACGTCCCGCCGGGTTCCCGAGCCTCACCGGCCCGGATCTCCCGGGCCGCGGCCCCGGCGCCGTTCGCTCTCTCGAGCGGCGTCACGGCCTCTGCGGCCGACTTCTCCATGGGCAGTGGCCCAATCACGTCGAGGGGCTCGGGCTCCGGGGCCCGGGGCTCGGGCGGCTCCTCGGCGAGCAGGCGCTCGGCCGCGCCGAAGGGTCGAGCCTCGTCGGGGTTGGCGGTGGGCAGGGGTGCGAGCTCGAAGATCGCCCCGTCGTCCAGCGTCCGGACCCGGGGCGGCCGCTGCGGCTCCGCGGTCGGGGCCGGGTTGCGGCGCGCCACCTCGAGGGCGACCGTGGCGCCGAGCACGATCGCCGCCGCCAGCCCGAGCCAGCGCACTGCCGGCCGAATCCGCGGCGGGTCGGTGGGCGGGCTGCGGCGCAGGGGCTCGACGACCGCGTCCAGGGCAGGCGGCGGAGCCATGGAGCCGGCGAGCCTGGCCACCGCCCCCCGCAGCTCTCTGGCGCGTGCGAGCTCGGCCGCCAGCTCGGGATCGTCGGCCGCCCGAGCCGCGAGCTGGGCAGCTTCGGCTGCGTCGAGGTCGTCGTCGACGGCCCTGCTCACCAGCTCTCTGAGCGCGTCATCCATCACAGGTCCACCAGTCTCTTGAGCTCGGCTCGAGCCCGCGCCAGCCGCGACCGAACGGTTCCCACCGGCAGGTCGAGGACCACAGCGATGTCGGTGTAGCTGAGGTCCTCGGCGTCGCGCAGCCAGAGCACGACCCGGTAGTGCTCGGGCAGCTGGTCCACCGCCGCCGCCACCCGCTCGAGGAGGTCCGAGGACAGGGCCCGGCGCTCCGGACCCGGGCCGGGATCCGGCGCCCTGGCCACCAGCTCGCCGTCGGGATCGTCGACCGGGGCCGGCTGCCGGCCCAGTCGGCGGCGCAGGCCCCGGAGGTAGTTCCAGGCGATCTGGAAGACCCAGGTCGAGAGCTTGGCGTCGCCGCGAAAGCCGGGCAGGCCGCGCCACACCCGCAGGAAGATCTCCTGGGTCGCGTCCAGGGCCTCCTCGTCATTGCCGGTCAACCGCCGGGCCAGCCGCCACACCGGTGTGCGGAAGCGCTCGTAGACCTCGTCGAAGAGCACGCGTCAAGTGTGCCATGATTTTGCCGCTCGGGCGGCGGGCCTCCCTCCTCGGGGACCGGCCGCGAGCCCCTGCGGGCTCGAGGTACGGCGCCGGTGGCCGCCGTCGAGCGGCCGGCCGGGGGTCGCCGCGTCCCCGGACACCCAGTGAGAGTGCTCAGACGATGGCGAGTTCCCCTCGGTCGTGACGGTCGATGAGATCGCGGACCCGACGCTCGAGCTCCCGCGCCACCGCCAGGTAGACCTCGTCGTCCTCGCCGTAGGGGTCGGCGATGGCCCAGGCCTCGGTCTCGGCGCCGAGGGAGGCCGGCAGATGGGCGAGCCCGGCCTCGCCGAGAAGCGACACCACCACGTCGAAGTCCCCGGCCTCCAGCTCGCCGAGGCCCTTGGAACTCAGGCCCGTGGGGTCGTAGCCGAGGTCCTCCAGGGCGCGCACGGTGCCGGGCACGATCCGGCCGAAGGGCATCAGGCCCGCTGACCGGGCCTCGACGCGTCCGCCCCCGAGACCGCGGGCGATAGCCTCGGCCATGGGGGATCGGCAGGTGTTGCCGATGCACACGAAGAGCAGCTTGAGCGGCGTCACGGCGACATTGTAGCCCCGTCGCCGATTGACCCTGACGGGACGAGCGGGTAGCCTGGAAGCTGTCATGGGATGGAGCGGCGACGGTGGTGCTGACAGGTTACAACACCGACATCGAGCACGCGGGGACGACCTACCACGTGCAGACCGAGGACAAGGGTCGGGCGAACCCGATCGTCGAGAGCCTGGTCTATGCGCGGGGTGAGATCCTCTACTCGCGGCGCACCTCCTACCGCGACCTGGTCGAGGAGCAGGTGGAGAGCGATGCCATCGCGGTGCTCATGGAGCGCCAACACCACACCATCGTCGAGGCCATCAGGCGGGGTCGCCTCGCCGACCTCGGGAACGAGCCCAAGCAGCTCGGTGACGACGACGACACCAGCATCTCCCGCGATCGCGAAGCGCCGCCGACCGGGGAACCCTCGGCGGCCGGCGGGGAGGGCGCGGAGCCGACCCTCGACCAGGTGATCCTGGACTACCTCGCCGCCCAGCGTGGGCGCGCCCACCTCGTGCTCCACGCCCTCGACCGCCACGACTTCGTTTACGGCAAGGCCGCGGAGGTCTCGATCTCGGCGGTGGACTCGCAGTCGAGCACGCCCCAGGCCGGGGTCCGGATCACCGTCCTGTTCAAGTCGACCTCCGAGCCCCGGCGGCTGGTGCTCGCCGAGGGCGAGACCGACGACGAGGGCGTGTTCTCGGCCTCGGCGACCCTGCCCGAGTTCAGCGGCGGGACCTCGGCGGTGGTGATCACCGCCGAGTCCGACCTCGGCCAGTCCGAGATCAAGCACCTCGTCCACCGGTAGCCGCCGTCGGCGGCTACCGGTGGACGAGGGCTTGCCGCTCGCGCCGATTTGCGGTAGAGTGCCGGACGCCGTGGGCCGTTAGCTCAATTGGCAGAGCAAGGGACTCTTAATCCCTAGGTTGGAGGTTCGATTCCTCCACGGCTCACCATTTCCCCCTTCCGCGCGAAAGTGGCGGAACCGGTAGACGCGCGAGACTTAGGATCTCGTGGGGGTGACCCCGTGGGGGTTCGATTCCCCCCTTTCGCACCAACCGGAGTTCACACATGCCCTACAAGCTCACCGAGCACACGAACCACCGGGTCGAGATCGCCGGCAGCCTCGCCGCCGACGTCGTCGACCGTGAGCGCACCGGCATCGTCCGCTCGATCCGCGGCCGGGCCCATCTGCCGGGCTTCCGCCACGGCCGGGCCCCCGAGTCCATGATCCGGGCGCGCTTCGCCGAGGACATCGCCGAGGAGCTGCGCGAGCAGCTCAGCAAGATCCTCTGGCAGGAGGTGCTCGAGGCCGAGCCCCGTCTCGAGCCCCTGACCCCTCCGGAGGTCCGCGACCTGGGCTTCGAGGACGACGGCTCGTTCCGGCTCGTCGCCGATCTCGAGGTCCGCCCGGACTACGAGCTGCCCGACCTCGCCGAGGCCGAGCTCCCCGACGTCTCGCTGGAGGTCGCCGACGCCGAGATCACGGCCGAGCTCGAGCGCCTCGCCGAGGAGCACGCGGTGTGGGAGCCGGTGGAGGACGAGCCGGCGGCCGACGGGATGCTGGTCGAGGCCGAGCTCCACGGCGTCATGGAGGGCTCCGACCAGGAGCCGTACCACGAGCACGACGCCCGCTTCGTACTCGGCTCGGAGGGCGTGCCGGCCGAGGTCGGCGACGCCCTGCAGGGGGCCACGGTGGGCGAGCAGCGCACCGCCGAGCGGAGCTTCCCGGCCGACGACGACAAGGCCGAGCGCGCCGGCAAGACCGTGCGCTACACCATCGACGTCAAGGCCCTCAAGCGCAAGGCGGTGCCCGAGGTCGACGACGAGCTCGCCAAGAGCCTCGGCCTCGCCGACCTCGCCGAGCTCACCGAGCGGGTCCGCGCCGCCCTGGTGCGCGCCAAGACCAGCGAGCGCCGGGACACCTGGCGCCGGGCCCTCCTGGACTACCTGAGCCGGAACGTGGATCTCAACGAGCTGCCGCCGTCCCTGGTCCACAACGCGGTCCACCAGAGCCTCAACCGCATCGCCTACCAGATGGCGATGCAAGGCGTGACCCCGGAGCAGGCCGGGATCGACTGGCAGGAGCTCGGCGCCAAGGCGGAGCCGGCGGCCCGCCGGCGGGTCGCCGACACCCTGATTCTCGAGCAGCTCGCCGTCCGCTGGGAGATCGGGGTGCCGGAGGCCGAGGTCGACAGGTTCATCGCCGCCGAGGCCTCCCAGCTGGGGGTCCCGCCCGCCGAGCACAAAGCCAACCTCGCCGCCGAGGACAAGCTCGACGAGATCCGGCACGCGGCCCGGCTGACGGCGGTGGTGGACGAGATGATCCGCCGTGCCAGCGGGGAGGTGGCGTGATGCTGGTCCCGGTCGTCATCGAGCAGACCAGCCGCGGCGAGCGCGCCTACGACATCTACTCGCGGCTGCTCAAGGACAACGTCATCTTCCTCGGCACCGCCATCGACGACCAGGTGGCGTCGCTGGTGATCGCCCAGCTCCTGTTCCTGGAGGCCGAGAGCCCCGAGAAGGACATCTTCCTCTACATCAACACCCCGGGCGGCTCGATCACCGCCGGCCTCGCCATCTACGACACCATGCAGTACGTCAAGCCCGACGTGGCGACCATCGCCCTCGGCCAGGCCGCGTCCATGGGGGCTGTGCTGCTCGCCGGCGGCGCGCCGGGCAAGCGCTACGCCCTGCCCCACAGCCGGGTCCTGCTCCACCAGCCCCTGATGTCCGGCCTGCAGGGACAGGCCACCGACATCGACATCCACGCCAAGGACATCATGCGGCTGCGCGAGCGCCTCAACGGCATCCTCGCCGGGCACACCGGCCAACCCATCGACAAGATCAACCTCGACACCGAGCGGGACTTCATCCTCGAGGCCGACGCTGCGAGGAACTACGGTCTCATCGACAAGATCCTTGTTTCCAGGGAGTAGACCGGGATGGGCTACAATGGGGACTGGAGGATAGATGCCCAGTCGCGAGGGTGACGTGCTGCGGTGCAGCTTCTGCGGCAAGAGCCAGCACGAGGTCCGCAAGCTGATCGCCGGTCCCACCGTCTACATCTGCAACGAGTGCGTCGAGGTCTGCCTCGACATCATCGCCGAGGACCGGGTCCACGAGGCCAAGGCCCGCCAGCAGGTGCTGCCGAAGCCGCCCGAGGTCAAGGCCTTCATCGACGAGTACGTGATCGGCCAGGAGATGGCCAAGAAGAAGCTCGCGGTGGCGGTCTACAACCACTACCGCCGCATCGAGTACCAGCGGGGCCGCGGCCACAACGACGTCGAGCTCGCCAAGTCCAACATCCTGCTCATCGGCCCCACCGGCACCGGCAAGACCCTGCTCGCCCAGACCCTGGCCCGGCAGCTCCAGGTGCCCTTCACCATCGTCGACGCCACCACCCTCACCGAGGCCGGCTACGTCGGCGAGGACGTGGAGAACATCCTGCTGCGCCTGTACCAGGCCGCCAACGGCGACCGCGAGGCCGCCGAGCGCGGCATCGTCTACATCGACGAGATCGACAAGGTCGCCCGCAAGGCCGAGAACCCCTCCATCACCCGGGACGTGTCCGGGGAGGGGGTGCAGCAGGCGCTGCTCAAGATCCTCGAGGGCACCGTCGCCAACGTGCCGCCCCAGGGGGGCCGCAAGCACCCCCACCAGGAGTTCCTGCAGATCGACACCACCAACATCCTGTTCATCTGCGGCGGCGCCTTCGTCGGCCTGGAGGACGTCATCGCCCGCCGCCTCAACCAGAAGCGGATGGGCTTCGGCGTCGAGCTGGCGGGCAACGAGCCTCGCACCGACGACCTGCTCGACGAGGTCCACCCCGAGGACCTCATCAAGTACGGCATGATTCCCGAGTTCGTCGGCCGGATCCCGGTGGTGGCGACCCTGCACGAGCTCGACCACGAGGCCCTGGTGCGGATCCTCACCGAGCCCAAGAACTGCCTGGTGCGGCAGTACGAGACCATCCTCTCCTTCGAGGGTGTGGAGCTCCGTTTCGTCCCCGACGCCCTCGACGCCGTGGCCAAGGAGGCCATCGAGCGCAAGGTCGGGGCCCGCGGGCTTCGGATCATCCTCGAGGAGCTGATGCTCGAGATCATGTACCAGATCCCCGCCCTACCCGACCTCAAGGAGCTGGTCATTACCCGGGACGTGGTCGAGCGCCGCGTCGCCCCGCTCCCGGCGGTGAGAAAGGTCAGCTGAGCCGCCCCCGGGGCGCGCCCCAGCGCCCCCTTCGACAACCGACCGTCCGGATCGTGACGCACACCCCACCGACGAAAGAAGCGAGATGACAGCAGTCCGAGACCGACAGACGCTCCCCATCGTCCCGCTGCGGGACATGGTGGTCTTTCCGCACATGATGGCCCCCTTCGTGGTCGGCCGCCGGCCCTCGGTGGTGGCCCTGGAGCGGGCCCTGGAACGCCCCGACAAGCGCCTCTTCCTCGCCACCCAGCGCGACCCCAAGGTCGACGAGCCGGCGGTGGCCGACATCCACGAGCTCGGGGTGGTGGCGCGGGTGGTTCAGCACCTCCAGCTCGCCTCCGGCAACATCAAGGTGATGGTGGAGGGGTTGGAGCGAGCCCGGCTGGTGGAGGTCGTCGACGACCCCCACTGCCTGACGGGCACGGTCGCCGTGCAGCGCGTCACGGTCGGGGAGGACCCGACCCTGGCCCGCTACATGAGCCAGCTCACCGAGCTCTTCAAGGAGTACGCCAAGCTCTCCCACCACCTGTCGGCGGAGGGCGTGCTCGCGTCCCTGCAGACCGAGGACCCGGACCAGTTCGCCGACATCCTCGCCGCCCACCTCAACCAGCCCACCGCCGACAAGCAGCAGCTGCTCGAGCTGCTCAACCCCCTCGACCGCCTCCAGCGCCTCAACGACCAGCTCGACGTCGAGATCGAGAAGCTCAACATCGACCGCCGGCTGTCGTCGCGGGTCAAGAAGCAGATGGAGAAGGCCCAGCGCGAGTACTACCTGTCCGAGAAGATCAAGGCGATCAACGAGGAGCTGGGCCGAAACGACACCACCGAGGAGCTCGCCGAGCTGAAGAAGCAGGTCGAGGAATCGGGCATGACCAAGGAGGCCCAGGAGAAGGCGCTCATCGAGCTGCGCCGGCTCGAGGGCATGCCGCCGGTGTCGGCCGAGGCCGGGGTGTCCCGCAACTACGTCGACTGGCTGCTGGCGGTGCCCTGGTCCAAGGCGTCGCGGGAGATCCGTGACATCTCCCGGGCCGAGAGGGTGCTCGACGAGGACCACTACGGCCTCGAGAAGGTCAAGGACCGGATCCTCGAGTTCCTGGCCGTCCGGCAGCTGGTGCGCAAGACCACCGGCACCATCCTGTGCTTCGTGGGTCCGCCCGGCGTCGGCAAGACCTCCCTGGCCCGCTCCATCGCCCGCGCCACCGGCCGCAACTTCGTCCGCCTGTCCCTGGGCGGGGTCCGCGACGAGGCCGAGATCCGGGGCCACCGCCGGACCTACATCGGCGCCTTCCCCGGCCAGATCGTCCAGATGATGCGCAAGGCCGGGACCGTGAACCCGGTGCTCCTGCTCGACGAGGTCGACAAGATGGCGGCCGACTTCCGCGGCGACCCCGCCGGCGCCCTGCTCGAGGTCCTCGACCCGGAGCAGAACAACAGCTTCCACGACCACTACCTGGACGTGGAGTACGACCTGTCCAAGGTGCTCTTCATCTGCACCGCCAACGTCACCCACCCGATCCCGCCGGCGCTGCTCGACCGGATGGAGCAGATCCAGCTGTCGGGCTACACCCACCACGAGAAGCTGCAGATCGCCACGCACTTCCTGGTGCCCCGCCAGACCCAGCGCCACGGCCTGACCAAGTACAAGGTGGACTTCACCGAGGAAGGGCTGCTGCTGCTCATCGAGCGCTACACCCGGGAGGCCGGGGTCCGCAATCTGGAGCGCGAGATCGCCTCGATCTGCCGCAAGCTCGCCCGCAAGGTCCTCAAGGAGAGGATCAGGGCCCGCGACGCCTCGCTCCAGGTCTCGCGGGAGCTGGTCGGCGAGCTGCTCGGCAAGCCGCGCTACCGGTCCCAGCAGCGCGAGCAGGAGCCGGAGATCGGCGCCGCCTCGGGCCTCGCCTGGACCCAGGTCGGCGGCGAGCTGCTGACCACCGAGGCGACGCTCATGAAGGGCAAGGGCCACCTCACCATCACCGGCCAGCTCGGCGAGGTCATGCAGGAGTCGGCTCGGGCGGCCCTGTCCTTCGTCCGCGCCAAGGCCGACGAGCTCGGCATCGACACCGAGGTCTTCGCCGCCACCGACGTCCACATCCACGTCCCCGAGGGGGCGATCCCCAAGGACGGGCCGTCGGCGGGCATCACTCTGGCGGTGGCCCTGATCTCGGCCTTCACCCGGGTTCCGGTCCGGGTCGACGTTGCCATGACCGGCGAGATCACCCTGCGCGGCCGGGTCCTGCCGGTGGGGGGCATCAAGGAGAAGGTCCTCGCCGCCTACCGAGCAGGGATCCGCGAGGTGATCCTGCCCGACGAGAACGAGAAGGACCTCGAGGAGATCCCCGAGGAGGTCCGCGACAAGATGCGCTACCACTTCGTCGCGCACATGGACAAGGTGCTTTCGAACGCGCTCGTCCGCACTCCGGACGGGGACGTGGCGGCGGCTCCCGGCGATCGCGAGTCCCGGGTGGACGGGCCGTCGCTGGCTCATTGACAGGGTGGAGATTCGCGAGGTCTGCTTCCGTGGGTCGGCGCTCAAGCGCTCGGACCGGCCGCAGGAGTGGTTCCCCCACGTCGCGGTCGCCGGCCGCTCCAACGTCGGCAAGTCGAGCCTGCTCAACTGGCTGCTCGGGCGGAGCCTGGCCCGGGTCGCCAAGGCCCCGGGCAAGACGCGGATGCTCAACTTCTACCTGATCAACCGGTCCTTCTTCCTGGTCGACCTGCCCGGCTACGGCTTCGCCAAGGTCGGCCGGGAGCTCCGGGAGGAGTGGGGCCGGGAGCTCGGCAGATACCTCGCCGACGACGACAGGTTGGCGGGGGTGATGACCCTGGTGGACATCCGCCACGGCCCGACCCCCCTCGACCTCGGCCTCCAGGAGCTGCTCGTCGCCCACGGGCGCGAGCGCCTGGTGGTCCTCACCAAGGCCGACAAGGTCGGTCGCGGCCACCGCGCCGAGATGCAGCGCGAGGTGCAGCTCGCGCTCGGCCTGCCACGACCGCCCATGGCGGTCAGCGTGACGACCGGAGAAGGACGGGCCGAGCTGCTCGGGCGCATGGACGAGCTCCTCGCTCAGTGGAGATCCAGGTAAAGGAAGGTCCGACATGGGACGCAAGAAGAAGAACGGCAACGAGGAACCGGTGGTGATCCCCCTCGACCTCGACGACGAGATCGAGGAACGGGAGCAGGCGGCCGCCGCCGCGGCGGCCCAGGAGGGTCGGCTCGACCTCACCCAGCTCAAGGAGATGACCATCAACGAGCTGTGCGGGGTCGCCAAGTCGCTGGCTGTGGAGAACCCCACCGGGATGCGGCGCCAGGACCTGATCTTCCGCATCCTCCAGCGCCAGACCGAGCGCGAGGGGTTGATCTTCGGCGAGGGCGTGCTCGAGGTGCTGCCCGAGGGCTTCGGCTTCCTCCGGGCGCCCGAGTACAACTACCTTCCGGGGCCGGACGACATCTACGTGTCGCCGTCCCAGATCCGGCGCTTCAACCTCCACACCGGCGACACGGTGTCGGGCCAGATCCGGCCGCCCAAGGAGGGCGAGCGTTACTTCGCCCTGATCAAGGTCGAGGCGATCAACTTCGAGCCCCCCGAGGTGGCCATGGAGAAGGTCCACTTCGACAACCTGACGCCGCTCTACCCGGAGGAGCGGATCACGCTCGAGGTGCCCGACAACATGACCTCGCGGGTGATGGACCTCGCGACCCCGCTCGGCAAGGGCCAGCGCGGCCTGCTGGTGGCGCCGCCGCGCACCGGCAAGACCATGATGCTGCAGGCGATCGCCAACTCGATCACCAGCAACCACCCGGAGATCACCCTGATCGTGCTGCTCATCGACGAGCGCCCCGAGGAGGTCACCGACATGCAGCGTTCGGTCAAGGGCGAGGTCATCTCCTCGACCTTCGACGAGCCTGCCACCCGCCACGTCCAGGTCGCCGAGATGGTGATCGAGAAGGCCAAGCGCTTAGTCGAGCACAAGCGGGACGTGGTCATCCTGCTCGACTCCATCACCCGGCTGGCGCGGGCCTACAACACGGTGGTGCCGCCGTCGGGCAAGGTGCTGTCGGGCGGCGTCGACTCCAACGCGCTGCAAAAGCCCAAGCGCTTCTTCGGCGCCGCCCGCAACATCGAGGAGGGCGGCAGCCTGACCATCGTCGGCACCGCCCTGATCGACACCGGGTCGCGGATGGACGACGTCATCTTCGAGGAGTTCAAGGGCACCGGCAACATGGAGGTCCACCTCGACCGCAAGCTGGTGGAACGCCGGGTCTTCCCGTCCATCGACATCCACAAGTCGGGAACCCGCAAGGAGGAGCTCCTCATCGACGACTGGGAGCTGCGCCGGATCTGGGTGCTGCGCAAGGTGCTGTCGTCCCTGTCGCCGGTGGAGGCCATGGAGCTGCTGCTCGAGCGCCTCGAGCAGGCGCCGACCAACAAGGAGTTCCTGGAGGCGATGTCGCAAGGCTGACAATTCGTCGGACGAATTGTGGTGGCGCGTCGGACGCGCCAATCCGAGCTCCTTGACATCGAGGGAGGCGGAAACGACCGTGTCGCTGATCGCTGATCGCTGATCGCTGATCGCTGATCGCTGATCGCTGATCGCTGACCACCGGTGTCCCTTGACACCCGGAGCGAACATGGGGAGAGTCGGTCGCATGACGGTGACGGCGATCCTCGACCGGGCGGTGG
>DATHSO010000067.1:0-13236 GCA_035464095.1 Candidatus Methylomirabilota bacterium | reverse complement strand
GTGTCCATGCGTCGACTCCCGAGATTTGAGGATCGCGGCGCGATCCGGCCCAGTATAGGATGCGGCTCGTGGACAGTCCGCCCCGGGCCGTCGGCCACGCCCTGACCTCCGCGGTCTCGTTCGCGGTGATGGGGGTCTTCGTCAGGCTGGCGTCGGAGGTCGGCATCCTGGAACGGGTGGTGGTCCGCAACCTGATCACCCTGGTCATCACCCTCGTCGTCGTGCTGCGCGGCTCGCGCCCGCTGCTCGGGGAGCGGCGGAACCGGCCCTTCCTGCTCGCACGCTCGGTGCTCGGGATCGGCGGCGTGATCTGCTACTTCTACGCCATCGACCACCTCCTGCTCGCCGACGCGGCCATGCTCGCCAAGCTCTCCCCGTTCTTCGTCGCCATCTTCGCCGCGGTCTTCCTCGGGGAGCAGCTGGACCGGAGGTTGGCCGCGGCCCTGGTCCTCGGCTTCGCGGGCGGGCTGATGGTGATCAAGCCCGAGCTCGACCTCCACACGGTGCCGGCCCTGGTCGGCGCCGCCTCGGCGGTCTTCGCCGGCGGCGCCTACGTGCTGCTGCGCTTCCTGCGCGATCGCGAGGCCCCCGAGACCATCGTCTTCGTGTTCTCCCTGGTCACCGTGGTCGGGCTGGTCCCGGTGGTCCTTCCCACCTTCGAGCCGCCGCGAGCGGAGCAGTGGCTGTGGCTGCTCGGCCTCGGGGTCAGCGCCGCCGTCGGTCAGCTCGCCCTGACCGCCGCCTACCGCCACGCCCCGGCAGGGCGGGTGTCCCTGATCAGCTACACGACCATCGTGTTCGCGGCCGTCTTCGGCTGGCTGCTGTGGGACGAGGTGCCGGACCTCCTGAGCCTGGCCGGCGGCGTCCTCATCCTGGCCGGCGCCGTGGTCGCCTTCGCCCGGCGTTCGCCGGCGGCCGGTGATCCCGCCCGCAGACCCGAGGCCCGGGGATGAATATCCTGGGGACGGAGACGGGACCGTGACGACGTCGAGCCTCCCCCGGAAGCTGATCCTGACCGTGGTGGCCGCAGCCGCGGTGCTGAGCGCGCTGACCGCAGCTGCCGCGGTCGCGCTCCACGCCCACGGCGAGGCCCGCCTCGAGGCCGCCCGCCTGGCCTTCGAAGCGCGCTGGGGCCACCTCGAAGCGCCGTCGCCGCGAGCGCCCCTGTCGGACCCGGGCAACGCCGCCCGCTGGCTGGAGAGCGGCGGTCGGAGCCTCGAGGTCACCCTCGACGACCACCTCTTCTACACCGAGCTCATGGCCCGGCCGGGCGCGGCCTGGACCGACGCCGAGCGGGCCCAGGCCCGCCGCATCCTCGACGAGCAGCGCGACGCTCTCGCCGAGCTCCTGATGTCCGGCTCCACCGTCGCCTTCCGACTGGCCTCGGACGGGCCCGCGGCTCGCGGCGACGAGACCGACCACCTGGAGGTCATCAGCGCGATCCGGTTGCTGGTCCTCGAGACGCGCCTCGCCTGGCGGGAGGGCCGTCGCGACGACTGCCTGGCGGCCCTCAACGCCCTCGGCCGGAACGCCGACGGGCTGCTGCGGACTCCCACCCTGCTCGCTGTGTCGCTGGGCGCTGCCACGCAGATCTGGACGGCAGGCGCCGCCGCTGACGTGGTCGGCGACCCCTGCGCCGACGCCGCTACCCTTGTCGCGGTGCGCGACCGCCTGCCGTCGGAGGATGCCATCGTCAGCGCCAACCGAACCCTCGCGGCCTCGATCGCCGAGATCGCCAACGAGGGCCTGCGCTACATCGAGGACGTCCACGACCACTCCATGGGCTGGACCATCCCGTTTTGGATCAGCAACCGCTACCTCCTCGAGGACCTGGTGGTGGCCGCCGCCCTCGAGAGCTGGAGCCGCTATCTCGAGCTCGGTCAGATTCCCGTCGCCCGGTGGCCGGCCGACGCCGCGCACGCGGTCTGGGCCGGCTCGGACTGGCCTCCGTGGGTGGCCATGGCCGGCGCCGTTACGCCGAACCTGCTTCCCACGTGGGCCCGGGCGCAGGCCGCATCTTCCCGGCTCACCCAGGTCCGCTTCGCCGTCGAGCTCCGCCTGGCATCGACCGGCGGCGTTGACGCCGGGGCCTGCGACCGGGCCGGGCCTCCGCCCATCGCCGTGGTCACCGGCGCCCCGGTGGCCTGCCGCTTCGACACCGGCCTCGATGCCCTGGTCGTCGAGGTGACCGACGGCGAGGTGGTCCTGGCACGGCACTTCGAGCCCGGCAACCTCTCGGCCCTGCTGCCGGCCATCGTGATCCCCGCCGGCGGCCGGGACGGCTGCGATTGACAGAGAAAGAGACAGCGGCAGCAATCAGCATCAGCAACCAGGGACAGCGATCAGCGGCAGCAACCAGGGACAGCGACCAGCAACCAGCGGCAGCGACAGCGACCAGCGGCAGCGGCAAAGTCCGGGGCCGGCTCGGACGCCACGGCGTCCAAGCCGGGGGGAGGGTGGAAAACCCTCGCCTACGAACGGTTTCCGGTTCGCCTCGTTGGTGCCGGATTCGCCGAGTGGTTGCCGGTTTCGTCTGGTAGGGGCGGGTTTTACACCCGCCCTCACGGGCGCTGCGGCGGTCGGCAGCGCAAAACCTGGTTCCGGACGCTGATCGCTGCCGCCGCCTGCTGCCGCTGCCGCTGCCGCTGTTTGCTGTCCCTGATCGCTGTCCCTGATCGCTGTCCCGGATCGCTGCCACTGCCACTGCCGCTGCCGCTGTCATCGGGCACGGGAACGGGCACGGGCACGGACGCGGGAGGGGAGTTTTGCCTACGGCTTCGAGTCGCCGCCGCCGTCGCCGGCGGGCTTCTTCTTGCGCCGGCGGCGCCGTTTCTTCGTGGGCGCCTCGCCCTCCGGGGCGGCCTGGGGCGGCGGGGCCGGGGGCCTCCGCTCGCCGCGGCCCCTCGACGGGGGCCGTCCGGTCGATGCCGACCGGGGGCGCGGCTTGGGCTTGAAGGGGATGACCTCGGCGAACAGCTCCTCGGGGGCGAAGATCACCGGGATCTCGTAGCCCACGTACTTGTGGACCGCGTCCAACGAGTAGACGTAGTCGTCGCAGGCCAGGGTGAAAGCCTTGCCCTCTGCGCCGACCCGGGCGGTGCGGCCGATGCGGTGGACGTAGTCCTCGGCGTCCTGTGGCAGGTCGAAGTTGATGACGTGGGTGACGCCCTCGATGTGGAGCCCCCGGCTCGCCACGTCGGTGGCGACCAGGATCGGCAGCGTGCCGTCCCGGAAGTCGTCGAGGACCTTGAGCCGCTTGGTCTGCATGACGTCGCCGGTGAGGGCGCGGGCGACGTAGCCGTGGCGCCGCAGGTCCTCCACCAGCCGTCGGGCGGCGTGCTTGGTGTTGAGGAAGATCATGATCCGCTGGCCGCCCTCGCGCTCGAGCAGGCCGAGCAGCAGCGACAGCTTCTCGTGGGCGGCGACGTGGTAGAGCTCCTGGTGGACGGTCTCCGGCGTCAGCTGCTCCGGGTTGATCACGATCTCGGCCGGGTCTGTCATCTCCCGCCAGCCCAGGCGCATCACCCGTCGGGACAGGGTCGCGGTGAACATGAGCGACTGGCGCCGGTCCGGCGGCGGCAGCCGGTGGAGCAGCCAGCGCAGGTCGTCGGCGAAGCCCATGTCGAACAGCCGGTCGCACTCGTCCACCACCACCATCTCGGTGTCTCGAAGGGAGTAGGCGCCCTGGCGGTGGTAGTCGATGAGACGGCCCGGCGTGCCGATGAGCAGGTCGACGCCGTCGGCGAAGCGGTCCCGCTGCTTCTTGTAGTCGATGCCGCCGAAGACCACGTGGACCCGGATGCCGGCGACGTGGCCGAGCTTGTCGGCGTCGGAGGCGATCTGGACCGCGAGCTCGCGGGTCGGGGCGACGATCAGGGCGCGGGGGTCGGTGATCTCGCCGCGCCGTTCCTCGCGCAGCATGCGGCTGAAGACGGTCAGCAGGTAGGCCGCGGTCTTGCCGGAGCCGGTCTGGGCCTGGGCGACCACGTCTCGGCCGCCGAGGGACAGGGGCAACACCTCCGCCTGGACCCGGGTGAGGCGGCTGAAGCCGAGCTCGGCCACGGCCTGGCGGAGCTCCGGGAGGAGCTGGATGTCGTCGAAGGTGAGGTCGGAGAACAGGGAGCTGTCGGCGGATTCGTGACTCATGGCGCGCCAGTGTAGCATCCCGGCCGCCGACTCCAGGACGCGACGGCGGTTTCCCGAACGATCGCCCCGCCGGCGTTCGGCAGAGGTACACTCGGGGCCCCGTCCGGGAACAAGTCGCGGGCGGAAGCGCTTGCATATGGGGTATGACGAGGCCCGAATCACCATGACCCGACTCCTGATCGCCTTCGCGGCCGCCGCCGTCCTGACCGCGGCAGTCCCGCTCGGCGCCGGGCCCCCCGACCCGGCCGCGCCGACCGAGCCCGGCCTGCCCGCGGGCCTCGCCGACTTCCTCGAGGCCCGCTCCCTGGAGAGCGGAGACCGCTACCGCGAGGCCTTGGAGGCCTACGAGCGCGCTCTCCGGGCGGACCCAGCCGTCAACGAGGTCCGGATCAGCTACGCCAACCTGCTGTACAGCCTCGGCATGACCGAGCGTGCGGTGACCCTCCTCGACGGCGTCGAGGGCCTCGACTGGCACGGGCGCCGGGTCCTGGCCCTCGCCCTGGCCCAGCTCTCGGTTCAGAAGCCCGAGCGCATGGACGACGCCGAGGCCGCGCTGCGCGACGTGCTCGACGAGCGCGACGACGACCCCAACCTGCTCCTCTCCCTCGGCCAGCTGCTGCACCGGATGGGCAAGATCGAGGAGGCCGAGGCGGCGATCGCCGAGCTGCGCAGGAACCGGCCGGGATCTCCCCAGCTGGTGTCCTACCACGCGACCCTGCTGCGCCAGCTCGACCGCAAGCAGGAGGCCGTCGAGCTCTTCGCCGGCTGCGCCGCGAGCGGCGTCACCGCCGGCTTCTGCCGGGATGCCGCCCTGGATCTCCTGATCGAGCTCGATCGGCTCGGCGAGGCGGCGGACCTGATCCTCGCCACCGCCGGGGACGACGACCTGGACCAGCTGCTGCGGGCCGGCTTCCTGCTCTGGGAGGCGGGACGGCCGAGCCAGGCCCTGCAGGTGGTCAACCGGGTGCTGCGCGCGGCGCCGGACTCGGAGCGGGGGCGCACCCTGCGAGCCCACCTCCTGGCCGCCACCGGACGGTACGGCGAGGCGGCGGACGAGTTCCGCCCCCTGCTCAAGAAGAACCCCGAAGACATCGACCTCGGCCTGTCGATGGCGTGGGCCGTGGCCCGGTCGGGCGACCTCGAGGAGGCCCGGCGCTGGCTCGACCGGACCTGGGAGCGGGTGGCGCCGGACAGCGGCTCCGCCAACGCCGTGCGCCTGGCGGTCACCGGGGCGCGGATCGAGCTGGTCGCCGGCAACCCGATGCAGGCCCGCTCCTGGCTGGCGCGGGTCGCCGACCCCGCCCAGGCGGGCCAGGACTACGTCAGGCTGCTCGGTGAGTCCTACCGCCGCGAGGAGGACTACGACGAGGGGGTCAGTGCCATGGTCCGGCTGCAGCCGCAGCTGAGCGGCGACGCCCGGCTCGCGGCTCGGGCCGTGGAAGCGGAGCTGAGGCTGCGCGGCGGCGACCCGCGCGGCCGGCCGGGCCTGCAACCGCTGCTCGACAGCGAC
Source organism: Candidatus Methylomirabilota bacterium (assembly GCA_035464095.1). Taxonomy (GTDB): domain Bacteria; phylum Acidobacteriota; class Thermoanaerobaculia; order Thermoanaerobaculales; family Sulfomarinibacteraceae; genus JAHECW01. The sequence continues at coordinate 7,580 of DATHSO010000067.1, read as the reverse complement.
GACCCGTCGACTGTGCTGATGGCGATCCAGGTTCTCCAGGCGGTGGAGCGGTGGGCGGACGTGGCGACCGAGACCGAGACCGCGCTGGAGCGCTTTCCCGGCCTCCGCGACCTGAGGTTCACCCGGGCCGTCGCGCTGGAGCGCCTCGGCCGCTTCGAGGACGCCGAGGCGGTGTTTCTCCAGCTCCTGGAGGCCGAGCCCAACGACCCCGCCGTGGCCAACTACCTGGGCTACCTGTGGGCCGACCGGAACCTGCGCCTCGACGACGCCCTCGAGCTCATCAACCGGGCGGTCGCCATGGACCCGGAGAACCCGGCCTACCTGGACTCCCTGGGCTGGGTGCACTTCCGGCTCGGCAACCTGGAGCAGGCCGAGTTCTGGCTCCGGCGCGCCATCGCCATCGACGACGGCGACGGCACCATTCTCGCCCACCTCGGCGAGGTCCTCATCGCCCGCGGCGATCTCGACGAGGGACGGCGCTTCCTGCGGGTCGCGCTCGATCGGGGCTGCGAGCACCCCGACCGGGTGCGTTCCCTGCTCGACCGGAGCGACGATGACGCGCAGGACTGAGCGGCGCACAGGGCGGATCGCCGCCCTCCTCCTGATGCTGACTGCGGCGGCCGGCTGCGCCACCGCGCCGCCGCCTCCCGTCGACCCGGCCCGCCTCGACGAGGCGGCGGCCCGGCTCGGCCGTCCGCTGCCCGGCGACCTGGCCGCCCTGTACGGCCTGCGGGTGGCGCGCAGCGGCGGGCTGCGGCTGGCCCTGGCGGCCACGGGCGACGCCGGCAGGCTGACCATCTCGGAGCCCTTCGGGGCGGCGGTCTCGCTCACCGCCTGGCAGGTGGGGCGGCCGACGGTCTTCTACGACCTGCGCGAGGGCTGCCGGCAGGAGGTCCGCGATCTGGCCGAGGTGCTCGGGGTCGGGGCGCTGCCCCTGCCCGAGGCTGCCCGCCTGCTCGGGGGCCGGCTGCCCGCCGTCGCCGGCGACCGGGTCGAGGCCACGGAGTCGGGAGACCTGGTGGTGTACGGCGAGGGCTGGGCGGCGACGGTCCGCCTGGCCGCCGATCCCTGGCGGGTTGTGGAGGTGGTCGAACGCCGTTCCGGCGGCGGCTGGCGGATCGAGCTCGGCGACCACACCAGCTCGGTGCCCGGCCTGATCGTACTCGAGCACCCCGACGGCCGCTGGGCCGAGCTCGAGCTGTCGCGGCTGGAGTGGCCGGACGCCCTCGAGCTGCCCGCGCTGCCGGATCTGCCCCCATGCGGGCTGCCGTGACGGGCCGGGGCCGGCGATCATCGGCAGTGGCAGTGCCACTGCCACTGCCACTGCCACTGCCACTGCCACTGCCACTGCCACTGTCACTGAAATGAAGGGCCGACCCCGGCGCCCCGATGTTGACCTGGAAACGCCGGCCCGCTACTGTGGTCGCCTTCACGGCCGCGCTTCGGGGCGGTCGGGAACGAGCCGTGGGCTTGAAACGCCGTCAGGCGACGGCCGCGACGGTGACGGAGGCGCGTGATGAAGGTGACCGAGGTTCGCATCAGCCCGGCCCGGGGCGGCAGGATTCGGGCCTTTGCCAGCATCGTGATCGACGACTGCTTCATCGTCAACGACCTGCGGGTCATGGAGGGCCGCGAGCAGCAGCTCTTCGTGACCATGCCGGCTCGCAAGGCCCGCAACGGCCAGATGCGCGACATTGCCCATCCGCTGAACCAGGAGGCCCGCGAAGAGGTCGAGCGGCGGGTCCTGGAGGAGTACGAGATCGCGGTGCAGAACCTCGCCGTGCCGGAACCCGAAACCACCGAGAAGGGCCGCCACGGACGCGAGGAGAGCATGATGGACCGGCTGACGGCGAAGCTGTTCAGCGACGACTACTGGACCGTGGAAGTGAACAGGAGGAGCCTCGACGCCGAGTGACGGGATCGGGCCGCCGGCGCGCCGGTCGCGCATCCGTCCCGGGCCTCGAGGCCGGGTCGGCTATAATTCGCGACACGTGGGGCGTCGGCAAGCGGTAAGCCACCGGTCTTTGGAACCGGCATTCGCAGGTTCGAATCCTGCCGCCCCAGCCACGAGGCAGGCACCCTAGATGCTCAAGGAACACCCTCTCCTGGTCTTTTCGGGTCGCGCCAACCCGGCGCTGACGGAGGCGATCTGCGGTTACCTGCAGATCGAGATGGGGCACCTGCGCCTCGGCAACTTCTCGGACGGCGAGATCTACTGCCAGATCCAGGACAACGTCCGGGGCGCCGACGTCTTCATCGTCCAGCCCACGGGGCAGCCGGCCAACGAGTCGTTGATCGAGCTGCTCATCATCCTCGACGCCTTCCGGCGTGCCTCGCCGTCGAGGGTGTGCGTGGTGATGCCCTACATGGGCTACGCCCGGCAGGACCGGAAGGACGCCCCCCGGGTGCCCATCACCGCCAAGCTGGTGGCCAACCTCATCACCACGGCGGGGGCCAACCGGGTCCTCACCATCGACCTCCACGCCGCCCAGATCCAGGGTTTCTTCGACATTCCGGTGGACCACCTCTACGCGGCGCCGATCCTGATCGAGGCGATCCGCCGCAAGAGCCTGGACCGCCTGGTGGTGGTGTCCCCGGACGCCGGCGGCGTCGAGCGCGCCCGCGCCTTCGCCAAGCGCCTCAAGTCCGACCTCGCCATCATGGACAAGCGCCGGCCCGAGGCCAACAAGGCCGAGATCATGAACGTCATCGGCGAGGTCGAGGGCCGCGACTGCGTCATCGTCGACGATATCATCGACACCGCCGGCACCCTCGTGAACTCGGCTGCGGCCCTGATCGAGCGGGGCGCGCGGTCGGTGTACGCGGCCGGCGTCCACCCGGTGTTGTCCGGGCCGGCCGTCGACCGCATCAACGCCAGCACCATCGAGAAGGTGATGGTGACCGACACTCTGACCCTCAGTGAGGAGGCGGCCGCGAGCCCCAGGATCGAGCAGCTGTCCCTGGCGGTGCTGCTCGGCGAGGCGATCCGCCGGATCCACGAGGGAGCGTCCGTATCGAGCCTGTTCGTCTGACCCGACGCGCCGGACCCACCGGTGCGAGCGGGGCTTCGCGCGAAGGAGAACCCAGGAATGGCAACGACAATCGAAACCTCCGACATCGTTCTGACCGTCAGCAAGCGCGACGACAGGGGCACCAGCTCCTCCGGCCGCCTGCGGGCCCAGGGTCGCGTCCCGGCCGTCCTCTACGGCGGCGACAAGCCGCCGGTGCCGATCTCCGTCGAGGAGACGGCGGTGCGCGAGATCCTCAAGCAGGAGTCGGGCGAGAACACCATCTTCCTGCTCAAGCTCGAGGGCACCAAGGAGGAGCGGCAGGCCATGATCAAGGAGCTCCAGGCCGACCCCATCTCCGGCAAGTTCGTCCACATCGACTTCATCCGGGTGATGGCGGGCCACGCCCTCAACGTGCCCATCCGGATCGACCTGCGCGGCGACTGCGCCGGCGTGCGCCACGGCGGCCGCGTCGACTTCGTTTCGCGCGAGCTCGCGGTCGAGGTTCTGCCGCGTCACATGTTCGACCACATCGAGATCGACATGACGAACATGGAGATCGGCGACGTGATCACCGTGGCCGACCTCGAGGACCGGCTGCCCGAGAGCGGCAGGTTCCTGGAAGACCCGAGCCGGGTCGTGGTGCTCGTCGAGGCTCCGCGCGCCGTCGCCCTGCCCGAGGACGAAGAGGCGGCCGGGGGAATGGTCATCGAGGAGAGCGCCGAGCCCGAGGTCATCGGCAAGGCCAAGGAGGAGGCGGCGGGCGAGTAGTCGCCGCCGGCGACCATGGCCGTCGAACTGGTGCTCGGCCTCGGCAACCCGGGGCCGCGCTACGCCGCCACTCGCCACAACGTCGGCTTCCGCGTGGCGGACGAGCTCGTCCGCCGCGCCGGGGCGCCGGCCTGGCGGGAGCATCCCCTGTGCCTGCTGACGACGGCCCGCCTGGCGCGGGAGGTGTCGGTCGCCAAGCCCCTGACCTACATGAACCTCTCGGGGTCGGCGCTGCTCTGGCTCCTGGAGCGGTTCGGGCTCGCCCCGGCCGAGGTGCTGGTGGTCGTGGACGACATCGACCTTCCCCTCGGACGGCTGCGGTTACGACCGCGCGGCGGGCCGGGAACCCACAACGGGCTCCGGGACCTCTGCGACGCCGTCGGCACCGATTTCCCGCGGCTTCGGGTCGGGGTTGCAGCAGGGGACGAGGCGCCGCTCGACCTCGCCGACTGGGTGACGTCGCCCTTCGAGGCCCACCAGCTCGAGGCCGCGTCAGCGGCCGTCGAGCGAGCCGCGGATGCCGTCGAGACAGCCATCGCCGACGGCATCACCGCCGCCATGAACCGCTTCAACCGCACCCCACAACCCGACCTCGACGACGACGGCGGCGCGGCACCGGAAACCGAACGGTAGGTCAAATTCTCAATTCTTAATTCTCAATTCTTAATTCTTAATTCTTAATTCTTAATTCTTAATTATCATCGCATCCGACACTCTCCGCGATTCGCAGACATTCATAATTGAGAATTGAGAATTAAGAATTGAGAGTTAAAGTTTCCTGTCAGTCCTTGGCTTTGACCCTGCCGACCGTGAGCAGCGGCACCGGGCACCGGCGCAGAACCGCCTCGGCCACCGAGCCCAGTACCAGGTGCTCAAGGGCCGACAGACCCCGGGTGCCCATCACGACGAGGTCGAAGGCCCCCGACTCGGCCTCGGCGACGATGGTGTCGCCTGCCCGGCCGACCAGCACCTGGGTCACGACCGGACGGTCGTCCAGGAGCTCCCGCGCGGCGCGGTCGAGGGCCTCGGTCGCCCGGTCCCGGAGCCTGGCGAGGACGTCGTCCGAAACCACGTTGATGGTGTAGAACTCGGGGTAGGCCACCGGTTCCACCACGTGCATCAGGGTGAGCTCGGCGTCGAAGGCGTCGGCCCACGCAGCCGCGGTCCTCACCGCCGCTGCGGACGGGTCGGAGAAGTCGTAGGGCACCAGGATCCGGGCCGGAGCGGCCTCGGGGAGGCGCGCCTGGGGGCGCACGGTGAGCACCGGGACGCGGGCGCTTCGAACCACGTTCTCGGCCACCGAGCCGAGGAGCAGGTGCTTGATGCCCCGGCGGCCGTGGGTGCCCATGACGATGAGGTCGCAGTCGATTTCCGCCGCGATCTCCCCGATGGCCTCGAAGGCCGAGATGCCGCGCACCAGGTGGGTCTTCACCTCGAGCCCCGGGCCGGCGGCGCCGGCCTGGGCCAGAGCCTCCTCGGTCGCGGAGTCCGTGAACGACCGCAGCCGCTCGATCTCGAGCTGGTGCTCCTCGGCCATGTGCGGGTCCTCGAGGATGACCCGCACGTGCAGCAGGTGGAGCTCGGCGCCAAACCGTGCGGCGAGCTCGAAGGCGAGCCGTTCGGCGCGGTCCGCGGTGGTCGAGAAGTCGGTCGCCACGAGGATCTTCCTGGGTGTGCCGGCCATGGTCGCCTCCAACAGGATGGACGACCCATTCTAGCCCGGACCCGACGATCCGGCGCCGCCCCTGGACGAACGCGACGGCTTCCGGTACCGTGGGAGTGTTCCGAACGACAAGGCCCGGGTGCTGCGGGCGCGACCGCCCACGATGTCCGGGGTGACGAGCACAGGAGGAGAACATGGTGGAGCGCCGCAGGAGCCGCCGTGCGGTGCCGGAGAAAGAGATCACGATCACCGTCGCCGGCGGACGCGCCGCGCGGCTGGTGAACATCTCGGCCGACGGTGCGCTGCTGGAGGTCGCTTCGGCCCTCAACCCGCGGGCCGAGTACCGGTTGATGCTGCCGCTGATCGACGGCACCGCGCGGATCCGGGCCCGGGTGGTGCGCTGCCGCATGATGTCGGGATCCGGGAGTGACGGCCGGCCGGTCTACCTTGCCGGGCTCGAGTTCCTCGACGTCGACCAGAAGCTGGCCACCGCCATCGCCTTCTCGTTCCCGCCCAACGTCGACCGTCCGGCTCGGCGCGGGCCCATCAAGGTGAAGGTCGACGTCGACCGCCTGGAGGGCGGCAAGCACGGTCCCAACTGAGCGTCGGGCCGGGACGACCCAGCTCAGGGCCGAATCCGCCGGATCAGCTCCCGGACCTCGGTCCGGATCCGCTCGAAGTCGAGGGTGTTGAGGCTCCGGTTGCCGACGACGAGCTTGCCGCGGATCAGGACGTGGCGGACGTCGGAGGCGCGGGCCGCGAACACCAGGTGCGAGAAGGGGTCATAGAGCGGGGTCGCGTGGGCGCCGTCGACGCTGATGCAGACCAGATCCGCCTGCTTGCCCTCGGCCAGGGTCCCGATCTCGTCGTCGAGGCCGAGCACCCGGGCGCCGCCGATGGTCGCCATCTCGACCATGGCCCGCGCCGGCAGCACCGTGGGGTCGCCGGCCACGCCCTTGTGGAGCAGGGCTGCGAGCTGGGTGTCGCCGAGGACGTCGAGGGTGTTGCTCGACGCTGCGCCGTCGGTGCCGATGCCGACCTTGAGCCCCGCCGCCACCATGGCCGGGACCGGCGCCACCCCCGACGCGAGCTTGAGGTTGGACACCGGGTTGTGGGCGACTCCGACCTCGAACTCGGCCAGGATCTCGATGTCGGCCGGCGACACGTGGACGCAGTGGGCCGCGACCGTGCGCTCCGACAGCACCCCCAGGTCGGCGAGATAGGCGACGGGCGAGCGGCCCTTCTCCTCGAGCAGCTTCTCCACCTCCCAGCGGGTCTCGGAAAGGTGGATCTGGAAGGGGATGTGGAACTCCTCGGCGAGCTCGGCCTCCCTGACCAGGTTGGTCGCCGCCACGGAGTAGGGCGCGTGGGCAGCCACCGAGGCCGTGATCAGCGGGTGGCCGCGCAGGGCCTCGGCGAGCTCCCGCTGCCTCCGCCACATCTCGTCGGGGGTCTCGCAGCGCGGCGTCGCGGAGTCGATGAGGGACTCGGCGATGACCCCGCGCATGCCGGCGTCCGCCACCACCTGCGCCACGTCCTCGGCGAAGAAGTACATGTCGGTGGTCGTGGTGACGCCGCCGAGCAGCTGCTCGGCGACCGCGAGCTCGGTGCCGAGCCGGACCGCGTCGCGGCCCATGTGGGTCTTCTCCGCCGGCCAGATGTGCTCCTCGAGCCACTGCTTGAGCGGCACGTCGTCGGCGAGGCCGCGCAGCAGGGTCATCGCCAGGTGCGAGTGGGTGTTGACGAAGCCGGGCAGGATCAGGCAGCCGCCGGCGTTCACCACCTCGCCGGTGGGGGCGAGCTCGAGGAGGTCCTCGGCAAGGCCCACCGCCGCGATGCGGCCGTCGGCGATTGCCACCGCGCCGTCGGGGATGGGCTCGCTGCCGGGCTCGAGGGTGAGCACGGTTCCGCCGACCACCAGCAGGTCCCAGTTGGATGAGTCGAGCATCACGTTCCTCCCGGCGCGCCCTCGCGGGCGCAGCGGGGGGGATTGTATCGGATCGGCGGCGTCGGATCGTGATCAGCGGCAGTGGCAGTGGCAGTGACAGTGACAGTGGCAGTGGCAGTGGCAGTGACAGTGGCAGTGGCACCGAACTCCTTCGATCGGCGGCCTTTGTGGTAGCCTTGCTCGATGCGTC
>DATHSO010000066.1:0-60769 GCA_035464095.1 Candidatus Methylomirabilota bacterium | reverse complement strand
CGCCCAGGGTCTCGACGGCGCCCATCACCTCGGGGAAGCGCTCCTTCAAGGACCGGTAGTGACGGGGGATGTCGGCGTCGGCCATGGCGGACCTCCCGGGTTCCGCGGTGTGCGCGGCTGCTGCATTCTATCGGACCCTCCGCCCGCGTCCGCGTCCGCGTCCGTGCCCGATGTCAAATGCAGCGGCAGCGACAGCGTCAGCGTCAGTGGCAGTGGCAGCGATCAGTGTCCGCACCCGAACCCGTGCCCGATGTCAGCGTCAGCATCAGCGTCAGCGTCAGCGTCAGCGTCAGTGGCAGTGCCAGTGACAGCGATCAGTGTCCGAACCCGGACCCGAACCCGCACCCGAACCAGGTCGGCGTGTCAGCTCGGGGCGGGGATCACTGGCCCGGGACGCGCCGGCCGCCGCCCTGGCGGACCTGGCCCGCGAGCTCGACCTCGAGCCGCTCGCTGAAGGCCATGCCGTCGCCGGCCGCGTCGATGACCACGGCGCCGGTGAGCTCGCCGGGCGGTCGCAGCTCGGGCCGGTAGGTGACGGTGGCGGTTCCCGGCACCTCGCCGGCGCTCGGGCTCACCTCGAGCCACGGCACGTCGCTCACGGCGGTCCACGACAGCACGTGGGGCCCGCCGATGGCGACCTCGACGGTGCGCGAGGCGGGGGACAGGACGACCTGCTCCGGGTCGAGGCCCAAAGCGGCCGGCTCGGCGAGAGCCGCCTGGAGCATGTCGAAGCGCCCGCCGCCGGGGCGGTCCTCGACCATCACGACCACCGCCGCCCGATTCCAGTCGGCCAGCGAGGCGCCGGGGGCGTCGATCACCAGGTCGACGGACTCGTCGGTTCTGAGGTCGGCCGCGAGGGCGTGGCGGGTCGTCGACCGCACCCAGGTGTCGGAAACCCCGATGCGGGCGCGCTCGAAGACCACCGCCCAGACCGCGGCCTGTTCGTCGACCCGCAGCCGGCGGACCCGGGTGTTGCGGACGGTGACGTAGCTGCGCACCGAGGCCCCGACGCGCCGCCAGAAGGCCGTCACCTCGGCCTCGGGCTCGCGCAGCCGGTCGAGGGTGATGAGCCCCGAGTACTCCGAGTAGTAGTCGGCGTGGCCGCTCGAGGTCTGGTAGCCGCTGCCGACCATGACCAGCGGCAGGAAGCTCGCCTGGGCGCCGCTCGCCCAGAAGCGCTCGACCCGGCCGTACGGGAAGCCGTCGAAGTCGTACTCGAGGAGCTCGGCGTCGCCGGCGAGCTCGTCCTGGAGGGTTCTCATGGCCGGCCCGGCGGCGCTGCAGTACGCCCCCTGGGGACGTCCGAAGAACTCGAGCACCACGAAGCGGTCGGCGGCGCCCGCGAGCGCCGCTCCGGCGGTGAGCACCAGCGACACGATGGCGATCAGTCGTCGAGCCATATCTCCCCCCGCACCCGCTCGGCCTCCTCCTCGAAGGCGTCGAGGAGCTCGTCGGCGGTGAGGTCGCCGACCCAGCGGCGGCCGTTGATGAAGAAGGTCGGGGTCTCCTCGACCCCGTTGACCAGGCCCTCCTTCTTGCTCGCCACCAGCGCGTCCCGGGTCGCCGGGTCGGCGGTCAGGGCATCGAAGGCCGCCCGGTCGAGGCCCACCGCCTCGGCCCAGGCCGGCTGGAGCCCCGGCGCGAAGTCGTCGAAGTGCCGGTAGGCGTGGAGCAGGAAGGGCCAGAACGCGTCCAGCTCGGCGGCGGCGGCGAAGGCGAGGCCGGCCTCGGTGGAGCCCTCGTGACCCCGGATCGGGAAGATCCGGAAGGCGAGCCGGACCTCGCCGGTCAGGGCCCCTCCGGTCACCGCCCGGTGGAGCTCGGGGATCAGGCGGCTGCAGTAGGGACAGCGGGCGCAGGCGTAGATCACCACCGTCACCGGCGCGTCCTCGGGTCCGACGGTGGCGGCCGCCGCCAGGTCGACCTCGGCCGACGCGCCGCTTCCGACCATGCTGCGCGCGCGTCGCGACAGGGCGCGGCGGATGCCGGCCTCGTCCTGGCCCGCAGCCACACGCCGGCAGACGGTGTCGGCGAGGCGCGCCGCCAGGGCGCAGGTCGGCTCCTGGGCGAGGCACGCGCTGATCGTGTCGTCGCAGCAGGCGTACAGGTACTCGCTGCCGAGGATCCGCTCCGCGAGCTCGAGCTCGCGACCGCCGAGGCCGTCACAGGCCGGTGTCCGGGCGACGGCCGCGGCCCCCCACGCGATCACGACCGAGCACGCGACGGCGACGCCTCGCCTCATCCGGACCTCCCGTGGAGCCAGCGGTCGAGCCCCATCAGCCCCCGATCGTAGACCATCACGAGCAACGCCAGGGCGAGCCAGACCAGATCGCGGAGCACGGTCAGCCGCGAGATCGGGTCGTCCTCGGCGCCCTGGGAGGCGAAGCAGCCGCACGACATGTCGAGGCCGCGGCCCAGGGCGACGGCCAGCGCGGCCAGGAAGACCGCCATCATGCCCGCCACCAGCATCGCCGCCGCCCGGGTCCGCAGCCCGACCAGGAGCATGAGGCCGGCCGCGAGCTCGACCCAGGGCAGGGTGATCGCCACCAGGTTGACCAGGGCCAGGGGCAGGATGTCGTAGGTGGCGATGTCGACGGCGAAGGCCCGGGGGTCGGCGATCTTGTGCAGGCAGGCGCCGACGAAGAGCACCCCCAGGTACCAGCGCGCCGGCACCGCGAGCCAGGCGGCGGCCCGCTCGGCCGTCACGGCGATGCCTCCCCGAGCAGGGCCGGAGCGCCGCCCGCGACGAAGTGCACGTTCTTGATGCCACGGCCGGAGATCTCCCGGCCCAGGTGCTCGCCGCTGTCGGGGCGGCCGCCGTCGCCGTAGACCACCACCGTCCTCGCCCGGCTGGCGGCGATCGCCGTCGCCAGCTGCCCGAGGCGGGTCTCCGGCACCGGGTCGAGCCAGTCGTAGGGCAGGTTGACCGCGCCGGGAAGGTGGCCGCGGGCGAAGGCCTCGGGGGCCCGGGCGTCGACCACGAAGGTCCGCTCGTCGCCGAGCACCGGGTCGTCGGCCGCGACCGCCTCCACCGGACCGCCCGGCTCCGGGCACGGCACCAGGGTCTCGTAGGGCGTGCGGGCCACCAGGGGCAGGCCGGCGGGCCGGACCGCGTTGACCGCGAGCCCGAGGGCGGCGAAGACCGCCGCGACCAGGGCCGCCTCGGCGACGCTGCGCCGGATCGACGGGGCGGCCCTGGTCGGGCGCCGGCGGCAGGGGACGGCCGTGGTCATGGCAAGGTGCAGCTCGAGCCCCGGCGCAGCTCCTCGTCGCGCCGGAGCAGGTCGAGGATGCGCTCCTGGTCGAGGCCCCGGTCGCCGGCCAGGCCCCACTCCAGGGGGACGTGCCCCGGCGGCTCGACGGTCGGCGGCGCCCACGGGTCGGCGTCGAAGGTGACCCGCAGCCACAGCACCGCCCGCCACTCGCTGTACGAGAAGTCGAAGCCCGGGCGGTCGTCGGCGGTGGAGTCTCGGCGGCTCGCTCGCAGCTCGAGGCCCGGGCGCAGCCCGTGCCACGCCGGCGCCCACAGGGTCGCCCCGACCCGGCCGAGGAGGTCGCGCCGCTTGTCGGTGGTGCCGAAGACCGCGAGGCCCTCGGCGCCGCCGGAGTTCAGGTAGTCGTCCCAGGCTGCCGACAGGGACAGGCGCAGCGAGGCGCCGCGCCCGAGGGGGATCGCCGCCGACGCCGCCGCCGACACGCCCACCAGGTCGTAAGCCTCGGAGTCGGCGTCGGCCCGCCGGAGGGTGGCGCCGGCCACCGCCGGCCAGCCCGGGCGCAGGCGAAGCGGCCCGCCGACCCCGACGTCGGCCTCCCACCGGGTGCGCCGGGCGTCCCGGTAGCTGCGGTGGCCGGCGCCGCCGAACAGGACGTGGCCGCTCAGCCACTCGACCTCGACCTCCAACCGGTGGGCGTCCGAAAAGCGCGACGGCTCCTGGTCGAGCTCGAGGACCTCGGCGCGGTAGCCGACGCTGGTGCGGTGGTCGTCGGCGGCGACGGCGCCGCCCAGGCGCAGGCTCGCCTCGAGGCTGCTCAGCTCCCGGTAGGCGTCCCGGGTGAGGCCGTCGCCCAGGACCTCGAGGTCGAGGAAGGGGGCGACGGCGCCGCCCAGCGGCGGGGCGACGCGGCCGCGCAGCTCGGCGAGCACCAGGCCGCTGGGATCGCCCGACGCCCCGGGGTCGGTGGGCGAGCCGGCGAGGGCGTTGGAGGTGTGGCCGCCGCCGAGGTCGAAGGTGCCGCTCAGCGCCGGGCTCCACCACGGCTCCAGGTCGCGGCGCAGCGCCGCCAGGGCCGGCCGGTCCTCGAGGTAGAGGGCGTCGGCAGCTGCGGCCTCCTCGACGCGCGTGCGGGCGGTGTCCGCGTCGCCGGCCAGGCGCGCCCGGGACGCCTCGAGCAACCGCCACCGCGCGGCCAGCGGGCCCCCGTCGGGCTCGAGGTCGGCGGCCAGGACCTCTCCCGCCAGCTCCGGGTCGCCCTGCCGGAGGTGGACCGCGGCCAGCCAGGCCCGGAGCTCGGCGTCGTCGGGCCAGCGCGCGGCCGCGTCGGCCAGGGTCCGCTCGGCCCAGAACAGGTTGCCCTCGAGGAGGTAGGCGCGGGCGAGCAGCAGCACCAGGGAGCGGTCGTCGGGGAAGCGCTCCCGGGCGGTCTTGAGGCGGTCGATGGCGGCCCGGCTCGACCCCTCCTCGATCAGCCGGGTTGCGGCCAGCCGCTCACACGCCACGTCGCATTCAGCCGGCGCAAGGCCGGCGACGAGGAGGGCGGCGGCGACGGCGAGGACCACCATCTGCACCGGCTAGCCTACCACCGACCGCGATCGCGATCTACGTTGCAAACCTGTTCAATAGAGATACTTAGCCTTCATGCCGCAGATCGCGGAGGGATCTCGGCCGGCACGCGGTCCGACCGGCCCTCCCTTGACGCGCGACCGGCGATGGCGTAATACCACTTTCCGAGACTTCATACCGGGAGGCCGGTTGGCCCTGGAGCGGATCAGCATCGCCATCGACAGCGAGCTCCTCGAGCGCTTCGAGGAGCTGCTCGAGCGACGGCGCCTGGGCAACCGCTCCGAGGCGATCCGGGACCTGGTCCGTCGCCGGCTGGTGGAGGACGAGGTCGAGAGCGACGACGGCGAGGCGGTGGCGAGCCTGACGCTGCTGTACGACCACGAGCAGCGAGAGCTCTCCGAGCGCCTGGTGGACGCCGGCCACAGCCACCACGCCCGGGTGCTGTCCACCCTCCACCTCCACCTCGACGAGCGGCTCTGCCTCGAGGTGCAGGTCCTGCAGGGCGAGCCGCAGCTGCTGCGCAGCTACGCCGACCACGTCATCGGTCTGCGCGGCGTCAAGCACGGCGAGCTGGTGCTCAGCTCCACCCGCCTCTGGCGCGGCCGCCGGCGCTGATCGTCGCCGGCCGAATCCACCGCCCGCCGGATCTCAGGCCGGGATCAAACCGCGGAGGCGCTCGGCCACCCGGATCCCTGCCGCCGCGCCGGCCACCGCGACGAAGACGGTGTCGTCGCCCGCGACCGTGCCGACGACCCCGGCCGGGGCGAGCCGGTCCAAAGCCAGAGCCACACCTTGGGCCTCGCCGGCCGGGGTCTTGAGCACCAACAGGTGGTCGCCGGCCGCCGCCACTGACAGCAGCCGGCCGGCGATCCGGCTCTCGTTGGGGTCGGCCGACGCCGGCTCCCGGGGCGGCGCGCTCCAGCGCCCGTCGACCTTGACCAGGCGCAGGGCGGCGATGTCGCGCGACACCGAGGCCTGGCTGACCTCGAACCCGGCCGCGGCCAGCGCCTCCACGAGCTGCTCCTGGGTCGCGATGCTGCGCTCCTCGATGGCGGCGAGGATCGCCCGGCGGCGCTCGTCGGCGGTGCTCACGGGGCGGCCTCGCCGACCAGAGCCGCGAGGGCGTCGGTGAAGCGCCGTCGGCGCTCGTCGATGCCCGCCCTGGCGCCGGCCGCGGCAACGGCCAGCTCGTCGAGGGGCGGCGCGCCGGCGCCGCCGAGGTGGGTCCTGGCGTCGAGCACCTCGTCGGGCGAGAGCGCCGGTACCTCGGCCCCGCCGGCCAGCTCGGCGGCGAGCTCGCGGAAGGCGCTGCGGAAGGGGGCGCCGGCCCGGACCCGTCGGCAGACCTCGTCGGTGGCCAGGAGGTCGCCGCCGATGGCCGCCTCGCAGCGGCCGGCGTCGACCCCGAGCCGCGGCACCGCGCCGGCGACCATGGCGAGCATGGCGCCGACGGTGTCGAGTCCTTCCATGACCGGGCCCTTGGTGAGCTGCATGTCCCGATGATAGCCGCCGGGCAGGGAGCCGGCCACCGCCATGGCCTGGGCGGCGAGGCCGGCGACGATGCCGGCACGGCCGCGGGTGAGCTCGAAGACGTCGGGGTTGCGCTTGTGGGGCATGATGCTCGAGCCGGTGGCGAGCTCCGGCGGCAGCACCAGGTAGCCGTGCTCCTCGGCCGAGAAGAGGATCACGTCCCAGGACAGGGCCGCCAGGTCCCGGGCCACCGTCCACAGGGCGGCGAGCACCGCCGCCTCGAGCTTGCCCCGGGCGAGCTGGACGGCGGTGACGGCGAGCTGCGGGCGCGCGAAACCGAGCGCCTCGGACACCGCCGCCCGGTCCAGGGGCAGGGGCACGCCGTAGCCGGCGGCGCTGCCGAGCGGACCCCGGTCGGCGAGCTCGAAGGCGGCGTCGAGCGGGCCCAGGTCGTCGAGCAGCGCCTCGGCGTAGCCCGCCGCCCACAGCCCCACCGACGACGGCATGGCCCGCCGCAGGTGGGTGAAGCCCGGCATCGCCAGCCGCCGGTGGCGGCGGCCGAAGGCGAGCAGGGCCTCGGCGGCTTCGATGGTGGCGGCTTCGACGCCCAGCAGGGCGTCCTTGAGATAGAGGCGCAGCGCTGCCGCCACCTGGTCGTTGCGGGAGCGGCCGGTGTGGACCTTCTCACCGAGCTCGCCGAGTCGCTCGACCAGGTGCGCCTCGAGCGCGGAGTGGGCGTCCTCGTCGCTGTTGGTCACGGTGAGCACCCCGGAGTCGGTGGCGACCAGGGTTCGCCGCAGCTCCGCCGTCAGGGCCTCGCCCTCGTCCGCGGTGAGCAGCCCGGCGCCGGTGAGGCCGACCACGTGGCCCATGGTGCCGAGGACGTCCCAGCGCAGCAGTCGCCGGTCCCAGCGCCGGTCGTCGCCGGCGGTGTAGGCGGCGACGCGGTCGTCGCTGCCGCTGCCGTCGCCCCACAGCGTCCGGCTCATCGCAGGACCTCCCGGGCGACCGCCCCGTACAGGGCCGCGCCCTCCGAAAGCTCGTCGAGCTCGATCCACTCGTCGGAGGTGTGGGAGCGGCGCGAGTCGCCGGGCCCGAGCTTGACCGCGTCCAGGTGGCGCAGGAAGACCCAGTCCGAGCAGGTCGGCGAGGCGAAGGGCACCGCGTCCGGGCGGACCGCGAGGATGGCTCGAAGGAGGCGCGAGCCGGCCGGCGTCTCGGCCGGCACCAGGCGGTCCGAGTAGACCTCGACCTCGCCAGCCACCAGCTCGCGGACCGCCGCCGTGATCTCGGCGTGCTCGTAGGCCGGGGTGGTGCGGATGTCGAGCATGGCCGTGCACGAGGGCGGCGTCACGTTGCGGGCCACGCCGCCCGAGATCAGGGTTGGGGTCACGGCGACGGCGCCGAGCAGGGGATGGAGGCGGTCGAGGACGAGCCCGTCGACGGCCGCCAGGTCCCGGGCCGCGAGCCGGATGGCGTTGGCCGGCGGCGGCACCCGGCCCGCCGCCCAGCCGGCGTGGACCTGCTCGCCCCGCCACACCAGCTCGAGCAGGAGCTGGCCGCGCTGGGCGACGCAGGGCTGCAGCGAGGTCGGCTCGCCGACGATTGCCGCGTCGGGCGGCCCGCCGAGGCGGCCGAGCGCCTCCGGCATGGTGGTGTCGCGGGTCTCCTCGGAGTAGGTGGCGAGGACCACCAGCCGGCCGGTCCGGGGACCACCCTCGGCGGCGAGCTCGGCCGCCGCCGCCGTCATGGCCGCCACCGAGGCCTTGGCGTCGACGGCGCCACGGCCGGTCAGACGGCCGTGGGCCACCACGGCGTCGTACGGAGGCACCGTCCAGCCGTCGCCCGGCGGCACCGTGTCGATGTGCGACGCCAGCAGCAGGGTCGGCCCCGGCCGCCGGCCGCCGACCGTGATCCGAACCGCGGCGTCGTCGACCTCGGTGGCGAGGCCGTGGGCCCGCGCCCAGTCGGCGAGCACCGCCGCTGCGGCGCCCTCGTCGCCGGACGGGCTCGGCGTCCGCACCAGGCGGGTGAGCAGCTCGGCGGGGTCGGGTCGTGTCACCGGCCCGCCGTCTCGTAGTCCCGCTTCTCGCGGGTCCCGACGATCATGGTGCCGCTGCCGCCGCCGGTGAACAGCTCGAGCAGGAGGGCGTCGGGGGTCCGGCCGTCGATGATGTGGGTCCGCCGGACGCCGCCGCTCACCGCCCGCAGGCAGGCCTCGACCTTGGGCCGCATGCCGCCCTTGACCGCGCCCGAGGCGAGCATGGCCTGGAGGTCCTCGGGGGCGGCGAAGGCGACCAGGGACGATGGGTCGTCGGCGTCGCGCAGCAGGCCCGGGGCGCCGGTCAGGTAGATCAGCTTCTTGGCGCCGAGGGCGCTCGCCAGGACCTCGGCCAGGGTGTCGGCGTTGACGTTCAGCACGCGCCCGGCGGCGTCCGCCGCCAGCGACGCCACCACCGGCACGAAGCCGCGCGGCAGCAGCACGTCGAGCAGCGAGGTGTCGACGCCCTCGACGTCGCCGACGTGGCCGAAGTCCACCGTCCGCGTGACGCCCTCGTCGTCGGTCATCTCCACCGGCGGCCGGCGGCGCACGGTGACCAGGCCGCCGTCGATGCCGGTCAGGCCCACCGCCGGGACGCCGTGGCCGCGCAGGGCGGCGACGACGTCGACGTTGAGCTGGCCGGCGTAGACCATCTTCGCCACCTCGAGCACCTCGGGTCCGGTGACCCGCCGCCCGGCGACGATCTCGGGCTCGATTCCCATCCGCCGCGACAACGTGCTCGCCTGCGGCCCGCCGCCGTGGACCACGAGCACGCGGATCGACAGCGACTCGAGCAGGGCCACCTGGACCGCGATGCTGTCGAGCGCCTCGGCCGACGACAGCACCTCACCGCCGAGCTTGAGGACGAAGATCTGCTCCCGGTAAAGCCGGGTGTACTCCAGGGCGTCCTTGAGTCCGTTGACCAGCTCGGTCACCGCGCACCCCCGTTTCCGATCATGGCTTCGAGCACCGCCCGCTGGACGTGGAGGCGGTTCTCGGCCTGGTCCGTCACCCGCGACCACGGCCCGTCCAGGACGCCGTCGGTGACCACCACGTTGCGCCGCACCGGCAGGCAGTGGAGGAAGGCCCCGGCCCCGCCCCGGGTCGCCGACATCCGCGCCTCGTCGATCCGCCAGCCCCGGTGGGGCGCGCGCCGCGCGGCCTCGGCCTGGGGGTCGCCGAAGTCGGCGAGGCAGCCCCAGCTCTTGGCGTAGACCACGTCGGCGCCGGCCACCGCAGCGTCGAGGTCGTCGCTGAGGGCGACCGAGCCGCCGTTGCGCCTGGCCACGGCCGTGATCGCCGCCATGTCCTCGGGGTCGAGGTCGAAGCCGGAGGGCCGCGCCACGACGACCTCCATGCCGAGCCGGGCGGCCGCGCTGGCGGCCGACGCCGGCACCGCCGTGGGCAGGGGCCGCGGGTGCCAACACCAGGCGAGGACGAAGCGCCGCCCCGCCGGCCGGCCGCCCAGGACCTCGTCGACGGTGAGGGCGTCGGCCAGGCCCTGGCAGGGGTGGCGGCGCGCCGACTCGAGGTTGACCGTCGGCACCCCGGCGTGCTCGGCGAAGCCCTGCAACACCCCGTCCCGCCGCGCCTCGGCCCAGGTCGGCGCGCTCGGGAAGGCGCGCACCGCCACCGCCTCGCCGTAGCGGCCGAGCACCCGCGCCGCCTCGACGATGTGCTCCACCGCGTCGCCGTCCATGACGACGCCGGGGCGGGTCTCGATGGCCCAGGCGCCGTGGCCCGGCTCGAGCACGACCGCGTGGCCGCCGTGGCGCGCCATGGCGACCTCGAAGGAGGTCCGGGTGCGCAGGGAGGGGTTGAAGAAGACCATCACCAGCACCCGGCCCGAGAGGTCGGCGCCGGCGGCGCCGGCCTTGAGCTCGGCGGCGCGGGCGAGCAGAGCCCGGATGTCGTCGTCGGGCCAGTCGTCGGTGGCGAGCAGGTGTCGCGGGCTCATCGGAGCACCTCGTGAATGGCGTCGAGGAAGGTGGCGGCCTCGTCGTCGGTCAGGACCAGGGGCGGCAGCAGCCGGATCACCGCGGGGTCATCGGCCGAGCCGACCAGGATGCCCCGCTCGTGAAGGGCGAGCTGGACCGGCCGCGCCGGCCGGTCGAGGGCCACGCCGAGCATGAGGCCGCGGCCGTCGACCCGCCGCACCGACGACAGGTCGGCGAGGCCCTGGCGGAGCCTGCGCTCGAGCCGCGTCGCGCGCCCGGGCAGGTCCTCGTCGCGCAGCACCTCGAGGTTGGCGACCGCCGAGGCGCAGGGGATCGGCCCGCCGCCGAAGGTGGTGCCGAGGTCGCCCTGGGCGACGTGGCGCGAGATCCGCCGCGACAGCAGCACGGCGCCCATGGGCAGACCGGCCGCGATGCCCTTGGCCAGGGTCAGGATGTCGGGCACCACGCCGTAGCTCTCGGCGGCGGTGAAGGCGCCGGTTCGGCCGCAGCCGCACTGGACCTCGTCGAAGATGAGCACCGCGCCCGCGTCGTCGCACGCCCGCCTCAGGGTTTTCAGGACGTCGGCGCCGACCTCGCGCGCTCCGGCCAGCCCCTGCACCGGCTCGACGATGACCGCGGCCACGGTCTCGTCGACCAGCGCCGGCAGGACCTCCGGCCGGCCCCACGGCGCCACCACCGTCAGGTCGAGCAGCGCCTGGCCGCCGCTGGCCTCGGCGAGCCGCCGGTAGCGGGGCAGGCCCGACACCGCGAGGGTCGCGAGGGTCCGGCCGTGGAAGGCGCCCTCCAGGACCACCACCCGCCGCCGGTCGGTGACCCGGCGGGCGAGCTGGAGGGCGACGTCGTTGGACTCGGCGCCCGAGTTGACCAGGAAGGCCTGGTCGAGGAGCGCGGGTGTCATCTCGTCGAGGAGCTCGAAGAGGTGGTCCCGGATCTCGAGCGGCACGGCGTTGGAGTAGAACAGGAGCCGCTCGGCCTGCTCCCGCACCGCCGCCACGACCCGCGGGTGGCAGTGGCCGCTCACGGCCACGGCATGGCCGCCGTACATGTCGAGGAAGCGCCGGCCGTCGTCGGCGATCAGGGTCGAGCCCGAGCCGCGCTCGGGTTGCAGAGCGAGCCGGCCGTAGACCGGCACCTCGGCGGGGTGGACGGTCCTCAGCATGGTGCCATCCCCACGGCCTCGAGGCCCGCGGTCTCGGGCAGGTCGAGGGCCAGGTTCATGGCCTGCACCGCCTGGCCGGCGGCGCCCTTGACCAGGTTGTCGATGACCGCCGCCACCACCAGCTCGCGGCAGTCGCCACGGGCCACCGCGTGGAGGTGGGCGTGGTTGCTGCCGATGACCGAGGCGAGCTCGGGCGGGCGGTCGAGCACGTGCACGAAGGGCCGGCCGGCGTAGGCGTCGGCGAGAAGTCGGCCGGGATCGTCCACCGGCTCGGCGAGCCGCACCCGCAGGGTGGCGTGGATGCCGCGCACGACCGGGGCCGAGTGGGTGAGCAGGGAGCAGGACGGGGCGTGGTCGCCGCACCACGCGGCGAGGCGCTCGTCGAGCTCGGCCTCGTGGCGGTGACCGGCCAGCGCGTAGGCGAACAGGTTGTGGGCCCGGAAGGGGTGGTGGGTGGTGGCCCTGGCCCTGGCCCCGGAGCCCGACGAGCCCGTGGCCGCCCAGCACACCGGCGCCGAGGAGGCGTCGAGCAGCGGCGCCAGCGGCCACAGGCAGAGCAGAGCCGCGGTGGCGAAGCAGCCGGGGACCGCGATCCGGTCGGCGCCGGCGAGAGCCGCGGCCTCGACGTCGGCCAGACCACAGCCGAAGCGGCCCAGGAGCTCGGGCGCGGCGTGGTGTCCGTAGGTGCGCTCGGCGCGGGCCCGGTCTGAAAGCCGGAAGTCGGCCGCGGTGTCGACGATCAGGCGCGGGCCGCCGGCCGCCACCGCGGCCACGATCCGCTGCGACTCGCCGTGGGGCAGGGCCAGGAAGACCACGTCGCTGCCGGCGCCGGCCGCCGCCGGGTCGACCGCCTCGAAGACCGGTACCTCGGGCAGGTTGGCCAGGGATGGGTGGGCGTCCGACCATGGCCGGCCGGCGCGGCTCGACGACTGGGCGCGGAGCCCGGCGACCGCCGGGTGACCGCTGAGCAGGCGCAGCAGCTCGCCGCCGACGTAGCCGGCGGCGCCGACCACGGCGACCCGGAGGGCGGGCTCAGAGGACGCCATGGACGGCCTCCCCCACGATCCGGGCGAGCGCGCCGTCGCCGCGGCGGGCGTTGGCGGCGGGCAGGCCGAGCTGATCGCGGATGAAGCGGCAGCCGACCTCGTTGTCGGTGGCCGGTCCGGAGATCACCGTCGGGCTCAGGCCGAAGCGGGTGCGCAGCACCTCCACCGCGCCCCAGGCGCCGACTTGGTCGGGCGCGCAGCACACCAGGGCGGCGATGCGGGTCGTGAGCGCCGGGTCGCCGAGCAGGGTGGCGACGCCGTACTCGCCCAGGATGCCGTCGCCGAGCTCGGCCACGATCACGTCCGGCCGGCAGCCGCGGGCGAGCTCGTTGAGCAGGCCGTAGGCGGTGGCCAGGGCGGCGCGCTCGTCGGTGGAGACGATCCCCGCGTCGGTGAAGGTGAGGGCCTCGACGGCGCCGTTGTCGATCATGGACAGGGCGTCGCGGCGCAGGGAGACCCCGGTGAGCTTGGCCCCGGCGACCCGGCGGCCGGCGCGGGCGAGGCCCCGGATGACCTCGCCGGCGGCGACGGTCTTGCCCGCGTCCATGCAGGTGCCGACCACCGCCACCACCGGCGGGCCGGGCTCGAGCGCGGCGGCCGACGGCACCGCGCCGTCCCGGATCGACGCCGGGGCGCCGATGCGGTCGCCGGTCCTGGGGAAGGTCAGCACCGAGCCCAGGACCTCGGCCTCGAAGGGCGGCCCGAGGTCGGGGTTGCCGGCGGTGCAGCGGCCGAGCACCCCGCCCAGGTTGAGCACGTTGATGGTGTCGCCGGCGGCGATCGCCTCGGGCACCACCCCCTCGTAGCCGCGCAGGGCGCGACGGGCGCCCAGCACCCCGGCGAGGACGTCGCCGGCGCGCAGCCGGACGAGGCGTCCGGAAAGGTCCTCGACCTGGTTGTAGACCGCCTTGTCGTTGCCGATCCGGACCGCCAGGACCCGCCCCTCCTCGGCGATCAGCTCGGGGCCGATGAGGACCTCGGCCGCGAGCCGCGCGTTTCGGGTCGACGAGGCGATGCGGTCCAGCCGGAGCTTGGAGGTCACCACGGCGGCACTTCCCCGGCGCCGGCGGCGAGCCGCGACGGGATCGACGCGATGGCGGCGAAGGCGCGCGCCTCGTCGCCGCTCCACAACCGGTGGCTCTCGCCGTAGGCCGCCACCTCCGGGTTCATCAGGCTGTGGGGGCTGCGCACGCCGTCGACCGAGAAGCGGCCCTCGGCGAGGCGGACTCGGGTGTCGCCGGCGACGTGCCGCTGGGAGCTTCGGATCATCGCCTCGAGGTCGCGCATCACCGGGTCGAAGGCCTGGCCCTCGTGGAGCCGGTCGCCCCAGAACTGGGCGACGTGGTCCTTCCAGAAGCTCTGCCAGCGGGTCAGCACCAGCTTCTCCAGCTCCCGGTGGGCGGCGACCAGGAGCTGGGCCGGGCCGGCGGTGAAGCCGATCCGGCCCTTGATGCCGAGCACGGTCTCGCCGAGGTGGATGCCGCGGCCAATGCGGTAGGGCGCCAGCCGGGCGTCGAGGGCCTCGACCAGGGCCGGCCCGGCGAGCTCCTCGCCGTCGAGGCTCACCGGCAGGCCCTCACGCCAGGCGAGCACCAGGTCGGCCGGTCCCGGAGCGGGCCCGGTGCCGTCGCCGGGCCAGGCGTCGTCGGGCGGTGCCTGCCAGGGGTCGTGGGTCCAGCCGCCGCCCAGGGTGGTGCCCCACAGGCCGCGGTTGACCGAGTATCGTCCCGAGCCCGACGGGACCTCGAGGCCGCACGACTCGAGGTAGGCGATGGAGCGCGCGCGCTCGACGCCGTGCTCGCGCACCGGCGCGACGATCGGCAGCTCCGGAACCAGCACCCGCCAGGCGACGTCGAAGCGGACCTGGTCGTTGCCGGCGCCGGTGGCGCCGTGGGCGACGGCGTCGGCGCCGAGCTCGCGGGCGAGCCGCGCCACCTCCACCGCCTGCTGGGTGCGCTCCGCCGCCACCGACACCGGGTAGACCCCGCCGCGCAGCACGTTGCCCCGGATCAGGGTCGTGATGAACCCGTCCCACACCCGTTGCCGGGCGTCCACCAGGTGGTGCTGGACGGCGCCGGCGGCGCGGGCCCGGGCCGCGATGCGGACGTGCTCGGCGTCGTCGGTGCCGCCGGTGTCGACGGTGACGGTGACGACCTCGGCGCTGTGCTCGCGCGTCAGCCACGCCACGCAGTAGGTGGTGTCCAGCCCTCCCGAGTAGGCGAGCACGATCCGCATGCAACCTCCCGTCGCCCAAGGCGAGAGCGCATAATTATTCACTCAAGACGGATTGTCAAGGGATTATTGGTGGATCTTTGCAAGAATATTCACACGGAGGGACCAGCGCCATGCCGACCCCTCCGCCTGTCACGAAAAAGGGCGGCCCGGCGCGGGGCCGGGCCGCCTGGTCGCCGCCTGCGGTCGAGGCTCAGGGCACGGTGTCCGACCAGCGGTCGGAGAGCCCGGACTCGAAGCCTCGATGTCGATGCCGAGCTCCGCGTTGGAGTGGATGGAGTTGCCGTCCACCGAGATGCCCGGGCCGCACACCTGCCCCGCCTCGCCGACGGCGACGCCGCTGCCGCCGTTGTGGGCGATCGTGTTGCCCTCGCCCGGGGCCGCGCCGCCGATGGTGACGGTGTCGCCCTGGTACGCGCCGATGCCCGTCAGGCCGTTCCCGAGGGGGGCCCCAACCGCGTCGACCCCGATGAAGTTGCCTTGACCGGTGACCTGGCCGGGGTTGTTGAGCAAGACAGGAAGATCGCGGACCCCTGGTGGATGTTGCTGCCACGTTGCATCCGGTTGATGGCCAGCCCGCGCACCACGCTGCTCCCGCCGGTGATCACGAGGCCGTTCAGGGGGCCCGAGGCGGCACTGCCGTCGAGCTCGACGACCGGGGTGCCGGCGAAGTCGGGCTCGGTGGTGGCGTCGATGGTCATGGCCTCGGTGACGGTGGGCAGCCGCGTCAGTGGTTGGATGGTGTGGGGTCCGATGCCGGGGATGTCGAACTCGACGGCGTCGGCGCCCGAGCTCGCGTTGGCCTGCTGGATGGCCGCGCGCAAGGTGCAGGGTCCGTCGCCGCTGCTGTCATCGGTGTCGCAGACGCCGTCGGCGGTGGAGAAGTCCGGGTCGTCGGCGGTGGAGTCCACGGTGAGGACGGCCCGGGACCGGCTTTTCACGACCACCGGTCGCGGCCGCCCTTCGACGACCGCGACGGTGTCCGGGATCGCGTCGCGGTTGAGCCGCATCTCGACCCGGTCGACGACGGTTCCCTCGAGATCCGCCGGCTGCGGGCCTGTCCGGCGCGGGACTTCAGCTGCGCCGCCGCACCGGCTGCGGCCGGAACGATCGACACCTCGGCGGGATCGACGGCGAGCCGTTGCCGCTCGCCGAGGGAGAGACGACGGTCCCTGCCCCTCACCATCATCAGCCGATCCCCGGTCTCGACGACGATGTCTCGGAACGCGTCGTCGTCGAGGCTGCCGAGCGCGACGCCTGTCACCTTGCGATCGCCGCCGGCGGCAGAACGAGACACAGAAAGAGCAGGGTCATGAGGCAACGCGAGGCTCGGGGCATGTCGGGCTCCTTCCGATCGTCGGTTGGGCAGGGCGACCTCCGGTATGAGACGAGGCCGGTCGTTGTCATTCCGGACGATGTTTCGACGGAAAACGGATCACGGCACCTCGTTTGCTACCATCGGTACAAGCGGTTCGAAGTTCCGACCGCGAGTGCGGTCGACGAGGTGGGTTTCGTTTTCGTCCGGGTGGAGCTGGTTGGTGAAGCACCCGAGGACAACCTGTCGTCGGCGGACGCCGTGAGCGTCCCCGGGGACATCACGCAGCTGCTCGAGCGCCTGGACGGCGAGCAGGGTGACAGTCGGACAGCCGCCCTCGAGCAGCTCATGCCCCTGGTCTACTCCGAGCTCAAGGTGCTGGCGCGGGCCAACCGCGTCCGCTGGCGGGGCGTCGAGACGCCAGGGACGACGAGCCTGGTCCACGAGGCCTACCTCAGGCTCGCCGGCCAGGCCGGGCTCGGCCACGCCGGCCGGCGCCAGTTCTACGCCCTCGCCTCCAGGGCCATGCGCAGCATCCTCATCGACAACGCCCGGTGGAACGGCCGCGCCAAGCGCGGCGGCGGCCGGGCCCGGGCGTCGCTCGAGGACTCGATGCTGGTCTCGGCCGAGCGCTCCGAGGAGCTGCTCGCCCTCGACGAAGCCCTGACGAGGCTCGAGGTCCAGGAGCCGAGGCTCGCCCGGATCGTCGAGTGCCGCTGCTTCGGCGGGCTGACGGTGGAGGAGACCGCCGAGGCCCTCGAGCTGTCGTCGGCCACCGTCAAGCGCGGCTGGAGCCTGGCGCGGACCTGGCTCTACCGGGCCTTGAAGTCGGCCGCGGTCTGACATGAACGAAAGCGGGTTGGGCCGGCTCGAGGCGCTGCTGGCCGAGGCCCTCGAGCGACCCGGGGCCGAGCGGTCGGAGTTCCTCGACCGTGCGTGCGGCAACGACGCCGACCTGCGGCGGGAGGTCGAGGAGCTGCTGGCGGTCCACGGCGATGCCTCCGAGTACTTCGATTCCCTGGCGGCCGACATCGCCGGTGCCGCACCGCTGGAGCTCGACACCGCCGCCCGTCCGCGGTTGACCGTTGGTCCCTACCGCACGGTGGCGGCCATCGGGCACGGCGGCATGGGGGCGGTCTACCGCGCCGAGCGGGTCGACGGCGAGTTCGAGCAGCAGGTCGCCCTCAAGCTCCTCCACCGCGACATGGACACTCCCGAGCTGCGGACCCGCTTCCTCGCCGAGCGCCAGCTGCTGGCGGGGCTCGCCCACCCCAACATCGCCCACCTCGTCGACGGCGGCGTCACCGAGGACGGCCGGCCCTACTTCGTCATGGAGCTGGTGGAGGGCGTGCCGATCACCCGCTTCGCCAGGGAGCGCGGGCTCGCCGTCGAGGGGGTGCTCCGGCTCTTCCTCGACGTGGTCGGCGCGGTCGGCTACCTGCACCGCAACCTGGTGGTGCACCGGGACCTCAAGCCGAGCAACATCCTGGTTGACGCCTCGGGCCTCGTGAAGCTCCTCGACTTCGGCATCGCCAAGCTCCTTGCCGACGTGCCCGGAGGCGGAGGCCTGACCCGTACCGGCCAGCAGCTCATGACCCCCGAGTACGCCGCACCCGAGCAGCTCGACGGCGGGCCGGTCACCACCGCGACCGACGTCTACGCCCTCGGGGTCGTGCTCTATGAGCTGCTGACCGGGGAGCGGCCCGACCGTCGGCACGCCGGCCGCGACCTGCCGCCGACCCCGAGCTCGCGGCTGCGGTCCCGGCCCACCGACCCCCTCGGCGAGGCGCCGGGCGCGGGCGATCGCCGGCCCGCACGCCGCATCTCGTCGGACCTCGACGCCATCTGCCTGATGGCGCTGCGGCCGGAGCCCGAGGCGCGCTACCCGTCGGCGGAGCAGCTCGGCGACGACATCCGAAACTACCTGGATGGACTGCCGGTGCGGGCCCGGAGGGGCTCCACCGCCTATCGCGCCGGGCTGTTCCTGCGTCGCCACCGGGTCGGGGTGGCGGTGGCGGCCGTGGTGGTGGCGCTCACCGTCACCGGCCTGGTGCGGGAGATCGGCCTCCGGGGCGCCGCCGAGCGGGCCCGGGCGGAAGCCGAGCTCCAGGCGGCGCGGGCGGTGGCGGTGTCGGACTTCCTGTCGGAGCTGCTGTCCTCGGTCGACCCGGCCAGGGCCCAGGGCGAGGAGGTCGTGGTCGCCGACGTCCTCGAGGAGGCCTCGGCGCGGATCGCCTCCAGCGAGGAGCTCGCAGCCCGGCCGGCGGTCGAGGCGGCCATCCGCCGCACCATCGGCGACACCTACGTCTCCCTCGGCCGCTACCAGGACGCCCGGGAGCACCTGGAGCGGGCAGCCGTGCTCCTCGGCTGGCCGGACGCTCGCAGCCGCGAGGCCATGGCCGCGGCCGCCGACCTCGGCGTCCTGTACCACCGACTCGGCCTCCACGGCGATTCCGAAGCCCTGCTTCGGGCGGTCCTCGAGGCGCGGGTTGCCGCCCTGGGCGAGGAGGATCCCGACTCTCTGGCGTCCCTGAATCACCTCGCCGACCTCTACTTCAGCCAGGCTCGCCTGGACGAGGTCGAGCCCCTGGACCGGCGAACCCTCGAGGTCCGCCGACGGGTCCTCGGACCTGACCACCCGGAGACCCTGCGCTCGGCCAACGCCCTCGCCGCCACCCTCTTCGGCCGCGGCCGCTACGACGAGGCGGCGGCGCTGTTCGAGGAGGGGCTGGCGGTGCGTCGCCGGCTGCTCGGCGACCTCCACCCCGACACCCTCACCCTGGCCAACAACCTGGCCGCCGCCCACCTCGAGCTCGGCCGGTACGGCGACGCCGAGGAGCTCCTGCGGGAGGTGGTGGACGGCCGGGTCCGGGTCCTCGGCGAGGACCACGACCTGACCGCCATGGCGATCCACAACCTGGGCACGACCCTGACCCAGCTCGGGCGCTACGCCGAGGCGGAGACCGAGCTGAGGCGGGCGATCGCGGTCCGCGAGACCAAGCCGGGCGCCGCCCGGAACCTGCTCTTCTCGAGGAGCTACCTGGGGGACGTGCTGCGCCAGCTGGGCCGCCTCGACGAGGCCGAGGCCCTCTACCGCGACACCCTGCGGCGGCAGGGCGAGGTGTGCGGCGCCGGGGACGGCGACACCCTTCGAACCGCGAGCGTCCTGGCCGAGCTCGAGCTCGAGCGCGGCGACCCGGCGGCGGCGGGCGAGAGGATCGAGTCGATCCTCGACGCCCAGATCGAGGCCCGCGGCGAGGCCCACCCCGACACCCTGTCGAGCCTCACCACCCTGGCCCGGGTGCGCATCGAGCAGGCGCGGTTCGACGAGGCCCTCGAGCTTGCCCAGCGCGCGGAGTCGACCGGCGCCGAGGCCCTCGGAGCCGACCACCCCATGGTCCTCGAGGCCCGCCTCGAGCGCGCCCGCGCCCTCGCCAATCTCGGGCGCACCGCCGAGGCCGCGGACCTGGCGGCCGAGGTGGGCGACGCACGGCTCCGGGTCCTCGGCCCCGACCACCCGGCGACCTCGGCCACGGCGCGACGACGAGACCCTCCGACACCTGACCGGTCGTGACCGCCGGCCAGCCGGCGGTCACGCGGGCCGCGGCGGTCCGATGCGGAAGATCGGGCCGCCGGTCGGAAGCCACTTCGATCACGGCGTCGGACCGCTGGCCTGCAAGGCTCGGGTCACCGCCTGGTCGAAGCGCACGTTGAGCTGGTCGCGAACGTCCTGGGCTCGGATGGTCGCCGGAGCATCCTCGATGGCCTGCAGCGCCTCCCGGACTCCCTCGTCATGCTGCAGCGAGGGCAGGCTCTCGACGTACATTCGGTAGAAGTGAAGGCCGAGGTCGCGGCGACCGCACGAGAGGTGAACGTTCCCGATGTTGAAGGCGGCGTTGCGAAGGCGACGATAGGTGAGCGATCGCTCCCAGAGTGACAGGGCGCCCTCCCAGTCGCCGACCCGGATTCGCACCAGACCTTCCTGGAACAGCTGGGTGCCGTGGCGTCGGACGACCTCTCGCCGCAGGGGCGCTCCAGGGCTGTCGGTTCCAGCACCGTAGGTGTGCTGTTCAGGTGGAACTGCGGCACCACGGCGGGTCTCTGCGGCCGAGGCAGCGGCCGTCATCCGGTCGGCCCACTCCTGCGTCACCTCGACGTCGGGAATGATCGGCGGTTGGCCCTCGAGCTCCCAGAGCAGATTCTGGACCTCGAGGCTGGCGCGCACCTCCGGTACATGCTCGAGATAGACCTCGAAACCGGCGAGGGCGAGATCCCGCCGGCCGAAGTGAACGTGGCACATGGCGATGTTCCACAGGTTGTTGTCACGGACCACGTACGCATTGGCGCGCTCGAAACGCTCGCACGCCGCCTCTCGCCGGTCCTGCCGCGTGAGCTGCACACCCTCTCGAAACAGGCGCCGGCCCTCGGACCGAACCGCGGCATCGGTCGCCGTGCAGACCGGAGACCAGGAGGCGGTCGCGATCAGCGCTGCGACGAAACTAGTACGAATCCTCATTTCGATCACCTCGGGATCTCGTCGACGAAGATGAAGTCGGACACGTCCGTGAAGGGCCCGACCGTTCTGCGCTGACCGCCGTACAGGCGCCAGTCGAAGCTGTAGGCGTACTCGGGCCGCTGCGGGTCCTGGTACACGACGAGCTGGTGGCTCCCGGTCTCCGACGTCGGCCGGATGCTGGCGTAGGAGGACCGCTCGACGCCGCGCGCGTCGTAGCTCACCTGGACGACGACGGCTCGGACACCCTGCTCCCGAAGCAGCGTCGGGTCGGCTTCAATCACGAGCTCCCGCGGTCGCAGCGGCGGCGTCAGCACCAGCGCCCCCGCGGAGGTCGGGACCCAGTCGGTTTCGATCGTCGGACCGCCGGCATAGCTCCACCGCACACGGTAGTCGTAGTCGAGCCAGGCGGTGCGGTCGTCGTCGCCGTCCCAGCCGTAGAGCACGGATTCCAGCGCGCCGGAGGCGAAATCGCCGGGCTGGATGATCGCTTCGTCGACGGTCTCTCGGCCGCTTTGGTGCCGCTTGCGGATCGTCACCGCGACGGCGTTGAGCATGGCGGCGAAGGCCTCCTCGCTCGCGACGTCGATGCTGACCGGGATCTCGCGCTGCTTGAACATGGGGTCGGCGAGGCTGACCCGCCGGAACATCCGTGGGTCGTCCTTGTAACGGGACAGGTCGCCGATGTTGGCGGCGAATCGCACGGGGATCTCCACCCGGTTCCACTGCTTCATGTTGAAGGTGAAGGAACCGCGACGCTCGATCCGGCGCATCCGAAACGACACGGTCACCCGCACCGGCTCCTCCTCGTCCTGGTCGGACTCGCGAAGCTGCGGGCGCTGACGATCCGAGGGCCGGATCCGGCGCAGCTCGGGTTCGTCCTCGGCGTCGAAGTCGAGCCTGCGCAGGGGCAGCTCGTCGTCTCCGTCCTCCGGCGTCGTCTCCTCCCGGATCGACGACGACGGGGTTGCCTCACTGGTCGCGGAGGCTGTGGCGGCGCCGCTCGAGCGGGGATCTGACGGCACTTCGGCGTCCGCCGACCCCGTGGTCCCCATCGCCTGTTGGCCCGCCTCGAGCAGCTCCTCGGCGACCTCGGCCCGGGCCTGTCGCGACTCGGGCGAGGCGTTGAAGAGCCGATCCTCCGAGTCGCGGACCCGGGAGGCGAAGGCGGTCATCGCTCCCCGATCGACCCCGTCGGCGGCCACGAACCGGCGCAGCGCATCCTCGCACTCGTCCCGGTTGCCGAGCCGGAGGTGATTGAGCGCCGCCCACAGCAGCCCCTGTGGGTTGTCGGCGAGACCGGCGGCGCCCTCGATCCGGTCGAGGGACTCCCGGAAGCGGCCCTCCCGGTAGAGCTCCTGGACCCGGTCGAGCACGTCGCGGGCCTCGTCGCCGAGATCGGGGGGTGGCGGCAGTGCCACCATCACGATCTGCTCGACCGCAGCCCACTCGAGCATGTGCTCCCGATCGGTCAGCACGCGGCGATCGTCACGCCGAGCCGCGGCCCCTGGGCCCCCGGAAGGCCGCGGCGTCGGCGTCGCGGTTGCGCTCGAACCGCTCGAGCTGTCGCTCGGCGACGATGACGACGACGGCCTCGGCGTTGGAGCGGAACTGCCGGCGCCCGACGAGCTGCTGTCGCTCGACCTCGAGGACGAACCGGCCGCGCGCGCGGCCGTCGTGACCTCCGACAGCGGTGCCGCGCCCATGTTCTCGAAGAGGTGGTGCTTCGCGAGCTCCAGACCGAGCTTCTGGACCTCGGCCCACTGCTCGGGCGGTGCGCCCTTGAGCTCGATCGAGATCGAACCGTTGTCGACCATCTTGCCGAGCAGGACGTCGACGTCGGCCTCGAGGTAGCGCGACTCGATCCCCGCTTGCAGCTGCGTGGTCTCGTGGATCCGCTCGTAGTCGAAGGTCATCGTGGCCTCGACCGGGTTGCGGTAGCCGGAGACGGTCATCTCGAAGTTGACCGAGATGTCCGGGGTGCGCTGGGAGAAGCTCTCCCAGAGCAGCATCGCCCCGGTCGGCGTCAGGTGCATGGACACCGCCGCCTTGTGGCCCGACATGACCGGCGCGTTGCCGACGCCGACGACCCGCCTCGACAGCCCGGCTTCGGGGTCGGTGACCGCGGTGACCAGGTTGAAGGTGCCGTCGGTGTAGGCCACCGGGCCCTTGAGCTGAGCCCCCGGCTTGGTGCGCTGGAGCTCGCTCTGGGCGCGCCGGACCATGTCCTCGGGGACGTCGTAGGCGACGAGCATGTGGGCGACGCCACCGCCCGGCGCCGAGGTGATGCCCTCCTCGCCGCGCTGCTCCGGCGTCGTGTACATGAGGAACGAGAACTCCGGCCGCTGGGCCTCGCCCGTCGTGGCGACATGGGGCTGGTCCGGCAGGTAGTACCACGAGCTGGCGTCGCCGTAGACCGGGTAGCACTTGAGCCCGCCGGCCTCGACCATCTGGTCGAAGAGGATCTCCTGGCCGGCTGCCGGTCCGACCAGCAGCACGAGAAGGCACACGATGCGAAGGGCTGTCTTCAAGGCTTCCTCCCGTCCGTCTCCCGGACCGACACGCCGGTCCGGGTCCGATGGGGCGTCACGGTGGACCATCGGCGGGGCTCACTCGGGGATCTCGTCGAGGTAGATGAAGTCGGCGGTGTCGGTGAAGGGCCCGGCCTCGACCCGGCGGCCGCCGTAGAGCCGCCAGTCGAAGCTGTAGCTGTACTCGGGCCGCTGCGGATCCTGGTACAGGACGAGGCGCTGCTGGCCGGTCTCGTCGCTGGGACGAACCGTGGCGTGGGCGATTCGCTCGACGTCGCCGGCGGGGTAGCGAACCTCCACCACGACGTCCCGTACCCCCTGCTCGCGGAGCAGTCCGGGATCGGCCTCGAGCCGCAGCTCGCGCGGCCGCAACGGCGGCTCGAGCACGAGGGCGCCGGCGGTGGTCGGACGCCAGCCGGTCTCGATGACCGGCCCGCCGACATAGGACCACCGCACCCGGTGGTCGTACTCGAGCCAGGCGTCGCGATCGTCGTCGCCGTCCCAGCCGTAGACCAGCGACTCCATCCGGCCGGAGGCGAAGTCGGCGCGGTGGATGTTGACCTCGTCCAGGGTCTCGCGGCCCGATCGGTGGCGCTTCTTGATCGTCACCGTGACCGCGTTGAGCATGGCGGCGAAAGCGTCCTCGCTGGCGACGTCGACGGTCACCGGGATCTCGCGCTGCTTGAACATCGGGTCGTTGAGGCTGACGCGACGGAACACCCGCTCATCGTCCATGTGCCGCGACAGGTCGCCGACGTTGGCGGCGAAGCGCACCGGGACCTCGACCCGGTTCCACTGTTTCATGTTGATGGTGAAGTTGCCGCTGCGCTCGATCTTGCGGTAGCGGAAGGCGATGGAGATCGAGAACGAGGAGCCGCCGCCGTCCCGCGCCTGTGACGAGCCGCGGCCGCCAGACGATGTCGGCGTGGGCGTCGGACTGCGCCGTGCGGTCGCGCCGGCTCTCGGGATGGCCGCAGGTGTGGAGGCGGCGGTCGAGCTGCTGGCTGCGACGGCGGCCGGTGTCGCGGTCGGTGTCGTCGCGGATCCCGCGGCGACGGCCTCCTCGACCGCCCGCTCGTCGGCGCCGCGGGCAACGCTTCGATCCCCCGAGCTCGGCTCGGGACCCTGCTCCGCGGCACTGGCGGCAACCTGCCCGTTCGCGTCCGAATTGCCCAATGGCTGGCCGATCGTGCCGACATCCTCCAGGACAGCGCCCATCAGCTCGTCCAGGCGATCGCGCTGTGCCACCGTCATCCGCGGGCGATCGGCGCTCTCCAAGTGCTCGATCAATCGGGTCGCGTTGCTGTTCTCCCGAACCTCGGGGACGTCATCCCGTACCCGCCGGAAGAACTCGAGCGCGGCGTCGGTTTCGCGCAGCTGGACGTGGCAGGCACCCATGTTCCAGAGGAACCGTGGATGACTCTCGATGTTGTTTGCCCCCTCGAACTCGCTCAGCGCCTCTCGGTACCGTTGGCCCTGGTAGAGCCTGACACCGCGCATGAAGTGATCTCGAGCCCTGTCCCGCGCCGCTTCCCGCTCCTCGTCGCCGGGCGGCGGCAGCGTCACCACCTCGATGACCTCGTGCACCGGCGGATCGAGGGCGGTGCTGCGGCTCGAGCCGGCACTGCGGGCCAGCTCGCCGACCTGGGACAGCGGCGCGGCGCCGAGGTTCTCGAACAGGTGGTGCTTGGCGAGCTCGAGGCCGAGCTTCTGGACCTCGGCCCAGTGCTCGGGCGGTGCCCCCTTGAGCTCGATCGAGATGGCGCCGTTGTCCACCATCTTGCCGAGCATCACGTCGACGTCGGCCTCGATGAAGCTGGCCTCGATGCCGGCCTCGATCTCCATCGTCCGGTGGATCCGCTCGTAGTCGAAGGTCATCTGGGCCTCGACCGGGTTGCGGTAGCCGGAGACGGTCATCTCGAAGTTCACCGAGATGTCTGGGGTACGCTGGGAGAAGCTCTCCCAGAGCAGCATGGCGCCCGCCGGGGTTAGGTGCATGGACACCGCCGCCTTGTGGCCGGACATGACGGGGGCGTTGCCGACCCCGACGACCCGCCTCGACAGCCCGGCCTCGGGGTCGGTGACCGCGGTGACCAGGTTGAACGTGCCGTCGGTGTACGCGGCGGGGCCCTTGAGCTGCGCCCCCGGCTTGGCGCGTTGGAGCTCGCTCTGGGCGCGACGGATCATGTCCTCGGGGACGTCGTAGGCGACCAGCATGTGCGCGACCCCGCCGCCGGGGGCCGACGTGATGCCCTCCTCGCCACGCTGCTCGGGGCTCGAGTACATGAGGAACGAGAACTGGGGCCGGCCGCTGTCGTCGGCGGCGACGTGGGGCTGGTCGGGTAGGTAGTACCACGAGGTGGCGTCACCGTGAACCGGGTAGCACTTGAGACCCCCGACCTCGACCATCTGGTCCAGCAGGATCTCCTGTGCGGCGCACGGGACGACCGTGAGCAGCAGGGTGGCGCACGCGATGAACGTCGAGCGTCGCATCTCAACCTCCCGTCACTCGGCGCCCGCCGCCATGACCTCCTCGGCCACATCCTGCGGGATGGTGCAGTAGACGTAGCCGTCCTCGCCGCCGCTCATCCACCGGCTCTGCCGTCGACCCAGTCGCTTGTGGTAGAGGTTGATCCGGTAGTCCCAGTCGGTGTCTTCGCGGTCTCGGAAGATCATGACGGAGGCCAGGGGCTCGCCCTTGGCCGGGGACAGCGCCAACCCCCGGCTCTCGGTGACCTCGTTGCCGAACTGGGTGTAGCGGACCTCGACCGTGGCCCGGGTGAAGCCGAGCTCCTCGAGCTCGGCGAGGTCGGCCTCGGCCTCGACGTTGAGGGGGAGCACCGGCGGCGTCAAGGTGACGCCCTCCCACTGTCCCTCGGTCCACGTCGGCCGCGAGGGCCACTCGACGCCGCCGCGCAGGCTCCAGCGAACCAGGTACTCGAAGACCTCCGGCGAGTCGTCGCGCATCTTGGCGTAGGTCACCTCGCGCGAGGTGCCGTTGGCGGCGATCTCGTCCTTGGTGAGGGTGAAGGAGGTGTGGAAGTCGCGGCCGCTGGCGCGGTCCTTTCTGACCTCGACGGTGACGAAGTTGATGGCCTCGTCGAAGACCTCGATGGCGTCGAGGTCGAGGGTGAAGGCAACCCGCCGCTGCTGGAAGAAGGGGTCGTCGACGTTGACCTCGGCGAACAGCTCCGGGTGGCCCCTCCGGGCGTCGCGGTACCAGGTCCCCGAGATGTTGCCAACTGTGACGTACTCGACCTTGACCGGCAGTGTGGCGCGCATGTTGATGGTCTTGTTGACCATGGCCTCCTCGCCGCGGGCGACGAAGCGGTCGAAGCGCGACCGGTTGCCCCGCTCCTCGGGGGTCGTCATCTGCTCGTCCAGATCCTCCTCGTCCTCGGGGATCTCGAACGGCTGGCGCTCGAAGAAGTTGGTCTCCATGAAGCGGAAGAAGGCCTGCCGGATGGCCTCGAGCCGCTCGTCGACGATGCTCTCGGTCCACTCCATGCGGATCGCCTCGTGCTCGCACATGAAGTCGTAGAGCTCGCGGATCTCCTCGGAGGTGTAGGTGTGGTCGCGGTTGTAGCGCGCCTTGCCCACGTTCCAGTCGGTGCGCTTCGAGGTGTGCTCGTAGGACTGCATCCAGTCGTCGACGTGGGCCTCGAACTTCTCCCAGTCGAAGGTGATGGTGCCGTCGAACGCCGGCAGGTAGGAGGTGTAGGCGAGCTCGAACTCGATCGAGATGTCCGAGGTCGGGCGCTTGAGGGACTCCTCGATGAGGACCGCGCCGACCGCGTCCAGGCGGGCCGCGGCGGCGACCTTCTGCCCGGGCAGCAGCGGCGCCTTCCCGGAGGCGACGATCTGCTGCGTGAAGCCGCCCTCCGACATCGTGGCGGAGATGATCCGGAACGTCGAGTCCCCGTCGCCGGGCTCCATCCGCACCGCGCCCATGACCTTGGCGCCCTTGACCTTGTCCGCCAGCTTCCTGCCGAGCTCCAGCTCCTGCTCCGGCGTGAGGCCGTACTCGCACAGGAAGTGGAGGATGCCCCCCGTGACGCCGCCTTCCTCGGCGCTGCGGTCGGAGGTGAACTTCATGAACAGGAACTGGGGCCGGCCTTCGGCGTCGACCGCGACCCGCGGCGGCGGCGGCAGGTAGTAGTAGCGTTTCTCGGGCCCGGCCGTGCCCGGCCAGATCATCTTGCCCTTGGAGTGGTCGCGGAGCGCGACCAGCTTGTCGCTGAGGCCGCCCCGGCCGGCGACGAGCCGCTGCAGCCGTTGCTGCTGAGCCTGGGACGCCGGCGCGGCGTGGACCACGGTCACCGGCGGACCGGTCGTCCGCTGCTTGGCCTGCCGCACGCGATCCAGGTAGTCCCACTTCGCCTGCTTGACCTTGTCGGATCCCGGCGAGGACGACGGACGGGTCACGCCGTAGTCGTCCATGACCAGGGCCACCTGGGTGCCGTCGTCGAGGGTGATGGTGACTAGCTCCTCGTAGAGCAGCTTGGCGTCGACGGCGCCCGGCGCGGCCAGGCTGAGGACGAAGGCGGCGAGGGCGAGGCGGATGATCGGTGTCGTGCGCATGTCGTTCCTCCCTTGACCGGCGGGGCCGGTCAGTGTCCCGTGTCGGGCAGCTCGTCGATGTAGACCACCCCCGACTCCTCGGTCCACGGTCCCCGGCTCGGCCGGGAACCATCCGTGAGATGCCATTCCAGAAAGACCCGGTAGGTCGGTTGCTCGGCGGGCAGGACGAGCTCGAGCTCGTCCGACCAGTGGTCGCGCCGCAGGGTCAGACGTTCGCTCCTGGCCTCGCCCAGGAAGTCCCACTCGACGCGCGCCAGGACCGACCGGACCCCGGCCGCCGCCAGCGCCTCGGGCTCGCCGTCGAAGGCCAGGGTGCGCACCTCATACGGCGGCCGCAGGGCGATGGCGAAGCTGTCCGAGGCCTGCCAGCCGGTGTCGTGCGACCGGCCGCCGCGGAAGCTCCAGACGGCACGCCAGTCGAAGGACAGCCAGCTCTGCGGATCGGCGTCGTCGGCCCAGCCGTAGGCGAAGACGATCCGGTTGTGGCCCTCGCCGAGGCTCTGCGGGTCGAGCATCGCCTCGCGGTCGGTCTCCGACCCGTCGCCGTGGCGCTTCTT
Source organism: Candidatus Methylomirabilota bacterium (assembly GCA_035464095.1). Taxonomy (GTDB): domain Bacteria; phylum Acidobacteriota; class Thermoanaerobaculia; order Thermoanaerobaculales; family Sulfomarinibacteraceae; genus JAHECW01. The sequence continues at coordinate 32,585 of DATHSO010000066.1, read as the reverse complement.
GAGCTGGACGACGAGGTGGTTGACGACCTTGCCGAAGTCGGCGGCGTCGCCGTCGAAGCTGAAGGTGACCTCGCGGTTGCGGAAGGTCGGGTCCTCGAGGTTGACGACGCGGAAGAAGCGCGGGTCGTCGCGCCACTCGCGGGCGAGGGGCCCGACGTTGCCGGTGAGCAGGATGAAGAGGCGCTCGGCGCGCTGGTGGCGGAGGCTGATGCGCGCGCTTCCGGTCCGCTGCTTCTTCGACAGCTTGTATCCGGCGAAGAGGTCGACCGTGGACCGGCGCGCGCTCCGAAGCACGCGGCCGACCACGTTGCCGAGGTCGTCGCCGACCTCGCGCTCGGCCTCGCCGGGGGCGGCCTGGTCGAAGAGCATGTCGGTGACCTTGGCGTAGGCGGCATCTAGGAGCTTCTCCATCGAGCCGCTCTCGCCCTTGGCCTCGACCCGGATCGCACCGGTCGTGGCCAGGTCGTCGATCAGCATGTCGACCTCCGCGCCGACGAAGTAGATCTTGGCCCGGGCCTCGATCTCCTGGTGCGACCAGACCTTGTCCCAGTCGACCACGAGCTCGGCCTCGTAGGGCTCCCGATAGCCCTCCATCTCCATCGAGAAGGCGAGGCTGATGTCCGGGCTCTCCATCTCGAGCGACCGCCCCAGGAAGGTCGCGCCCTCGGGAGTCAGCCCGACCGACACGGCGACCTTGCCGCCTTCGAGCAGGGGCGCCCGGCCGGTCCCGGTCACCCGTCGCGCCATGCCGCCGTCGGCGGCGGCGGCGGTGGAGACCAGGGCGAAGGAGCCGGCGCGGAACTGGATCGGCCCGAGGATCCGGTCGTCCTCGTGACCTTCCATCTCGGCCAGCGCGGAACGAGCGCGGGCGAGGCGGGCCTCGCTGACGCCGTAGGCTGCGAGGAAGTGCAGGACGCCACCGCCCCGGGCTGCGGTGATGCCGTGGCTGCCGCCCCCGGTCGCCTCGGCGGCGGAGGCGTACTTGACCAGGGAGAACTCGGGACGACCCTCATCGTCGGTGGCGATGCGCGGTTGATCCGGGAGGTAGTACCAGCTGCCGGGAGTGTCGAGGGCCGCGAACAGCGTGACCCCGGCGGCGGTCAGCGAGCGGTCGAGGAGCACCTCCTGCGCGCCGGCGGGGACCGCCACCAGCAGGACGAGGCAGGCGAGCGGCTTGGTACGGCTCACGACTCGCCTCCGGTGAGCTCGGGCACCTCGATCCAGAGGTAGCCGACACCCATGCCCTGCCACTCGCCGACCTGGCGGCCGCCGCCCTCGACCGCGACCCAGGTGACGCGGACCTCGGGCTCGGCGCCGGGATCGTGGACCGCCTGCAGCGGGACCACCGGCTCGGCGTCGGTGACCCTGAGGACGGCCACACGGCGGCTTTCGGTCCGGCCCATGACGCTGGCGCGCATCTCGACGATGCCGACACGGACGCCGCGGTCGATCATGGCGTCGCGGTCGACCTCGAGCTCGGCGCCGGTGATCTGAAGCGGCGGCCGCAGCGTGATCACGGGCTCCGAGGACGCCAGCCAGTCGCCGTCGGCGGGCTCGCTGACGGTGTCCCGGCGCAGCAGGCTCCAGTTGACGCGGTAACGGTAGTCGAGCCACTCGGGTCCGGCGACCCCCAGGCGCGGGTAGCTGACCGTGCGCTCGAGCTGGCCCTCGGCGACCTCCCTGGCGGCGAGCTGGGCCTGGCCGTCGACGGCGGGCTGATCACCGTCGTACTCTTTGAGAATCTGGACCGAGACCCAGTTGAGAAGCCCCTCGAAGGCGGCGGCCCACTCGCCGTCGAGGACGAAGCGGATCTCACGGATCTGGAACGACGGGTCGCCAAGGTTGACGACGCGGAAGATGTCCGGGTTGTCACGGTGAGCCTCATAGAGGCCGCCCATGTTGCCCGCCAGGTAGACCGGCATCCGGACCGTGGTGTCCTGCGACAGGTTGAGGTAGAAGGTCGTCCGCCGGATGTCCTGACGGCTCTTGAGCACGAACTGGTCGTCGGTCATGTACGTCTGGTTGCCGGTGCCGGCGAAGAACTTGACGAAGGCGCCGCGCTCCTGGCGGCCGCGGATCTGGCCCTTCTCCACCGCGACCTCCTTGTCGGGCATCTTGGCAAGACCGCTTTCGTGGTCGAACATGAGGCTGACGATCTTGTCGGTGACCAGGTTGAGGATCCCCTCCACCGCCGACGCGTCGAGCCCGAGGCTCTTGGAGCGGTCGAAAACCACGACCTCGATGACGTTGTCGTGGTAGAGCTCGTCGACGACCTGGCGAAGCTCGCGCTTTTTGTAGCTCTCCTGCTTGTTGTAGACCGCCGACAGGTGCTCGTAGATCGTCGCGACCTCGGCGGTGACGGTGGCGTTGTAGCCGCGCACCCGGGCCTCGTACTCGGCGGCGATGCTCACCGAGACGTCCGAGGTGGTGCCGTTGAGTGACTCGAAGAGCAGCGTCGCGCCCCGGGGGTCGAGGCTGGCCGCGACCGCTGCGCGGCTGCCCGCCGTCAGCGGCGCGTGCCCGGAGGTGATGAGCGACCGGGTGAAGCCCCCCTCCTCGTCGTCCGACAACACCGCCGACACGACCTGGAAGGTGGCGGTTGCCGGAATCCCTTCCTCGGCCCTGGCCTCGAGCAGATTGAGCGCCCCGACGATGGTGGCGCCGGGACGGCGCTCCTTGAGCGCCTCCTCGAGCTCGGCGACCCGTTCCGGCGCCAGCTCGAGCGACGCGAGGAGATGGAAAAGCCCACCCGACGACTGACCCTTCGGGTCGACATACTTGAGGCAGAGAAGCTGCGGATTGCCGTCCGGGTCGGTGGCAACGGTCGGCGCCGGGGGCAGGTAGTAGTACTGGCTCGGATTGTCGACGTCCTGGAAGAGCTCGACGCCGTCGATGGTGAGCCGGCCGGTGTCGTACCACACCAGACCGAACGCGGGCGCGGCGGCCATCACCAGGATGAGCAGCGCGGATCGTTGCAGTGTCGTCGTCATGAGGTCCTCCTAGTAGAGCAGGCGCGGGTCGAGGCTGTCGGATCGGCCGTCCGCCGAGCTGCAGATGTCGGCGAAGCCCTGCCAGACCTCGAGGCGGCGGGGCGGCCCGGTTTCGGTGCGCCCGGACGAGTAGACCCGCACGATCCGCAGCTCGTAGCCGTGCTCGACCCGCACCGCGCGGTCGAACCGGATCGCCTGGACCTGGGGCGTGGTCGGGGTGAATCGAAGCTCCAGGCTGATGAGATCGCCGTTGACCGCCTCGGCCTCGACCGTGGCGATCACCCGGACCAGGTCGGCCAGACCGCTGCCCTCGGCGAGCTCGGCGCAGCCGAGCTCGATGGTCGTGTAGGCCAGGGGCACCGTGGCGTCGAGCTCGAGGATGCGGAACAGATCGGGGTTTTCTTCCGGGTCGACGGTGATCGGCACCGAGTCGATCACCACTGGTGCGAGCAGGGGCTCGTCGCCGTCGCGCTCGGGCCGGGTCGGAAAGCCGTACACCGAGACCGCCAGGTTGACAGACAGGATCACCGACCCGGCCCGCCAGGCGTCGTGGACCGCGGCCACCTCCTCGGGGGTCAGCGCGAGGGAGAAGCTCCGCCGCTGCCAGGCCCCGGCCTGGGGGGTCTCCGGCCCGTCGTCGGCCGTCGCCGGGCGGGCGCTGTTGACGCCGGCGAAGACGACCTCGGCGTCGACGACCGCCGCCGGCAACGGGCGCAGCTCGGCGACCGAGCCGAGGGCCCGCCGTGCCGCTGTCGCTTCGGCGCCGATGGCGGGGGCCTCCAGGGTGAACTGGAGCAGGGCCCCGCCCCAGGCTTGCCCGTCGTCGGCCGTCGCCCGGGCGCCCTGGTAGTGGTAGACCGTGAAGTCCACCGCCGGCTCGCCGTCGATGTCGGCGAGCCGAGGCGCCGGCGGCGCCAGCCACCAGACACCGCGCTCCCGGTGATCGGGGAAGCACCAGCCGCCGCCGGTGCGCCGGCCCTCGTCGAGGACCGGGTGGCCGGCGGCCGGCCACGCCACGACCAGAACCGCGGCGACGGTGAGGATCGCTCTCACTCGGCCAGGACCTCCTCGACCTGGGTCGAGCCGACCAGGATCTGATCCGGCAGGTATGGATGGGGCGCCCGCCAGGTGCGATCGCCGTGGACCGCGCCGTCCCGGGTGATGACGACGATCCGGTAGTGGTAGAGGTCGCCGGCGTCATCCCACAGGTGCAGCGGGTCGGTGAGCACCCGCTCGTCGCTGTCGTCGAGATCGTAGGACCGGCTCTCGACGACCCGGCCGTCCGGGTCGAAGTGGGCGCTGCGAACCTCCACCACCAGCTTGTGGATGCTGTACTGGTCGAACAGCGAGCCCGGGTCGAGAGCCTCGACGGCGAGGCGCCTGACCGGCAGCGCCCCGACCCCGCCGGTGCAGTCGGCGACGACCCGGCGCACGGTGTCGTCGTCGCGCTGGAGATCGCCGACGAAGGTCGCGATCACCACGTCGTCCGAGACCAGCTCGCGGTTGAGCTTGAGGGTCGACACCCGAGCCGTGTCACCCGGGCCGAGCACCGCGCCGCCCAGCGACCAGCCCCCCATGCGGAGGCTGCCGTCGCTGTTTCTGATCAGGTAGGTGAGGTAGTCGAGCCGCAGCTCGAAGGGCCACGAGTTGGTGAACTCCGACTGGACGCCGGACGACGGCGGGCGCCAGCGCATGGAGGGGCCGCCGAGGTTGTCCGGGAGCTTGATCCTGGCCACCGGCGCCTGGAGGCTGGTGAGGTTCTGGCGGTCCGGGTCGATGATGATCGGGTTGAGCCGGATGCTGCCGTTGATGCCGTTGGCGTTGCCCAGGGTCGACACCACCAGCTCCTTGGTCGGCACGTCCGCCGACAGGGTGAGCTGGATCTCGCCGGTGTCGGGGTCGACGCCGTTGACGGTGACCTCGTCGATGCGCCAGTTCTGGAGCCGGAAGTCGGCTTCGTAGGTTACGGGCAAGGGCAGCAGGAAGGGCTCGGAGACCTGCTGGCCGCGCTCCTTGAGGTAGGAGCGCAGCAGCGCCTCGAGCACCTCGAGGTCGGTGCGATCGGCGCCCGGCGTCAGCTGGGCCTGGATGATCACGTTGGCGCCGCCGTCGTCGCCGGCGCCGTACTCGACGCTCATGAAGTAGTCGGGAGGGTCGAACTTGAGGGCGAAGGCCTGCGGCCGGTAGTAGAAGATCCTCGAGTCGGGGTTGGCGTCGGGGTAGACCTCGAGACTGTACCTGCAGAGATCGCGAAGCGACACACCGTCGAACTCGTCGATCTGTTCGACCCCGACCGAGGCCAGGTTGAGGGCCGGCAGCATCGGCCCCCAGCCGTTGCGATCGGCGACCTCGTCCAGCTGCGCATCGGCGGCCTCGATCTGGGTCATCAGGGCGTGGACCTGGAACTTCATCGGCTGGCGGTCGGCGACCGCCAGCACGCGTTCCCCGGCGGCGGACAACTGGACGGCGGCAAGAGCTGCGACGGTGACCATCACGGCACGCATCATGGGACGCTCCTTTGGATTCTCAGGTAGGCGGGAGAGCTCACGGCCCCGTCCGGGTTGACCACGACGAGCTGGCGCAGGCGCGGCGCGGCCGCGAAGCCGCGGTCGAAGTCGACCAGCAGGACGCTGTCGGAGGCGAGCTCGGCCGGGAATCGGACCATCTCGTAGCTCGGGTCGGCCGAGCTGCCCGCGTTTCGGTTGGCGAAGACCTCCACGATGGCGCCGTCGGCGAAGCCCTCTCCGATCACGGTCAGGGTGAAAAGCAGGCCGGCGCCGACCGTCGCCGGTTCGAGGCTCGCCACCGACGGCGGTGAACCCTCGACGGGCGAGGGACTCTCGTCAGGCGAGCTCGGGGCCGGCGTCGGCAGGACGGCGTCTTCCCCGGGGGCGACGACGATCCGGATGGCTACCGGAGAGGATCGACGTCGAGGCCCGCACTCGACGACGAGCTGCCGCCGAGCGGGAGTCGGACCGTAGCCTGAGGCCAGGCGGACCCGGATTTCGGTGGCGCCCAGGAGCTCGTGGGCCACCGGGACCATCCGGCCCGGGGTGCCGATCAGCACCCGGCAGCTGTCATCGAAGCCCTCTCCGCTGATGGTCAGCTGGGCCGGCCGGTAGGCCTCGAGGGTATTGGGGACCACCGCCGATACCGATACGGCGTCGACCGCGAAGAGTGCCAGGAGGGCGAGCTGAGAGACCATGGCAGTCAGCGGATCACCGGCGCCACCCAGGCGAACCAGTCCTGGGCCGAGGTGCCCTCGGCATCGACGGTCAGGACGAGGGTGACCTCCTTGCCCCGCACCGCGACGGGGATGTCGCCGCTGATGGTCACCAAACCCTCCTTGGGCAACACGCGTCGCCGGGCCACGGTGGTGCCCTTGGAGCCCTGCTTCAGGACGACGGTTGCTGTCACGCCGTCGGACCGTGTGACGCCGTGGAGGAAGCCGACCGTGGCTTCGAAGCGCGTGGCGCCGGCCGGAACGGTGACTCGGTAGGTGCCGCTGATCGTCCCGTCGTCGACCCAGGCCGGGTGCGTCTCGAGGACGTCCTTGTAGCTCTTGCCGTCGACCATCCTGGCGGTTCCCAGCTGTCGGACGAAACCGCGCTGGTCGTTGGTCGGACCGTTGAAGGGCAGAGAGCCGCGGTTCGACCGCCACTCGGCCTTGGCGGCGGCTGTGTAGAGGTCGACCGTCGTGCCCAGGTGCAGCAGGTTGGCGGAGACCATGGTGGTGGCGACGGCAGGTTTCGAGTTGCCGCTCGGCGGGGGCTTCTGACCCGACTGCGAGGTGGATGCCGTCTGCCGCTCGGTGGCCGGCTGGAGCGTCACCCCCGTCACGATCCGGATCTCCTCGGGCTTCGGAGTGGTCCCGATGCGAATCGGGTCGAGGTCGACCACCACGGTTTCCCGGGCTGCGGAGCCTGCGCCTTCCGATCGGGTCGACAGGTTTGCGCCGTCGATGGTGTCGGTTCCGGTCCGTCCGGATGTCCCCTCGCCACCGCCTCGCCACTGCCAGGGCAGGGCGACCTTGCGGCGACTCGAGACGCGACCGGTGTCCCCGTCCACCAGGCTCAGCTTGGCTCCGACCGACCTGACCTCGCCGGCGCCCGCGTACTGGAGCCGGACCACGGTCGACCCGTCGCCCGCCGGCGGTTCGTCCCAGCTGATCTCCATGGGGTCGAGAACCCGCAGCTGCTCGTCGTAGACCTCGGCCGTGAAAGCGACGCGGCCGGGCTCGCCCACCTGTCGCAGCGCCACCTCCAGCTCGACGGCGTCAGCGCTGCGATGGGCCACCTCGATGTCGCGGATCGAACCGACGAATCCGTCGCCGCTGCCCTCCACCGCCTCGAGGAGCGCGCCCTCGAGGGCCTCCTGCCAGGCCGGCTTGTCGTCCTCCTGGGCCGTCGCTGCGAGGGCGACGAGAAGCGACGAGCACACGACGAGGAACAACCGCTGATAGCTGATGTCAGCTGCCATCTTCGGACCTCTCTTTCTCGAGGTTCTTTCCCGGGTACCGGGTTGTCGACGACGTCATGCCTGTCAAGATCGAACCGCGGGACGCCACGGGGAATGGACGGGGACGACATTTTCATGAACGAACGCGACAGGCCGTCGCCGACGCCGATCGGTTCCCGGCTCGAGACCGCTCGGACCGGCTCCCGGCGGGATCGGCGGTTACAGCAGGTCGCCGGCGAAGCGGCCGGCGTTGCGCACGAAGATGGTGGTGCGGAAGCCGGCGGCGAGCTGCTCGAGGCGCTCGGCGTAGCGTATCGCCTCGCCGAAGGGCGGGATCATGAGGCCGAGGAAGACCACGTCGGCCCGGGCGCTGGTCGTGTGGAGGATCTCGGCGACGTCCCGGGAGGTGTCGGGCTCGTAGAGCACCTGGGTGTCGGCCTCGATCCGGTTCTCGGCGAGGAGCTCGGCGAGGCCCGCGTGCTGGCTGTCGCGCTCGGCCTCGGACCGGGCGATGGAGCGCACCGTGAGTCGGGCGTCCGACCATTCGGAGTTGAGGCGCAGCAGGTGGGCGAGGAGCAGCATCAGGTCGCCGTTGTTCTGCAGACCGCCCCACCACAGGTCGATGCGCTTCTGCTGGCCGGGCTCGTGGGCCCAGGCGATTCGGCTGATGATGGAGCTCTTGCCGGCGTTGGCCAGCGCCCGCATGATCCGGATCTGGGAGGCGAGGCGCTCGCGCCGCTTGGTCCAGCCGAACATGACGGTGTTCGTCTGGAGCTCGCCGACCCCGCTCGCCTGCGCGATGTCCAGGACCCCGGTCTCGAAGTCGGGCACCACGTGGGCCTGGCAGAAGGCGGTCAAGCCGGCGGCGTCGACCTCGGCCTCCATCTCCGCCCGCACCCGGTCGATCTCGACGCTGCCGCTGCGCAGGTCGCCGGTGATGAGCCGGCAGACGGTGACGATCCCCCGATCCTGGTTGAACCAGCTCGCCAGCCGGACCAGGTTGATCCGCTTGCCGGGGTCGCCGGCGAGCAGCAGGATGTGGGGCCGCCAGTTGCGCGGGTCGGTGCGGCTCTGGCGCAGCTTGAGGATCGCGAAGCGGGCCACCGCCATCCACATGCCGGCGCGGACGTCGCCCCAGTCCCGGCGCAGCACCCGTCGCTGCAGGGCCACGTAGATGCCGATCTCGATCGCCACCGCCGCGGCACAGGCGAGGGGGCTGATGAGAAACATGACCGCGACGGTGCCGCCGGCGCCGAGCATCGACAGCCACCACGGCACCTTGATGGTCGGCCGGTAGGAAGGATCGCCGACCAGGCTCTCGAGCGCCGCGGCGAGGTTGAGGGTGACGTAGAGGGTGAGGAAGAGGACGGTGACGAGCTGGGCGACGGCGTTGAGCTCGCCGAGGGCGACGGCGGCGAGGGCGATGGCGCCCGCGATCCAGGTTGCGAAGGTGGGCTGGCCGGTGGCCGAGGTGCGGGCGAAGGCGGCCGGCGCCAGGCCGTCCCGGGACAGGGACTGGAGCACTCGCGGCCCGCTCAGGGCGCTGCCGAAGGCCGACGACAGGATCGCCCCCCAGACCCCAGGGAAGACCAGCCAGGCGCCGAGGACCGCGATCTCGATCCAGACGATCCCGGGCTCGGCGAGGCGCTCGGGGGTCACGGAGGCGCTGACCGCGAGCAGCACCGGGACCGTGAGGTAGACCAGGGCGCCGGTGAGGACAGCGGCCAGGGTGCCGCGGGGGATCGAGCGCCGCGGGTCGGCGAGGTCGCCCGACATCCCGATGCCGACGGCGAAGCCGGTGACCGCCGGGAAGAAGACCGCGAACACGTACCAGAAGCCGGCCGGGGCGGTGCGGTAGGTGGGCGCCAGCTCGGGGGCCTGGACGCCGCCGACGGCGACCCCGGCCGCCAGGGCCAGCAGCGACAGGCCGACCGCGATCATGATCGGGATCTGGAGCTTGAGGGCGAGCTCGGCGCTCCTGCCCGAGATGGCGACGATGAGGACGATGAGCCCGGCGGTGAGCGCCTGGGTGGCGGCCGCCGGCGGCACCCCCCACGACGCCGGCCAGAAAGCCAGGATCGACTCGGCGAGGCCGAAGCTGTAGAAGGTGATGCTCAGCGTCCGGCACAAGAAGAGGGGGATGCCGATGGCGCCGCCGAGCTCGAGGCCCAGCGAGCGCGAGATCATGTAGTACTCGCCGCCGACCCCGACCCGCATGTTGGTGGCGATGGCCGAGGCGCTGAGCGCCGTGACGGCGGTGATGGAGCAGCCGAGGAGGACCGCCAGCACGGTGAGCGGCAGGCCGAGGTTGCCCACCACCCAGCCGAAGCGGAGGTACATGATGAGGCCGAGGATGGTCAGCACGCTCGGGGTGTAGACCCCGAGGAAGGTGCCGAACTTCCGGGCCGGTCCGGCCGCGCCTGAGCCGTCGGTCACGCTGGCAGTCCCTCCGCGCTTCGGGCCGTGGTCGGTCGCTCGCGATCTCCCACGCTAGCGCAGCCCGGGTGGCGCCCGCAAACCGCGGGCGGCCGGAACGCGGTAGCATGGCCGCCAGCTGGGAGGTGCCCGTGAAGCTGCACACGCTCGCCCTGATCGCCCTGATCCTGGTCCCGGCCGCCGTGCCGGTTGTCGCCGACGACGACGCTTACTGGCTGACGGCCGAGACCCTGGCCGGGCTCGAGCTGCGGGCCCTCGGCCCAGCGGTGGCCTCGGGCCGGATCGGCGATCTCGCCGTCGACCCGACCGACGAGTCGAGGATCTTCGCCGCCGTCGCCTCGGGCGGGGTCTGGCGCTCGGAAAACGGCGGTACCACCTGGGAGCCGGTCTTCGACTCGGAGGGCTCCTACTCCATCGGCTGCGTCACCATCGACCCCAACGATCCCAACGTGGTCTGGGTCGGCACCGGCGAGAACAACTCCCAGCGCTCGGTGAGCTTCGGCGACGGGGTCTACAAGAGCCTCGACGGCGGCACGACCTGGACCAACATGGGCCTTGCCGAGTCCGAGCACATCGGCAACATCGTGGTCGACCCCCGGGACTCCGACGTGGTGTGGGTGGCGGCCCAGGGCCCGCTGTGGCGCTCGGGCGGCGACCGGGGGCTCTATCGCACCAGCGATGGCGGCGCCACCTGGGAGCGGGTGCTCCACGTCTCCGACGACACCGGCATCGCCGAGGTCCGGCTCCACCCCGACGACCCGGACACCATCCTGGCCACCGCCTACCAGCGCCGGCGCCACACCTGGACCCTGATCAACGGCGGCCCCGAGTCGGGGCTGTACAAGTCCACCGACGGCGGCGAGACCTGGCGCGAGATCACCGCCGGGCTGCCCGAGGTGGACATGGGCCGGATGGGCCTGTGCATCTCGCCGGTCGACACCGACGTGGTCTACGGCGTCGTCGACGCGGCCCGCGACGAGGGCGGCTTCTTCCGCTCGAGCGACCGCGGCGAGAGCTGGCACAAGCGCTCCGACCACGCCCCCGGCGGCGACTACTACAACGAGCTCTTCTGCGACCCGGAGGATGTCGACCGGGTCTACTCCATGGACGTGTGGATGCAGGTCACCGTCGACGGCGGCGAGACCTTCGCCAACGTCGGCGAGCAGTTCAAGCACGTCGACAACCACGCCCTGTGGATCGACCCGTCGGACCCGCGCCACCTGATCGCCGGCAGCGACGGCGGGATCTACGAGACCCGGGACCGCGGCGCCACCTGGGCCTTCGTCGAGAACCTCCCGGTGACCCAGTTCTACCGGGTCGCGGTGGACAGCTCCGAGCCCTTCTGGTTCATCTACGGCGGCACCCAGGACAACGCCACCCTGGGCGGGCCGACCCGGACCCGGCGCGCCGCCGGCATCGCCAACGAGGACTGGTTCGTCACCGTCTTCGGCGACGGCTTCGAGACCGTGGTCGACCCGGTCGAGCCGAACCTGGTCTACAGCCAGTGGCAGTACGGCGGCCTGGTGCGCCACGACCGCGCCACCGGCGAGATCGTCGACATCCAGCCCCAGCCGGCGCCGGGCGAGGAGCCGTACCGCTTCAACTGGGACGCGCCCGTGATCATCAGCCCCCACTCCCCGACCCGGCTCTACTTCGCGGCCCAGAAGCTGTTCCGCTCGGAGGACCGCGGCAACACCTGGACCGTGGTCTCGGGCGACCTGTCGCGGGGCATCGACCGCGACGAGCTGCCGGTGATGGGCAGGATCTGGGGGCCCGACGCGGTCCACAAGAGCGCCTCGACCTCGATCTACGGCAACGCGGTCTCGCTCACCGAGTCGCCGCTCGAGGAGGGCCTGATCTGGGTCGGCACCGACGACGGCCTGGTCCACGTCACCTCCGACGGCGGCGCCAGCTGGCGCACGATCGGCGACTTCCCCGGGGTCCCGAAGTACAGCTACGTCGCCGAGCTCGAGGCCTCGCGCCACGACGCCGACACGGTCTATGCCACCTTCTCCGACCACAAGCAGGGCGACTTCACCCCGTACGTGCTCAAGAGCACCGATCGTGGCGCGAGCTGGACCTCGATCCGGGGCGACCTGCCCGACCGGGAGCTCGCCTGGACCGTGGCCGAGGACCACGTCGAGCCCGACCTGCTCTTCCTGGGTGCCGAGTTCGGCCTGTTTGTGACCGTCGACGGCGGCCGCCACTGGGTCGGGATGACCGGCGACCTGCCGACCATCGCGGTCCGCGACCTGGAGATCCAGCGCCGCGAGAACGACCTCGCCCTGGCCACCTTCGGCCGCGGCTTCTATGTCCTGGACGACTACACGCCGCTGCGCCACCTCTCCGAGGACGCTCTCGCCGCCGACGCCGCCCTGTTCCCGGTCAAGGACGCGCTTCGCTACGTGGAGACCAGCCGCCTGGGCCTGCCGACCCTGGCCAAGGCCTTCCAGGGCGACACCTACTACACCGCCCCCAACCCGCCCTTCGGCGCGGTCTTCACCTACCACCTGAAGGACGGCCTGAAGACCCGCCGGGAGCGCCGCCTGGAAGCCGAGAAGGAGGCCGAGGAGCGGGGCGAAACTCCGCCCTACCCGAGCCCGGACGAGCTCCGGGCCGAGGACGAGGAGAACGAGCCGCGGCTCGTGCTCACGGTGCGGGACGCCGACGGCGCCGTCGTCCAGAGGGTCGGCGGCCCCCGCGAGGCGGGCCTGCACCGCGTCGCCTGGAACCTGCGCTTCCCGTCGCCGCGGCCCACCGACCCCGACCCCGGTCCGCCCCAGCCCTGGGAGTCGCCGCGGGTCGGCCCGCTGGCGCTGCCCGGAGCCTACTCGGTGACCCTGGAGGCCGAGGTCGACGGCGAGCTCCGCCGCCTCGCCGGGCCCGAGAGCTTCCGGGTGGTGGACCTGGGCGGCGGCACCCTGCCGGTTGACGACCCCGCCGCCGCGCTCGCCTTCCAGCGCCAAGCCGCTGATCTCCAGAGGGCCGTGCTCGGCGCCGTCGAGGCCGCCTCCGAGATGAACGAGCGCCTCGACCACCTGCGCCAGGCGATCCTCGACACCCCCGGCGCCGGCGAGGCGAGCCTCGTCGAGCTCGCCGCCGTCGAGGCCGAGCTCGACGACGTCCTGGTCGAGCTGCGTGGCGACCGCAGCCGGGCCCGCCGCAACGAGCCGGTGCCGCCGTCGATCCGGGAGCGCATCGACCGCATCGTGGACAGCGGCTTCTTCACCACCCAGCCGCCCACCACCAGCCACCGCGACGGCTACCGCTTCGCGTCCGACGCCTTCGTCGAGCAGCTCGCCGCCCTGCGCGCCCTCGAGACCCGGCTGACCGCCCTGGAGGCGACCCTCGAGGCGGCCGGCGCGCCGTGGACGCCGGGCCGGCTGCCGACGTGGCCGCGGCAGGAGTGACCGGGCGCCGGCGGCCGGTGGCGTGACGACGCGCCCGGGTCAGCGGAGCGCGTCGAAGGTCGAGGCCAAGGCCGGACGGGCCTGCCGGCCCGCTCAGGGGGACCGAGCCGGCAGCCCGCTCCCGGCGGCAGCGGCCCGGCGCCAGCGCCACTGCTCGATGGCGCAAAAGCCGGTCGGCACCACGAACAGGGAGACCAGCTCGGCCATCATGCCGCCGAACAGGGGGACCGCCATCGGCACCGCGAGGTCGGCGCCGCGGCCGGTGGCGAGGAGGATCGGCAGCATGGCGACCAGGGTGGTGGCGGTGGTCATCAGGCACGGCCGGATCCGCCGCAGCCCCGCCTCCACCACCCGCTCCTCGATCTCGGCGTAGGATCGCAGCGGCCGGTCGAAGCTCTGCCTGAGGTAGGTGCCCATGACGATGCCGTCGTCGACCGCGATCCCGAACAGGGCGATGAAGCCGACCCACACCGCCACTGTGAGGTACATGGCTTCGCCTCCGAAGCCGCGGTCGAGGATCCCGAGCCCGTACAGGAGGTCGTGGATCTCCGGCCACCACTCGAGCATCAGGAAGCCGCCGGCCATGGCCACCGGGATGGCGGCGAAGACCAGCAGGCTGAGCCCGACCCGGCGGAAGTGCAGGTAGACCAGCACGAAGTTGATGAACAGCACCGCCGGGATCACCAGCGCCAGCCGCTGGCGCGCCTCCAGGGCCCGCTCGTAGGTCCCGGTCCAACGCAGCTGGGAGCCCGTCGGCACCACCACCCGGCCGTCGATGATCGCCCGGTCGAGGATCGACTGGGCCCGCTCGACCGCGGTCTGGGCGTCGACGGCGCGCGGGCTGAGGGTGACGTAGCTGACGAAGGCCGCGCCCTCGCGGCGCAGGCTCATGGGCCCGAAGGTGCTGCTGACCTCCACCAGCTGCGACAAGGGGATCTGGAGGCCGCCGGAGCCCGTGACCAGGATCCGCTCCAGGTCCTCGGGGTCGTCGCGCAGCTGGCGCTGGTAGCGCACCCGCACCGGGTAGCGGTCGAGCCCCTCGTAGGTGGGCACCAGGCCGACCCCGCCGACCGCGAGCTCGATGGAGCGCTGCACCGCCGACGGCGGCATCCCGAAGCGGGCCACCGCCTCGCGGTCGACCTCGAGCTCCAGGTAGGGGGTGCGGTTGGTGCGCACCGCCTGGATCGCCTCGACGCCCTCGATGCCGACACGGTTGAGCTCACGCTCGATGCCGAGAGCCAGCTCCTCGCAGGCCTCGGGGCTCGCCCCGTACACCTTGAGGCCGACCTCGGCGCGCAGGCCGGTGCTCAGCATCTCGATGCGGGCCCGGATCGGCTGGAGCTCCGCCGACGGCAGCACCCCCGGGAAGCGGCCCTTCTCCTGGATGTCGTCCCAGATCTCCTCCATCGAACGACGGCGCAGTCGGCCGGGGTGTTCCGCGTCTTCGACCAGGGGCCACTCGTCGTAGGGCTTGAGGTTGATGACGGTCTCGATCATGCCCACCGGCGCCGGGTCGAGGGCGGAGTCGATCCGGCCCAGCTTGCCCACCACCAGCTCGACCTCGGGAATGGTCGCGAACAGCACGTCCTGCTTCTGCATGACGTCCATGACCGAGGTCAGGGAGCCCGCCGGCAGCAGGCTCGGCATGTACAGGAAGTCGCCCTCGTCCAGGGGCGGCATGAACTCCCGGCCCAGCCCGGTGGCGTGCTCCCGCCAGTGGTCCAGGAGCGGGACCCGGCGCAGGTCGGTGGGCTCGCCGGTGGCCGGGTCGATCCTCGGCAGGCCGAGCGCCGCCGCTGCCGGGCCGCCGATGGCGCTGGCGAAGTGTGCGGCGTGCAGGCCGGCGGCCGCCGCCAGGGCGACGGCGACCAGCACCAGCCGGGCGCCCCAGGACCGCCTCGGCGGCAGCTCGGCACCGGAGCGTACCCGCAGGGTGTCCAGCAGCAGCGGCAGCAGGACCAGCCCGAAGGCGAGGCCGGCGGCCAGGTTGACCCACCATGCGGCCGACCACGAGCCGAGGTCGAGGCCGACCAGGGCGAGGGCGTCGGCCGGCACGGCGACCAGACGGCCCCAGCCGAGCCAGGTGCCGAGGCCGGCCAGAACCAGGGCGGTGGTGGCGGCGAAGAACACCGGCTTGTGGTGGAGGATCCGGCGCAGGGTCGGCTCGTAGAGGCGCCGGATGAGGCGGCTGGCCGGGCTCTCCTCGGGCAGGCGCAGGCGCTCCCGCAGCGACCCCCACACCGCCAGGCCGACGAGCGCGCCGAGGGCCAGCGAGTCCAACGGCTCGGGGAGGTGGACCGCGGAGCGGATCGTCGCCGCGACCTCGCCCCAGCCCTCGAACAGCCGTGCCGACAGCCCCCACAGGAGGGCGGCGGCAGTGCCGCTGGCGAGACCCGCGGCGCGCGCCCGCGCGCTGCCGACCCGGCTCTCGGTGAGCATCAGCGCCGCCAGGGGCGGCACCACCGTCAGGGTCATGACGATGCAGCCCAGCATGCACAGGGTCTTGGTCCAGGCCAGGGGCGTGAACATCCGGTCTGCCTGGCCCTCGAGGAAGAAGACCGGCAGGAAGGAGATGATGGTGGTGGTCGTCGCCGTGAGGATCGCACCGCCGACCTCGCGGGCGCCCTCGGAGACCACCGTCAGCCGGCGCCGGTGGTCGACCACCTCGCGCCCGGCCACCGTCCGGACGTACTCGCGCCGCCGCTCCACCAGGTGCTGATAGATGTTCTCGGTCATGACGATGGCCATGTCGACCATCTCGCCGATGGCGATGGCGATGCCCGCCAGGCTCATGATGTTGGAGCCGACGCCCAGGGCCTGCATGCCGACGAAGGCCGCCAGGACCGCCAGCGGAAGCGTCACCGTGACCGCCACCGACGCCCGCAGGTGGAGCAGGAAGAGCAGGACGATGGCGACGGTGATGAGCCCCTGCTGGACGAGCGCTGTGGACAGGGTCGCCATGGTCTCGGTGATGAGCTCGGTGCGGTCGTAGAAGGCGACGATCCTGACCCCGGGGGGCAGCCCCGCCTCGATGGTGACCAGGCTCGCCTTGACCCGCTCGATGACCTTCAGCGGGTTCTCGCCGAAGCGCATGGCGACGCAGCCGCCCACCGCCTCGGCCCCCATCTTGTCGAGGGCGCCGCGGCGGAACTGCGGGCCGACGCCGATGGTGCCGAGCTGGGACAGGAAGACCGGGGTGCCGTCGCGGGCGGTGACGGCGGTGCGCTCGAGGTCGGCCAGCACCGCCTGCTCGCGGTCGAGCCGCGGTCCGGTGTCGCGCTCCCCGCCGCCCAGGAAGCCGACGCCCCGGACCACGACCTCCATGCCGCCGCTCTCGATGACCTTGGCGCCCACGTCCAGGTTGGAGGCGCGGACCGTCGCCACCACCTCGTCGAGGCTGACGTCGAAGGCGCGCAGGGCCTCCGGGTCGAGGTCGATCTGGTACTCGCGCACGTAGCCGCCGACGCTCGCGACCTCGCTCACCCCCACCACTGCCTGCAGGGCGAGCTTGACCTCGTAGTCCTGGATGCTCCGTAGGCGGTCCGACGACAGGCGGCTGCGCTCCAGGGGCTGGCCCGACAGCGGGCAGGTTCCGGGAGGTGTGGCGTCGAGGCGGGTCTCGAGCCCGGGGTCGCCGGCGAGCAGCGAGGCCCTCGAGGCCGGGCTGAGGCGGCCGTCCTCCTCGAAGCGCAGGCCCGGGTGGGCCGGGCTGAACCAGCCGTTCTCGACCGTGTACCAGAAGATCTGACCGAGCGGCGTGGCGTCGGGCCCGAGCACCGGGTTGACCCCCTCGGGCAGCTGGTCGCCGAGGGTGGCGAGGCGCTCGAGGACCCGGCTGCGGGCCCAGTAGAAGTCGATGTCGTCGTCGAAGACCACCGAGATCAACGCGAACTCGAAGCCGCTGGTGGCACGGACCTCGCGCACCCCTGGGATGCCCTGAAGTGCGACCACCAGCGGGTAGGTGACCTGCTGGTCGAGGTCCTTGGGGTTGCGGCCCGACCACTCGGCGAAGACGATGGTCTGGTTCTCGGCGATGTCGGGAATGGCGTCCTTGGGGTTGGCGACGAAGGCCTTCCAGCCGGCGACCACCACCACCGCGGCGAGCATGGCCGCGAGCAGCGGGTTGAAGGTGAAGACCCGGATCAGCCGGTCAACCATCGCCGCCGGCCTCCCCGCCCGATCCGAAGGCGGCGATGCGGTCCTGCATCGACTGCGGCAGGTTGGGGAGGTACCGCTCCGGGTCGGCCAGGAACTTCGGGGTGCACAGGTGGCAGCAGAAGTAGATCCTCACCCCGCGGTAGTCGACGTAGGCCGTCCGGTCGACGGGGTGGCCGAGCACCGGGCAGAGCTCCTGCTCGGGCGAGGCCGGCTCCTGCCGGGGCGGCAGTCGGAGCCTCCCAGTCTCCGCGCGCGTCGCCTGCGCGGGCTCGGCGGCGGCCGGCGCCGACGGATCGCGCGGCTCGGCGGCCGTCTCGTCGGGCGCCGGCGGGGCGGCGAACAGGCTCGGCAGCCCCGCGATCTGGGCCTGGCTGTCGATGGCGAAGGTGCCCCGGGTGACCACCCGCTCGTGGCCCTCGAGGCCGTCGAGCACCGGGTAGCAGGGGTTGCCGGCCTCGTCCTCGCCGAGGGGGCCGAGGCGCACGTCGACGCCGCGGAAGCTGCCCTCGCCGGCCTCGACGTAGACCAGGGTGCGCTCGCCGGCCGCGAGCACCGCCTGGCGGGGAATCCGGAGGTGGTTCTCCTCGTCGAGCACGGCGCGGGTCCACGCGGTCATGAACATACCTGGGCTGAGGCGACCGCGGGGGTTGGCGATCTCCACCCGCACCCGGGCGGTCCGGGTGGCGACGTCGAGCTCGGGGGAGATGAACGACACCCGGCCGCGCACCTCCTCACCGGGCAGGGCCCGGGCCTCGGCCACCACCTCCTGGCCGAGGCGGATCCACGGCAGGTCGTCCTCGTAGCAGGCGAGCTGGAGCCAGAGCCGGCTCAGGTCGGCGAGCTCGTACAGGAGGGCGCCGACCCGGACGTACTGGCCGGCGGTGACCTCCTTGCGGATCACGGTGCCGTCGATGGGCGCCGTCACGATCAGGTAGGGATTCTCGTGGTCGGCCTCGATGAGGGAGTCGATCTGCTGCGGGGTCATGCCGTAGAGCTCGAGCTTGTGGCGGGCGGTGACCAGGTCCTGGTCGACGCTTCGGTTGCGCCCCCGGCCGGGGATGCGGCCGAAGCCCCAGATCAGGCGCAGCAGCTCGTTCTGGGCGTTGAGGAGGTCGAGGGAGTAGATCTCCAGCAGGTGGTCGCCCTGGCGGACCCGCATCCCGGTCTCGTCGGCGGTGATCCGCTCGACGTTGCCCTCGACCCGGGCGCTGACGATCACCCGCCGGGTCTCGTCGACCTCGACCTGGCCCAGGGCCCGCAGGCGGCGGTACACCGGCCCGCGCGCCAGGGGCTCGGAGGCGATCTCGGCCTGGATCACGGCCCGCGGCGACAGGGCGACCTCGAAGCCGGAGGCCGGGGTTTCGACCGGCTTGCGGAACATGCCGCAGACGGGGCAGCGGCTGTCGGGGTCGGCGCTGCCCGGGTCGTTGCACTCCTCCATCGGGCACCGGTACCACACCTGCGGCGCCGGCGCCGTATCCACCTTTTCGCGCTTCATGCCGCAGACGGGGCAGCGGCTGTCGGGGTCGGCGCTGCCCGGATCGCCGCACTCGGGCATCGTGCACCGGTACCAGGCGGCGGCCTGGTCGCCGGCGTTGGCGGCGTCCGTCGGCTGCACGCGGTTCCCATGCCAGGCGGCCCACCCGATCAGGACCACCGCCACCGCGGCCACCGCGAGCCAGCGGCGGCCGAGCCGGCGCCGGCTCGAGCCCCGGGACGACGTCAGGTCTTCTCGTGAATCGGTGTGCTCTCGCACGTTCGGGTCAGTCGGTGGCATCCCAGCTCCTTCGCGGTCCACCCCGCGTCGTCGTCGACAGGCGAATCATCCGGGAAGGCCGCGGTCGAGCGTCGTGAGGAAGCGGTAGAGGGTGGCGCGGGAGACGCCGAGGAGCTCGGCGGCGCGGGTGCGGTTGCCGCCGGCGCGCTCGATGGCGCCGATCACCGCCTCCCGGGTCAATGGCCTGCGGCCACGCGTGCGGAGTGCCGGCGGCTGCACGGACGGTGCCGGCGTCGGCTGACTGGCGCCGTGGAGCGACGGCGGCAGGTCCGCGACGCGGATCGACCCGCCCCGGCACTTCATGCGGGCGAACTGGAGGGCGTTGTCGAGCTCGCGCACGTTGCCGGTCCAGTCGTGGTCGAGGAGCACCGCGAGGGCGCCGCTCGACAGGCCGACCGGGCTCGAGTGGTCGGCGACGGCGGCGCGGGCGAGCAGGTGGTCGGCGATCAGGGGGATGTCCTGCCTGCGCTCTCGGAGCGGCGGCAGCTCGATGGGGAGAACGCACAGGCGGTAGTAGAGGTCCTTCCGGAAGCGGCCGGCGGCGACCTCGGCCGCCAGGTCCTTGTTGGTGGCGCTGACCACCCGGACATCGGCCTTGAGGGTTCGCTCCGCACCCACCGGCTCGTAGGTGCCTTCCTGGAGCACCCGCAGCAGCTTGACCTGCACCGACGGGCTCAGGTCGCCGATCTCGTCGAGGAAGATGGTGCCGCCGTCGGCCAGCGTGAAGCGGCCCTGCCGGTCGCGCACGGCGCCGGTGAAGGCGCCCTTGACGTGGCCGAAGAGCTCGCTCTCGAGAAGCCCCTCGGGAATGGCGCCGCAGTTGACCGGGACGAAGGCGCGCCGGCTCCGGGCGCTGTGGTCGTGGATGGCGCGCGCCACCAGCTCCTTGCCGGTGCCGGTCTCGCCCTGGATGAGCACCGGCATCTCGACCTCCGCGACCTCGCGAATGGTCCGGAAGACCTGCTGCATGGCGTCGCCGCGCCCGACGATGCCTCCGAACGAGTGCTCCCGGGTGTAGAGCTGGCGCAGCCGCTCGAACTCGGTCCGGTCCTCGAGGATCAGGATCGCCCGCGTGTCGCCGTCGTGCTCGAAGCCCACGGCGCTCACCGCCAGCACGACCCGCGCGACCGTCTCGCCGAGCTGGAGGCCGACCTCGCACCTTCGGTCCTCGACGGGCTCGCCGGTGATGGCGTCGCGGACGATTTGCATGAGCTCGCACTTGTCGCACGGGATCGGGCAGGTGCAGAGATCGTCGGCGGAGAGCTTGGAGCAGCGGATGACCTGCTCGAGGGGGCGCGGCCGGCCGTCGTCGCACTCGATGCCGAAGGTGTTCCGCGCCTTGAGGTTGCAGAGGGTCACGGTGCCGTCGGCCTCGACCACCAGCATGGGGGTGGGGAAGGCCTGGAAGACGGTGCTCATCAGGCCCTCGGTGGCCCTCAGACACCGCTCGCGGGCGGCGCGTCGCAGGGCGACCCGGATCAAGGTCTCCACCGCCTGAGGGCTGGCCGGCTTGACCAGGACCGCGAACGGCTCGCCGACCCTTTCCCAGTCGAAGCTGCCGTTGCCGGGCGGATCGAGGAAGTAGACCACGGGGATGCCCAGCTCGCGGCTGATCCGGGATCCGACCCCGGCGTCCTCGGTGGCCGAATCGAGGGGGACGTCGAGCACCACCACGTCCGGCGCCTCGCGCCTGGCCAACCCGAGCGCGCTCGACACCTCCACCGACGTTCGCCCCACGTGGAAGCCTGCCAGCCTCACCGCGCTCTCGGCTTCGCGGGCCCTCGTGGCGTCCGCACCGACGATCAGGATCGATGGACTGTCCATACCCCTTCCACTTCGACCTGTCTGTCCGACCGACGGTTCTACCCGAAACAACCGTCGGTGGTGCATCGGGGACTTCCCGGTTCAACAGTGCACGGGTCGAGATCGAGTGTCTCACATCCGTCTCACGAGACGCAACAGTGAGACAGTCTCACCCGGCATCCGGCCCCCTGATTGTCGCCCAGGGGGCGGTCGAATGGCATGGGGGATCCCCCCACCGTGGTTTCAGGTTGTTCGGAAACGCTCCCGCGAATGTGGCGCAGTGTCGGACATGTTGGGTGGGGGCGATGTTGTGGCCACGGTCATGATCGCCTCACAAAATTTGCTCAATCGTGCAAGCTGGCATTCGTCTTGCTTGGTCGGCGAATGCACATATGGAGTACGCAGTACCCACGACCGATACGAACTGCCCGAGACGGGTGAGTGAAGCCCTTGGACTGGCGGAGCAGCTCTACCGGCTGGCCGACCGGGCTTCCGGAGCCTGCGATCGAGACGACTGCCTGGTGTTCTTCGGGATCGTGAGGGACTGCGCGCACGCGATCCGCCACGCCGCCGACGAACCCACGATCAAGCGCCTGATGAAGGAGCGAGGGACCCGAACACGCGAAAGAACGCACGGAACCGACTCGCGAGAGGGGAACCATGCCAGCGAATCGAGGAATCGGCGGCGCTGAACGAGCTGCCACGACGCGAAACGAGCGGGAGGAGACGATCATGAAGCGGAAACCAGCAACCACGGGCGCGGGCCTCGTCAGGAGCCTCGTGCTGTTCATCTGCAGCGCCGCGTTGCTCGCCGGACCGCCGGCGGAGGCCTTCGACATCGAGGTCGTGGACCCGTCGGGCAACCCGGTCAGCGGCTTCCGGTACCTGGTGGAGGAGGACAACACGGTCTTCACCACCCCCGGCGTACCGGTGTCCGACAGCATCGGCGTCAACATTCACCGCAGCCACGCGCCGGTCATCGAAACCGGCGAGAGCGTCGGCTCGACGGCCACCGTGGCCCTGCCCGACAGCCAGCGCTACTACGTGTCGGTGCTGCCGCACTCGGCGGGAACCATGACCGGCCACTCCCTGGGCGGCGCCCAGGTCGCGGTCGGCCAGCAGACGGTGACGGTCGTCGTCAACCCGCTGCCGATCCCGACCTCGCAGATCTCGGTCTACGTCTTCCTCGACCACAACACGATCAACAACGCGCCCGACCCGGGCGGCGAGGTCGGGCTCGAGGGCTTCAAGGTCATCATCGAGGACGCCGGCGGTCAGGTCATCCAGGACGCCTTCGGCAACACCCTCGGCACCGAGTACCTGACGAACCCGGACGGCAGCTTCCAGCTCGACCCGGACGGCATGCCGATCCCCGACCCCAACCAGATCGGCGACGGCTTCCTGTACAGCGATGCCGAAGGTTGGGCGATCTTCAAGTACATCCCGCCCGGCAAGTATGCGGTGATCGTGATCCCGCCCCCGGGTCAGCCGTGGGTCCAGACCGCGACCATCGAGGGCACCAATGTCATCGACGCCTGGGTCGGAGCCAACAACCCCCGGTTGTTCGTCGAGGGCTTCGGCGCCGCCACCGCTTACGCGGAGTTCGGCTTCGTCAACCCCACCATGCTGCCCTGGCATCCCGTGGGGCCCGGCACCGGGACCATCATCGGCGAGATCCGCAGCAATCACTTCGCGCGCCCGCCGACACTGCAGGGCTTCCACCCCGGTGAGCCCGTGCCCGAG
The DNA here is from genome assembly GCA_035464095.1 of Candidatus Methylomirabilota bacterium. Taxonomy (GTDB): domain Bacteria; phylum Acidobacteriota; class Thermoanaerobaculia; order Thermoanaerobaculales; family Sulfomarinibacteraceae; genus JAHECW01. Next base: position 9,810 of record DATHSO010000066.1, on the reverse strand, counting down.
TGCTGGGTCGGCCTCAACGACCGCACCGCACAGCAGGGCCTGATCGCCGTCGAGTGCAACCCCGACAGCACCTTCGAGATCGCCGGCGTGCCCCCGGGCACCTATGAGCTCGTGCACTGGGACGTTCCCCTCGACCAGCTCTTCGGCTTCACCACCGTCATCGTGCCGGACGGCGGCGGCATCGTCGACGTCGGCACCGTGCTCTCCAACCGCTGGTTCGGCACCCTCATGGGCCGAGTCTTCAACGACGTCGACGAGGACGGATTCCGCGATCCCGGCGAGAGCGGCCTGGCCGGTCAGGACGTGGCGATCCGCTTCCGCGACGGCCGCATCTACCAGGCCACCGTCACCGAGCCCGACGGCTCCTACTTCTTCGGCGAGGTCTTCCCGTTCTTCAAGTGGCTCGTCGCCGAGGTCGGTTTCGCTTCGCGCAAGGCCACCGGCGCCACCTTCGCGGTGGACGGCGGCGGCGCCGTGCCGCCCGACGACGGCTGGACGACGCCGTCCCGCGGCCGCCTCAACCCACAGGAGCAGGCCGCGACCAACCCCAACACCGGTAACAACCTGTCCCGCACCGAGACCGGCGAGGTCCTGACCCAGGCCATGATGCTCTTCCTGGGCCAGACCAACGTCATCGACTGGGGCAAGGCCCACTACGCTGAGGGCGAGAACGGCGGCATCTCGGGTCTCGTCGTCTACGCGACGGTCCGTGCCGAGGACGACCCGCGCTGGGCTGCCGCCGAGGATTGGGAGCCCGGCATCCCGCGGGTCCAGGTCAACCTCTACCAGGACTTCAACGGCGACGGCGTCATCGACGACCTCGACGGCGACATGGCGGTGACCCCGTCCGACGTCGACAACCACCCCCTGGGGTGGGCCGACGGCGGCGCCTTCGGCGACGAGGACGTCGACCACAACGGCAACGGCATCTTCGACGCCGGCGACGCGATCAACGTCACCTGGACCGACAGCTGGGACGACAACCAGCCCACCGGCTGCATCCAGGAGCTGCCCATCGTCCACGGCCAGCCGGTCGTCGAGTGCTTCGACAACTTCGGGACTTGGAACCAGCTCCGGCCCGGCGTCTTCGACGGCGGCTGGGCCTTCGGTTCGTACTTCCCGGGCGGCATGTTCTCGGGCAGCGAGGAGACGAGCCCGATCCCGACCGGCATCTACATCGTCGAGGCCGCGGCCCCGCCCGGCTACGAGCACGTCAAGGAGGAGGACAAAAACGTCGACTTCGGCGATGTCTACACCCCGAGCCTCAAGGTGCTGGACGAGCCTCCCGGCGAGGCGATCCCGGTCCCCTGCGTCGGCGACCTTCGGGTGGTGCCCGACTACCTCTCGCTGTTCCCCGACCAGCAGATCCCGGCCGGCTTCGCCGGCGACCTGCGGCCGCTGTGCGACCGCAAGCAGGTACCGCTGGTTTCCGGCCAGAACGCGGCCGCGGAGTTCTACATGTTCACCGACGTGCCGAAGGCGGCCAGGGTGGTGGGCTTCGTCAACAACGACCTGGCGGCCGAGTTCAACGTGCTGACCCCGAACTTCGGTGAGAAGTCGGCGCCGTCCTGGCTGCCGATCTCGTTCCAGGACTGGTACGGCAACGAGGTGGCGCGAATCTACGGTGACGAGTTCGGCTCCTACACCGCGCTCCTGCCGTCGACCTACACCATGAACGCGGCGAGCCCCAGCGGCCGCGTGCCGAACATGATCACGGCGTGTCTCAACCACCCGTTGATGCCGGACCCGAACAACCCCGGCCAGCGGATTCCGGACCCGTTCTTCGACCCGGACTACAGCCAGGCCTGCTGGACCCTCGAGTACACCCCGGGCGGGACCACCTACCTCGACACCCCGACGGTGCCGGTGGGCGCCTTCGTCGGCTACCCGAACCGCAACCTGGACCTCGAGCCGCAGGACCTGAGCCCCGCCATCGCCACCGTCGACGGCGACCTCGCCAACGGCGGCCCGGCGGTGTGCGCGGCCGGCGCCCAGATCGTCATCACGTCGGTCGGCCTCAAGGACGTGCCGAACCCGGACTTCGACCCGAGCGTGCCGGGCAGCCCGGCCGTCATCACCCGCGACTACGGCTTCGGCGCCGTCGAGGGCCAGGTGACCCTGGGCGGTCAGGCGCTCGCGATCGTGAGCTGGTCCGACAGCTCCATCACCGCCGTCGTGCCCGGGGGCATCCCCTCGGGCCAGCTGCTCGTCCAGCGGGGCGACAACCTCGCCTGGTCCGAGAGCGGCATCACCGTCCACGTCGGCGTCTGCGCCGCGACCTACGTGCCCACGAGCTTCCCGACCATCCAGGACGCCATCGACGCCGCGGCGCCGGGCAGCCTGGTGATCGTCGAGCCGGGCACCTACATGGAAAGCCCGATCCTGTGGAAGCCGCTGCTGCTTCAGGGATCCGGGCCCGAGTCGACCATGATCATCGCCACCCCGACCCCGGAGAACGTCCTCCAGGCGTGGCACGCCAAGGCCCTGGCGTTGTACGGGTCCGACCCGTTCCAGGCCCAGGAGGCCCCGGCCGTCATGGTCTTCGCCGGCATCGGCGCCGCCTTCGACGGCACCCCGGCCAGGATCGACGGCTTCCACCTGACGGGCTCGCTCGCCGGTGGCGCGGTCTACGTGTACTCCGACGTGCACGGTCTCGAGATCTCCAACAACGTGATGCGGTCCAACCAGGGAATCCTGGGCGGTGGCGTCACCATCGGCGACGAGGCGACCCAGCAGTCCAACACCGGCGTCTGGATCCACCACAACCGGATCATCAAGAACGGCGGCGTCCGGGGCGGCGGCGGCGTCTCCGTCTACGACGGCTCGACCGGCTACGTCGTCAGCGACAACTTCATCTCCGGCAACCTGAGCCGCTACTACGGCGCCGGCATCATGCACTTCGGCCTCTCCGACAACGGACTGATCGCCCGCAACCAGATCCTCTTCAACGAGGTCTTCTGGGGCAACCAGATCGGCGGCGACGGCGGCGGCATCTACGTCGGCTCGGTGGTCGACCCCGAAGATCCGGGTGAGATGGCCGACGGCGCCGGCAGCGTGACCATCGACTCCAACCGGATCCAGGGCAACCTGGCCGGCAGCGGCAACGGGGGCGGCATCGCCGCGGCCCGCGTCAACGGCGTCGACGTCGACACCTTGCCCCAGAATCTCTGGCACCGGCTCGACATCCTCAACAACGTCATCGCCAACAACGTGTCGGCCACCGCCGGCGGCGGCATCTGGCTGCAGGACGTGGCGGCCGGGTCGATCCTCCACAACACCGTCGCCAACAACGACTCCACCGCGACCTCGGCCAGCTCCTTCACGCCGGGCAACACGGTGACCTCCAATCCGCAGCCAGCGGGCATCGCCAGCGAGCTCCACTCGCCGCACCTCCAGGGGGCCTTCCCGGCCGGTCTCGAGCAGCTCTACAGCGACCCCGTGCTGGCCAACAACGTGGTCTGGAACAACCGCTCCTTCTACTGGGACGCGACCGCCAACAACGACAAGGGCGGGCTCATCGCCGCCACCCCGGCGCTGTGGGACCTGGCGGTGCTGAGCGCCGATCCGGCCCACGTGCTGCATCCCCTCAACAGCGTGCTGAGCGACCCCGCCGGCACGGATCCCAGCAACGTGGGATCGGACCCGGACTTCGTATCGAGCACCCTCAACGACCTGGCCTCCGCGGCCGTGATCGACGAGGGCGGAAACTTCATCACCGTCCGCTACACGCCGCTGACGATCGCTCTCACCGACTACACCATCGACGGCTTCTCCGGTGCGGTGGGGGTCGGCGATCAGGCCTGGATCGCCCAGTACGCCCCCCTCGCCACCGACTTCGAGGGTGACCTCCGGATGGGCGGCATCGTGGAGGCCGGCGCCGACGAGCTCGTCGACGGCGACGCCAACTGCAGCGGCATCATCGACGAGCAGGACATCCTGCAGATCGTCAGCGTGATCTACGGCGGCGCCACCGCGTGCTCCGCCGAGGACGTCAACGGCGACGGCGTCGTCGACGCCTCCGACGTGGCAATGGTGATCTTGGCTTTGAACTGACGACCCGACGCCCCGGGCGCGGCGTCGCCGCGCCCGGGGCCCGACTCGAGGAAGGTGCACTATGAAGAGAACGACAGCGAACACGACGGTCTGGGCCCTCCTCCTGGTGGCCATGCTCGCCAGCGGTGGTGCGGTCGCGGACGTGACCGAGGCGACGCCCGAGAGCGTCGCGGGGGTCAACCCCCAGTGCCCGGGAGACACCGACGGTGACGCGGTCCCCGAGCCCGGCGCGCCCGGCTACGACCCCAACGTGGACTGCATGCATCTGACGGCCGGGGACGGCTTCACCATGATGGCCGACGGGCGGATGCAGTACATCTTCGGCTTCAACGACGTCACCGGGACTCCCCGCGACCAGGTCATCCAGGCGGGAACCCTGAGGCAGCAGTGGCCGGCGCCGATCATCATCGGCGACGAGGGCCGGGAGCTCTACCTGTCGCTGACCAACGTCGGCATGCAGATCCGGCCCGACCTGTTCGACCCGCACACCGTCCACTTCCACGGCTACCCGCAGGCGGCGTCGGTGCTCGACGGTCTGCCCGAGTCGAGCATCTCCATCAACATGGGCTCGACGATTACCTACTACTACATGCTCGACGACCCGGGAACGTACATGTACCACTGCCACGTGGAGGCCACCGAGCACATGCAGATGGGCATGCTCGGCAACCTCTACGTGCGCCCGGAGCAGAACCACGCTCCGGCCCAGACCTTCCCCAACGGCTGGAACCACGCGCCGGGCATGACTTACGCCTACAACGATTTCGACGGCAGCACCTACTACGACGCCGAGTACGCGATTCAGCTGGCGAGCTTCGACAGCGACTTCCACGACGCGTCGGAATCGGTGGCGCCGTTGCCATTCGCGGAGATGCGGCCCAAGTACCCGATGATCAACGGCCGAGGCTATCCGGACACCGTCTACGATGCGCCCATCGCCAACGCCTACAACGGCAACGAGGGCCAGATCCTGGCTTCGAAGATCGTCGCGGTCCAGGGCCAGCGCACCCTCCTGAGGATCTCGTCACTGGACGTCCACCGCGAGTTCACCCTGCAGACCGACGGTTTCCCGATGCGGGTGATCAGCAGGGACGCCCGGCTGCTGCGGGCCCGGCTCCCGGGCACCGGCAACAACGTCTTCATCGACACCTCGTCGGTGACCCTCGGCGGCGGCTCCACCGTCGACGTGCTCATCGACCTGGACACCTACGACGTGCCGGTCGGCGTGTACCCGCTGTACACCACGAACCTGAACTACCTCAGCAACGAGCACCAGGACTTCGGCGGCATGATGACCGAGATCCACGTCGTTGCGGCGCCGTAGCGGAGGGACGAGATGAAAGGACTTGGAACCATGCGCAACGCCACCCTCGTGCTCGCGGCGGTCCTGCTGGTGGCGGCGGCCCCGGCGGACGCGAAGATCGACGGCGTCACCGGCACGACCTTCGACTTCGTCGCCGACGACACCGCCCACATCACCGCCGGCGACGGCGTCAGCCTCCTGCTCTGGGGCTACTCCCTCGCTGGCGACGAGCCCCAGTACCCCGGGCCGACCCTGATCGTCAACCAGGGGGACCGGATCACCGTCAACCTGACCAACAACCTCAGCGTGCCGACCTCGATGGTCTTCCCGGGCCAGACCGGCGTCACAAGTGCCGGCGGAGACAGCGACGGCCTACTGGCCCGCGAGGCCCTGCCCGGCAATAGCGTGAGCTACAGCTTCATCGTCGCCGAGCCGGGGACCTACATCTACCACAGCGGCACCGAGCCCGAGCTCCAGACCGAGATGGGGCTGGTCGGCGCCATCATCGTGCGCCCGGTCGGCTTCGACCCGGTGACCAACAAGATCGCCTACAACGACCCCGCGACGGCGTACGACCGCGAGCACCTGTTCCTGATGACCGAGATGGACCACCGGGTCCACGAGAAGGTCGAGTTCGGTCAAATGGCCGCCATCGACAACACCGAGTGGTTCCCCTACTACTGGTTCTTCAACGGCCGCAACTCCCCCGACACCATGGGCGCGCCATTCTCCGACGACCTGCCCCACCAGCCCTACAACTGCCAGCCCCGCGCCCATCCGGGTGAGGTCATCCTGATCCGGGTCGCCAACGCCGGCCGCGACATGCACCCCTTCCACCACCACGGCAACCACTCGATCCTGATCGCCCGCGACGGCCGCCTGGTCGGTACCGACCCGGGCTCGGGACCCGACCTGGCGACCCAGTACTTCACCATCCCGAGCTGGCCCGGCTCGACCTACGACGCCCTCTGGGACCCGTGGACCGGCCAGGGCCTGGGCTGGGACGTGGTCCCCGGCGAGACCCTGCCGTGGGAGGACCCGCTGTATGAAGGCGTCCCGATGCCCGTCGAGCTGCCGGCCGACTCCGATCTCACCTTCGGCCAGTGGTACAGCGGCAGCCCGTACCTCGGGACCATGGGCAGCATTCCCCCCGGCAACCCGGGATTCAACGAGTACGGTGGCTTCGCCTACATGTGGCACTCCCACAACGAAAAGGAGCTCACCAACAACGACGTCTACCCGGGCGGCATGTTCACCATGATGATCGTCGAGCCGCCGGGCGCGCCGATCCCCGAGTGAGGAGGCGACGATGCCAACGACCTTGAAAGCACTCTTTCCGCTGACGGCGCGGGTCGCCTTGATCCTGATCCTCGCCGGGGGCATGGCCCAGGCGGCGGACTTCTACCTCTACGCCGGCCAGACCACCCTCGCCATGCCCGACGCCACCAACGTCACGGTGTGGGGCTTCGCCCTGGAGCCGGACAACGACTTCACGACCCTCGAAGGCGTCGTCGAGGTGCCCGGCCCGCGGCTCGTGGTCGACCCGGCCGACCCCGTGGTCAACATCTACCTCTACAACAACCTCACCGAGCCCGTGTCGCTGGTGATCACCGGCCAGATCCCGTCGGCGGCCAACGGGCCGGTGGTCCGCTTCGCCGAGGGCGACCCGGATTACCCGGCGCCCCCGGGCACCGGCGGTCGCATCCGCTCGTTTGCCAAGGAAACGGCGCCGGGCGCCATGGAGATGTACTCCTGGCCGACCTTCCGCAACGGCTCCTTCATGTACAAGAGCGGCACCCACCAACAGGTCCAGGTGCCCATGGGCCTGTACGGCGCCATCACCAAGGACGCCGCGGCCGGCGTTGCCTACGACCGGGCCACCCCGGCGCTCAGCGTGCCCTACGACTCCGAGGTCGTGCTCTTCTACTCGGAGCTCGACCCGGTGCTCAACACCGCGGTGGCCACCGGCAACTACGGGCCGGGTATGGCCGTTACCAGCACCATCGGCTTCAACCCCCAGTACTTCCTCATCAACGGCCAGCCCTACCCGGCGGCGGTGCCGATGGTGAACGGCGTGCCGACCGTCGGTCAGACCACCCTGGTCCGGATGTTCAACGCCGGCCTCCAGTCCCTGGTCCCCATGGTTCTCGGTGACCACCTGGACCTGGCGGCCGAGGACGGCAACCTCTACCCGCACCTCTTCACCCAGTACACCGTGACCCTTCCGGCGGGCAAGACGATCGACGCCGTCTTCGAACCGGTGCAGGGCGGGACCTACCCGGTGGTGGAGCGCCGGCTCCACCTGACCAATGGCGCCACCGGACCGGGGGGCCAGCTCGTGTCCATCGACGTGGCCGCCGAGGCCGGACAGCCGGTGGCGGTGGCCGACGCCTACTTCCTGGACGAGGACACGTCGCTGGCGGTCCCCGGCGGGGGCTTCGTCGGCGTGCTCGACAACGACAGCGACGGCGGGCCGCCCAACGGCGCCGCCTCCAGCGCCGTCCTGGTCCAGGGCCCCCAGCACGACAGCGGGGCCTTCGCCCTGAACCCCGACGGCTCGTTCAGCTACACGCCGGTCGCCGACTACTTCGGCGGCGACTTCTTCCTCTACCAGTACGACGACGGTGCGCTCGTCAGCGAGCCCGTGGCGGCGGTGATCCGGGTCGACCCGGTCAACGACCCGCCGTCGGTGGTTGACGACTTCTACACCACCCCCGAGGACGTGACCCTCAACGTCCCCGCCCCCGGCGTCGCGGCCAACGACATCGACGTCGATGGTGACGCCCTGATCGTGACCCTGCTGACCGACGTCGGCAACGGCACCCTGACGCTGAACGCCAACGGTTCCTTCAGCTACACCCCGAATCTCGACTGGTTCGGCGACGACACGTTCACCTACGAGGTCGCTGATGCCGGGGCCCTCACCGCGGGTCCGGCCACGGTCACGATCACCGTCAGCCCCGTCAATGACATTCCAGTGGCTGTCAACGACGCCATCGGTCCGGTGATTGCCGACACTGCCTTCATCCTCGGTGCTCCCGGCGTCCTCGCCAACGACACCGACATCGAGAACGACCCGCTGACGGCGATCCTGGCCCGCGGCCCCCGCCACGGTGGGCTGACCCTGAACCCGGACGGTTCGCTGACCTACACACCCGACCCGGGCTACGTCGGTCCGGACGACTTCCGCTACAAGGCCAACGACGGAACGGCGAGCAGTCTCGAGGCCATCGTCAGCCTCCACGTGACCGCGCCCGCCGACGTCATTTTCATCGACGGCTTCGAGAGCGGGAACACGTCCGCCTGGTCGGACGCCCTGCCCTGATCGGCCATGAAGGGACGCGACGACATGACCCGCTCACCCAGCCCGGCCGGTGGTGCCGAGGCCAGCGAGGAGGAGAAGACCATGACCTGCAAGCGAATCACGACGCTCGCCTTGGCCGTGCTGCTGGTGCTGCCGGCGGCCGCCATGGCCCAGACCACGACCCCGGGGGCGAGCATCGACCTCGAGATCTACAACCCGATCGACGGTAGCAGCACCTTCTGCTCGGACGTGGGCGTGCCGTTCTGGGCCAACGTCTACGTGCGTCCGGGCAGCGACGCCACCAGCTGCAGCCTTGCCTGCGGGACGGTGGCCGGCGGCCCGGCCAACATCGGCACCGGCGTCATCGACGTCGCCTTCGACCCGGCGGCCCTCAGCTTCGTCAGCGCCGAAACCAACCCCGAGCCCACCTTCGCGGCGGTGGACGGCCTGATCCAGACCCAGAACGTGGCCTCCGGTCGGATCGGCTGGGCGCTGGCCGGCGATTGGGTGGTCGACGGCGATCCCATGAGCGGGCTCAACGACCCGTGCGCCATGCAGAAGCTGGACGCCCCCGGGTGGGTCTTCCGGGTCCAGCTCCAGCCGGTGACGGGTGCGGCCTCGCCGCTGACCCTGGTGCAGCAGCCCGACTTCGCCCTCTCCTTCGCCGACATGTGCGGCTCGCCGGCCTTCACCGTGGCCGGAGGCGGCATCGACGAGGTGAAGTCGGCGCTCTACATCGGCCCGTGTGCGGACATCCTCTTCGCGGACGACTTCGAGAGCGGCACCACCGGCGCGTGGTCGGTTGTCGTGCCGTGAGCCGAGGACAGCGACTTCCGCTCCTCGTCCTGTGCCTGGCCGGCCTCGTCCTGGGCGGGGCCGGCCGGCCCGGGGCGGAGGAACCGGCCGAGGCCGCCGGACCCGACCTCGAGCGCATCGAGCGCGAGCACGGCATCAGAGTCGATCGCGTCCAGCTCGCCTCGGGCGGCTACATGATCGACTTCCGCTACTGGGTCACCGACGTCGACAAGGCGTGGGCCCTGTTCCGTGACTCCGAACGTCGCGAGCTCGTCCACACCGCGAGCGGGGCGCGCATGATCGTGCCCGCCCCGGCCTACGTCGGCCCGATGGCGCAGACCTCCGAGAAACCCAA
>DATHSO010000065.1:0-1741 GCA_035464095.1 Candidatus Methylomirabilota bacterium | reverse complement strand
GAAAAGGTGCCTGGCACCGCTCCCATCGCCTTCCGGGCAGCCCGGCCACAAGCGACACCCGGCCGGCGGGCCGCCGGCCCCACACTGCCACCGCGTCCCCCGCAAGCAGGCCGCCGCTCGATGAGACGGCGCGGTCGCAGCCCTCCCCCTCAACCCCCGCGCGACCGCGCCGGCTCATCGACGCTGGGACGCCAAAGGCGGCCCAGAAGGCCGGTGCCCCGGGACGCACGTCCTCGCGCCCAGCGGCAGGGTCAGGGGCAGGGACAGGGACAGCGGCAGCGATCAGCGCCCCCGGAACGCCAGGGCAACGCCGGCGGGCCGCCGGCGCCACAATCCGGACCCGCACCTGCAACCGGACCCGGGACCCGAACATCCGACGGCCAACCTCCTCGTGACGCGCGCAGCGCGTCAGTTGCAGCGAGGGCCGCCCGGTCCGGCGCAGCCGGGCCCGGCGGGCCTCGGTGCAGGCACACCGAAACCCCGAGCCGCGCTACCATGTCCCCCGGAGGTCGCATGAAGCTGTCGGTGCTGGGGGCGGGGCGCTGCGTGACGGGGTCGAAGTACCTGCTGGAGTGGAAGGGCTACGCGGCGATGGTCGACTGCGGCCTCTTCCAGGGCCCGGCCGAGAACCGCCGCCGCAACTGGAAGCGGCTGCCCTTCCCGCCGGCGAGGATCGGCGCGGTGGTGCTGACCCACGCCCACATCGACCACTCGGGCTACCTGCCGCGGCTGGTCCGGCAGGGCTTCCGGGGCCCGGTGTACTGCACGCCGCCGACCCGGGACCTGCTGAGAGTGCTGCTGCCCGACGCCGCCCACATCCAGGAGGAGGAGGCCCGCTACGCCAACAAGAAGGGCTACTCCAAGCACGAGCCGGCCCTGCCCCTGTTCCGGGCCGCCGACGCCCGTGCCGCCCTCAAGCTCCTCGAGCCGGTGGCCTTCGACGCCTGGCAGGAGCTCCACCCGGGGATCCGCTTCCGCCTCCACCGCCAGGGTCACATCCTCGGCGCCGCTGCCGTCGAGCTCGAAACCAAGGTCGCGGGCGGCGGCCGCAAGACGGTCTACTTCTCGGGCGACGTGGGCCGCTACGGGGTGCCGATCCTGCGCGAGCCCGAGCCCTACCCGGGCTCGGACGTGCTCCTGCTCGAGTCGACCTACGGCGACCGCCTCCACGGCAACGGCGACCCGCGGGCGGCTCTCGGCGACACGATCCGGGAGGCGCTCAAGCGCGGCGGCATCATCCTGATCCCGGCCTTCGCCGTCGACCGCACCCAGGAGCTGCTCTACCTTCTCTCCGAGCTGGTCGCCGACGGCGACCTGCCCGAGATCCCGACCTACCTGGACAGCCCCATGGGCATCGAGGCGACCGCGGTCTACAGCCGCACCCTCGCCGAGCACGACCTCGAGATGCGCCACCTCCTGGCCGACCAGACCAACCCGATCTTCCCGCCCAACCTCCAGGTCACCCCGAGCTCGGCCGAGTCGCGCAAGCTCAACTCCCTCGGCGGCCCGGCGATCATCATCTCGGCCTCCGGGATGGCCACCGGCGGGCGAATCCTGCACCACCTCAAGCTGCGCCTGCCCGACCCCCGCACGACCGTGATCTTCGTCGGCTACCAGGCCGAGGGCACCAAGGGCCGGCGCCTGGTGGAGGGCGAGCCCGAGGTCAAGATCCACGGCGAGTGGATCCCCGTCAAGGCGCACGTCACGCAGATCAGCGGGCTGTCGGCGCATGCCGACGCCG
>DATHSO010000064.1:0-24776 GCA_035464095.1 Candidatus Methylomirabilota bacterium | reverse complement strand
GCCAGGACGAAGCCGCCGAGGAACAGGAACACCATGTGGTTGCCGTAATTGGGCGCCACGGCGGCGACCGCCCTCACGTCGAGCAGCGGGAACAGGACCAGCGGCAGCAGCGAGGTCGCCGCCAGCGGCGCCGCCTCGGTCACCCACCACACCGCCATCCAGGCGACCACGGCGAGCAGCCGCCGGGGCGCGCCGTCGAGGCCCGCGACCGGCAGCCACCACAGCGCGAGAAAGAGCCCCGGGCCGAGCCAACGCCCGAGACTCGCCCCGCGCCCGGAGTTCGACGACGTCTCCCCTGTCACCGGTTGACCTCCTCGGCGGTCACTCCCAAGCCTCCGCCGGCCCAGGCACCGGCGGCGGCTGCCAGCGGTAGCGCTCCAGGTCCAGCGTTCCGCCGGCGCCGAACTCGACACCCTCGCCCTCGAGCATGGCGCGCTGGAGCCCGGTGGGGATGTCCGGCAGCCGGTCGGTGGAGCAGCCGCCCGAGGCGTTGACCACCCGCTGCCAGGGAACGCCGTCGGGGCAGCGGTGGAGCATCCAGCCGACCGCGAGGGGCGAGATCCGGTGGCCGAGGCAGCCCGCGATCTGGCCGTAGGTCATGACCCGGCCCTCGGGGATCGCCCGGACCAGGGCGAAGACCTCGTCGCGCACCGACACCCGGTCGCCCTCGACCTCGCCGTGGACCCGCACCCCACGTCTCCTGCCGGCCATCTGCCGCCACTGTAGCGCACTCCCTCCCCCCCCCCCCAGCGATCAGCGACCAGCGATCAGCGGCCGCCCTGCGGCCGCGGTTCATCATTCATAATTCATCATTCATAATTCATAATCGGTCCTCATGTTCGTCCGCGTCGCCGTCCCCAAGAGCGCCCCCGAGGCCCTCACCTACTCGGTGCCCGCGGCCCTCGAGCCGTTCGCCGTACCGGGGGTGCGGGTCCGGGTCCCGCTGCGCAAGCGGCGCGCGACCGGGATCGTCGTCGCCGTCGAGGCGACCACCGAGCTGCCGGCCGACGCGGTCCGACCGATCGACGAGGTCCTCGACGACGCCCCGCTGCTGCCCGCCCGGCTCATGGCCCTCGCCGACTTCGTCGCCGGCTACTACCGCTGCCCCCTCGGCACCACCCTCGCGGCCATGCTGCCGGCGAGGCTGCTGCGAACCGACGCCGAGGAGGCACGGCTGACCCCCGCCGGGGCCGCGGTCGACCCGGCAGCCCTCGAGGGTGATCGGCAAGCCCTCCTGGCGGTCCTCCAGGAGCGACAACGGGTCAAGGTCCCCGCGCTTCTCGCCGCCGCCGGCCTCGCCGGCCGGGCGCCGGTCGAGGAGCTGGTGGAGGCCGGTTGGATCCGGCTCAGCCGCCGCCGGCGGGACCGGCCGCCCCAGATCGAGGTGGCCGCGGTGATGCTGCCCGACGAGCCGCTGGAGGCGCTGCTGGAGCGTTGCGCCCGCGCGCCGCGCCAGCGGCAGGTGCTGGAGTGGCTGGCAACCGAGGGCCGCCCGGCCCTGGCCAGCGAGGTCGCGGCCGCCACCGGCGCCTCCCCCGCCACCCTGCGCACCATGGTCGAGCGCCGCCTGCTCCACCGCTTCAGCCAGCGCCCGCCGCGTCGAGCGCGCTGGTCCCTCGGCGGCGCCGGCGGCCGCCACCGGCTCACCGGCGAGCAGGCGGTGGCCGTGGATTCGGTGACGGCCGCCGTGGCGGCGGGCGGCTACGCCCCCTTCCTGCTCCACGGGGTCACCGGGTCCGGCAAGACCGAGGTCTACCTGCGCTGCCTCGAGGCGGTCCTGGCCGCCGGCCGCAGCGGCATCGTGCTGGTGCCCGAGATCGGCCTCACCCCGGCGGCGTCGGGGGCGGTGGAGCGCCGCTTCGGCCGGGCCGCAGCGGTGCTCCACTCGGCCCAGTCCGACGGCGAGCGCTGGGCCGAGTGGTCGCGGCTGCGCGACGGCGAGGCCCGGATCGTGGTCGGCCCGCGATCGGCCCTGTTCGCGCCCCTCGACGACCTCGGCCTGATCGTGGTCGACGAGGAGCACGACGGCGCCTACAAGCAGAACGAGGCCCCGCGCTACCACGCCCGCGACCTCGCCCTGGTGCTGGGTCGGGACGCCGGGGTGCCGGTCCTGTTGTGCTCGGCGACCCCCTCCGCCGAGTCCTCGGCGCTGGTCGACCGGGGCCTCGCCGCCAAGCTCAGCCTGAGCCGCCGGGTGGCCGGCAACCGCCTGCCCGAGGTCGAGCTCGTCGACCTGCGCCGGGAGCCCCCGGAGCCGGGGGAGCAGGGCCGGACCCTGTTCTCCGGCCGCCTCAAGGAGGTGCTGACCGAGACCCTGGACCGCGGCGAGCAGGCGATCCTGCTCATGCAGCGCCGCGGCTGGGCGCCGGTGCTCATGTGCCGCGACTGCGGCCACCGGCTGGACTGCCCGTCGTGTTCGGTGGCCATGGTGGTCCACCGGCGCAGCCGCGGCCTGCGCTGCCACTACTGCGGCCGCCACCAGGGCCTGCCGAGGACCTGCCCGTCCTGCGGCGGCGAGCTCCTGGACGCGGTCGGCGCGGGGACCGAGAAGGTGGCCCACCACCTGGCCCGGCTCTTCCCCGGCGTCGCCTCGGTGATCCTCGACCGCGACACGGTGCGGCGCCGCAACGGCCTCGAGGACGCCCTCGGCGCCTTCGCCGCCGGCCGGGCCCGGGTCCTGGTCGGCACCCAGATGGTCGCCAAGGGCCACCACTTTCCCGGGGTCACCCTGACCGGGGTGATCTCGGCCGACGCCCTGCTCAACCTCCCCGACTTCCGATCGAGCGAGCGCACCTTCCAGCTCCTGACCCAGGTCGCGGGGCGGGCGGGCCGCGGCGACCGGCCGGGGCGGGTGGTGATCCAGACCTACTACCCCGACCACCCGGCGGTGCGCTTCGCCCGGGGCCACGACGTCGACGCCTTCCTGGCCGAGGAGCTGGTCTTCCGCCGGGCCTTCGCCTACCCGCCCGCGGCGCGCCTCGCCCTGGTCCGCTTCGAGTCGCGCACCCTCAACGCCGCGCGGCGCGCCGCCGAGGCCGCCGCCGAGGCCGTCGGCCCGCTGCCCGAGGGGGCGCGCCTCCGGGGGCCGGCGCCGGCCCCCATCGAGCGGATCCGCGAGCAGTGGCGCTGGCAGCTCCTGGTCAGCTCACGCAACCGCGAGACCCTGCGCGCCGTCCTCGAGCGGGCCGAGTCGCCGGCGCTGCCGAGGGCGGTGCGCCGAATCACCGACGTCGATCCCCTCAGCACCCTCTGAGCCGCGGCGGTTTCCAACCGTCCGATGACGATCTTCGATCCCGGACCGGCTAAGCCTTTCGTCCGACCGTCGTTGAGGGGATAATGGCCGGGCTCGCCAGCCCGTACGAGAGCTCACGGGGAGCTCGTCAGCCGGCCGCCCCCGGCGGGCCCGGCGACGAACTTTTCCCCGGAGGCCCTCGTAGACTGGGGAGAACGGGACCGCACCGAAGGAGGAACCGCTTCATGACAACCCGCACCGCCACCCTCGCTGCTGCCGCTCTGTGCTTCCTCGCCCTCCCGGCGGCGGCCGCCGACATGGGCGTGCCGGCGCTGCCCGCCGACATCCCGGGCCTGCCGATCGACTCCGGCGACGCCATCGCCCTCGACCTGGTGGGCGCCTACGAGCTCGCCCTGAACCGCAACCTGAACCTCCAGGTGGGCCGCTACACCATCGCCGCGGCCGACTCCAACATCTTCGCCAACACCGGCATCTTCGACCCGGTCCTCACCGCCGGGATCACCGGCGACTTCACCCGCTCGCCGAGCGCGACCGTGCTGGAGGGCGCCCTGGTCTCCGAGAGCCGGAACACCAGGTTCGGCATCGGGGTCAACCAGCTCCTGCCCACGGGCACCCTCCTCGACCTCCAGGTGGGCGGTCTGCGCCGCGGCACCAACTCCGAGTTCTTCTTCCTCAACCCGAGCTACAACACCGACCTCACCGTCAGCCTGCGCCAGCCGCTGCTCGACGGCTTCGGCACCCTTTACAACCGCGCCGGCATCGTCATCGCCGAGATCGCCCGCAGCCGCACCGCCACCGGCTTCGAAACCAGCGTGGTGACGACCCTGCGCCAGGTCGAGTTCGCCTACTGGGACCTGGTGGCCGCCCGGCGCGCCATCGAGGTCAGCCAGCAGTCCCTGGAGCTCGCCGAGCAGCTCCTCCAGGAGACCCGGGAGCGGGTCGAGGTCGGGACCTCGGCCCCCATCGACACCGTCCAGTCCGAGGCGACCGCGGCGACCCGGCTGCAGGACCTGATCTACGCCCGCAACGCCGCCGCCAACGCCGAGGACGCCCTCAAGGCGGTGCTCGGCTTCGACGACCCCCACGAGTGGACCCTGACGGTGCTCACCACCGAGCAGTACGGCTACCAGCCCATCGAGCCCGACCTCGGCCAGGCCATCGAGACCGCCCACCGGTCGCGGCCGGAGATCCGCGAGAAGCTCCTCGAGCTCGAGCAGCTCGACTACCAGGTCAGGATCGCCAACCACGTCACCCTGCCCGACCTGAACCTCGAGGCGAGCTACGGCTACGGCGGCCTCGACGGCGACGCCGTCGTGGAGGACCCGATCACCGGCGAGCCCATGTACATCGACGGCGACGGCTTCGCGGGGGCGGCCGGGCAGATGGCCGACCTCGACTTCCCCCACTGGACGCTGGGCATCAACCTGTCGGTGCCCATCGGCAACAACGAGGCCAAGGCCCGGCTCGCCCAGCGCCGCTACGAGTCCCAGCGGGGCGCCGTCGAGCTCGCCGCCCTCAAGCAGGAGATCACTCGCCAGGTCCGGATCGCCGTCCGCGCGCTCTACGACGGCGCCGCCGCTGTGGACGCAGCCGAGGCCGCCATGGTCCTCGCCCGGCGCAACGTCGAGGCCGAGCAGACCAAGTTCGACAACGGGCTTTCGACCAACTTCCAGCTGTCCCAGATCCAGGAGGACCTGGCCAACCGCCAGCTCGCCCTGATCCGGGCCCATCTGGAGTACCGCAAGGCGATGGTCGGCTACCGGGTCGCCACCGGCACCCTGCTCGAGCACCTCAACGTCGACATCGTCGACCCCGGCGCCCCCGAGGACATCCCCCACGACTACTGGAGGGACGTGGAGTGGCTCCAGTTCGAGGACTTCGCCACCTCGCGCGGGCTCGTCACCTCGCCGGCGCGGCCGGTGGGCAGCGGGGGTTGAGGGGCGTGACTGGTCAGTGGTGAGTCCTGAGTAGTGAGTGGTGAGTAGTACGTGGTGAGTGGGGGCGCGCTGCCGCTGGGTGCTGCCGCTGGGTGCTGCCGCTGATCGCTGATCGTCGTCCCTGCCCCTGACTGCTGTCGCTGATCACCGACGCTGGCCGCTGATTGTCGGTCCGGGTCCGGCTCGGACGCCACGGCGTCCTCGGCCGGGGGAGGGTGTAAAACCCTCCCCTACGAGTGGTTCCCGGTTTCGCCTCGTGGGGGCCGGGTTTGACACCCGCCCTCACGGGCGTTGCGGTGGTCGGCAGAGCCAGCGTCCGGGCCCGGGTGCGGCCCTTTCCCGATCCCGTTGCTGGTGCGCTGTGCGCACCGCGACCCGACGCTCACGATCGGGGTGGCCGTAAGCCAGCTACAACCGCGCTCGGCTGGCGTGCGAGTCAGGCCGAGATCGCGAGGCGAGCTCGGCACTGACCGCTGACAGGCGAGGGTGGTTCGCGGTGCGTAAAGCGCACTAGCAACCCCCTCTCCGGCCCGCCGGAAACGTCGTGAAGGCGTGAAACGCTGTACCCGGGCCTCCGACCCCCTTGGCAACGGCCACCAACGATCCCGAGGTCGGGTTCCCGATCCCGTTCCCGAACGAGCGGCAACCAGCGGCACCGATCAGCGGCAGCAACCAGAGAAAGTAATCAGGGACAGCGACAGCGGCAGCAACCAGCCCCCCACCCTTGATGCCCCGGGAGACACCGGGGAAGTAACACGACACTGGTTCCAGCAAACCTCCCCGGCCAAGTCCCCGAGGGTGTTACTTAGGAGCGGCAGCGACCAGCGGCAGCGACTGGCACCGGGCGCGGGTCCGGGTCCGGACCCTCTCCCTTTCCCTCTCCCTATCCCTTGCGATGGCTCGCGGAGGGAGAGGTTGACGACCACAGCGCCGTGGCCGACGGTTCACTGCCACTGACCACTGCCGCTGCCGCTGCCGCTGCCGCTGGACGAAAAACGGCGGCCCGAAGGCCGCCGTTGCTCGTATCGAGGGAATCGACTACATCCGACGCCGGATGAGGATCGCCGAGATGCCGATGATGGCGAGCACCAGGATCACGACGCCGGTCTTGGACAGGGTCGGGATCGGCTCACTGCCAACGCCGGTGCCGCCGCCGCCGCCACCGCCGCCGCCGGTGCCCTGGGCGGTGCCTTCGATGATGAATGGGAAGCCTTGCGGGAAGTTCTCCGTGCCGGTGGTCCCGGTGTCGATGAAGGGCGCCCAGCTCCCCGTGTACTGCAGGGCGTTGCCGGTCGTGGTCTGGCCGAGGATGCTGATCGGCGGCGCCCAGGGGCCGGAGGCCAGGGAGCCGTCGGTGGACCACTGCACCCAGTAGGTCCCCGCGGGCAGGGTGGGCGGCGTGACGGCAGCCACGCTGGCCATCACCGGCCGGGCGGTGTTGGTCGGGGTGGTGTCGCTGGCCCGATACATATTGGCCCAGGCGGTAGTGACGATGCGGTTGGTCGCGAGGTCGCCCCAGATCACGGAGCCGCCCGCGTTGGGCGGACCGTTCCAGATCTGGACGTAGACGCCGGTCATCGTCGAGGCTGTCGTGGAGTTGGTCTGGTAGGCGAAGAACGTGATGTTGGTGATGTCCCAGCTCTCGCCCGCGGGAATCGTGAAGTCATCGGCGATGGAGTTCCCTGCGGTGAACTGGTGGCCGGCTCCGAGAATATTGAGAAGGAGCGCGGTCTGCAGCGCGGACAGGTCGGCGCCGCCGGCGCCGCCGCCAGGGTTGGTCACCAGCGGGCCGTTGTTAAAGAGAATCGCCTCCGGCCCGTCCCACATGGGGGCGGACGGATCCGGCGGATAGCCGACCCCACCCGCGCTGGCCGGCTCGAAGGCCTGGTCGGCGAAGGCGGGCACGGCGGCCACGAGTACCACCAATGCCAGTGCTTTCAGTGCTCTCATACCTCTGACACCTCCTTAGAAAACTTCGCTCGCGGGCACACTTTTCGCCCCGGACACGGACGTTCAGGGCGGTCCATCCACGCTCTTCATCGAGTCTCCGTTGGCCTTTGTACCACAGTTCACGAGATTTTTCCCGTCACGCGGGCCACATTCCGTCCAGGCCCGCCACCACGCGGCTGCGCAGCTCGAGCTCACCGTCGGCGGTCCCCAGCAGCTCGTCGATGCGCACCGCCTCCCGCCAGGCCGCGATCTCGGCCTCGTCGTAGCGGGAGCTGGCCCGCAGGAGCTCGAGGCCGGTGGCGGCCACCGCCCGCGCGGCCGCACCGCCGTGGAGCCGCGCGCAGGGCAGCAGGAGGTCGCGATTCGCCCCCGGATCCTCAGCCGCCTTGCGGGCCAGGGCCAGCGCGGTCTCGACCTCGGCGGCGAGGCGGGCGAGCTCGAACATGACCCACTGCTCGCGCGGCAGCTTGCGGCGGTGGCAGGCGAGGATGGTCTCGGCCAGGGCGTCGGCCGCCAGGGCCGCGGCCTCGCCGGTGCCGAGCTCGCGCAGCCCGGTGGCCATGCCGCGGTAGAAACCGCCGCCGGTCTTGACCGTCATCCGCCACCGGTGGGTGCCGATGATGCTCTGCAGGATCTCGGAGGTGCCCTCGTAGATGGTCGTGATCCGGACGTCGCGTCGGATCTTCTCGACCTCGTACTCGTGGGTGTAGCCGTATCCGCCGTGGGCCTGGATGGCGGCGTCGGCGGCGGCGTTGCCGGCCTCCGACGCGAAGTACTTGGCCACCGCCCCCTCGACCTGGAGGCCGGGCTCGCCCTCGTCGAGACGCCCCGCGACCCACTCGCAGTAGGCGCGGGCGGCCTCCAGCCGGACCACGTGGGGCACGATCAGCTTGTGGGTGAAGCCCTGCTTGGCCATCAGGGGCTCGCCGAACTGCACCCGCTCGCGGCCGTAGGCGATCGCGCGCCGGACCGCCTCCTCGCCGGCGCCGAGGCCGAAGGAGGCCACCATGAGCCGGGTGAAACCGAAGACCCGGTTGGCGTGCTCGAGGCCCAGGCCCTCCTCGAGGCCCAGCAGGTGGTCGGCCGGCACCTCGACGTTGTCGAGGACGAGGCTCGTCGTGTTGGAGGCGCGGATGCCGTGCTTGTGCTCGGGCTCGCCGACCTCGAAGCCGGGGGCGCCGCGCTCGACCACGAAGAACGAGGGGCCGCCGGGCGCCCGGGCCAGGATGGTGTAGATCTGCGCCACCCCGCCGTTGGTGATGAACTGCTTGCTGCCGGTGATCCGATAGGCCGTCACGCGGCCGTCGCCGTCGGTCACCGGCACCGCCTCGGTCTTGAGCCGCGCCACGTTGGAGCCGGCCTCGGGCTCGGTGACCCCGTAGGCGACGATCAGGCCCTCGTCGGCGATGCGGCCGAGCCAGCGGGCCCTCTGCTCCTCGGTGCCGCCGACGATGATCGGGTCGACCCCGAGGGCGATGGCGAGGAAGGCGGTCGCCACCCCGAGGTCGATGCGCGCCATCTCCTCCGACACCCGGAACAGGTCGCGACCGCCTCCGCCGAGCCCGCCCACCTCCTCGGGCAGGAACAGCAGGTGCAGTCCGAGCTCCGGGCCGAGCATCTCGCGGATGAGCTCGACCGGGAACTCGTCGTCGTGGTCGAGGCGCAGGCGGGTCGCTTTGTCGAGCCGGCGCTCGGCCACCGACCGCAGGGTCCCGAGCACCATGTCGAGGGTCTCGTCATCGAGCCCGGCGCGTCCGCGGTCCATCGCCATCCCTCCCCTCACGGGGGCGGATTATTCCACACAGACCCGCCCCGATCACGCCGCGCGGTGGCATCGCGATTCCTCCGCGTCCGCGTCCGCTTCCGTGCCCGTGCCCGTGCCCGTGCCCGTGCCCGTGCCCGATGAACGGTACAACGGCAGCGGCAGCGGCCACCGCGTCGCCCGGTCGCCGCAGGCGGCCCGGGGTCCCTCGGCGCTAGATGATGACCTCCATGGACAGATCCACGGAGCGGGCGCTGTGGGTGAGGGCGCCGATGGCCATGAGGTCGACGCCGCTGGCGGCGACGGCGGCGGCATTGCCCAGGGTGATGCCGCCGGAGGCCTCGACGACGGTGCGGCCGCCGGCCATCTCCACCGCCCGGCGCAGCTGCTCGGGGTTCATGTTGTCGAGCATGACGACGTCGACGCCGACCTCGAGCCCCTCGGCGAGCTGCTCGAGGGTGTCGACCTCGAGCTCGACCTTGACGGTGTGGCCGATGGCGGCCCGGACCCGCTCCACCGCCGGCCTGACCCCGCCCGCCAGGGCGATGTGGTTGTCCTTGATGATGACCGAGTCGTCGAGCCCGAAACGGTGGTTGGAGCCGCCGCCGCAGCGCACCGCGTACTTCTCGAGCGCGCGAAGACCCGGCGTGGTCTTGCGGGTGCAGATGACCCGCGCCTTGGTCCCGGTCACCTCGTGAACGAAGGTCCGGGTGAGGGTTGCGATGCCGCACAACCGCGCCAGCAGGTTGATGGCGGTGCGCTCGGCGCTCAGCAACGACCGCGCCCGCCCCCGGACCTCGAGGAGCACGGCGCCGGCCTCGGCGTCGTCGCAGTCCGAGACCCGGTGCTCGACCTCGGCCCGGGGGTCGAGGAGCCGGAAGGCCATGGCCGCCACCGGCCCGCCCGAGACCCGGCACGGCTCGCGGGTGATGATCCGAGCCCGCGCCCGGCGGTCGTGCTCGACCACGGCGTCGCTGGTCACGTCGCCCGCCCGCCCCAGGTCCTCGAGCAGGGCGAGTCGGAGCAGAGGTTCGAAGATCAGCTGGTGGAGCTCCGGCAGAATCGGTCTCGCCACGGGGGTCAGCCTCCCATCGGTGCTTCGGGGAACGGGCCGGTGTCCGGACCGGCGGACGAAGGCAGGTCGTTCAGGGACCTGGGTCTCAGGGGTCGCAGGCCCTCGAAGAACAGGTCCTGCCGCCAGTGGCGGCAGGCGGTCGGGATGTCGCGTCGGAAGTGGGCGCCCCGGCTCTCGCTGCGCAGACTCGCGGCCGTCGTCACCATCTGCGCCACGGTCAGCATGTTGCAGAGCTCGCCGAGGCCGGGTCCGGCCCGGTGGTGCAGCCGCTCGAGGTCGAGCTGGGCCCGCCGCAGGCCGCCCATGGAGCGGACCAGGCCCACGTCCCGCCACATCACCCGGCGCAGCTCGGACACCACCGGGTCGGAGGGGTCGGCCCAGGGCTCGAGGGCGACGGCGAGGCCGGCCCGGGCCGCGGCCGCGGCGATCCGCTCGGCCGACGCGAGGTCGCGAGCCACCGCCGCCACCGATTCGCCGGCTCTGCGGCCGAAGACCAGGGCCTCGAGCAGGGAGTTGCTGGCGAGGCGGTTGGCGCCGTGCAGGCCGGTCCAGGCACACTCGCCGCACGCCCACAGGCCCGACAGGGAGGTGCTGCCGTCGAGGCCCACCACGACCCCGCCCATGTGGTAGTGGGCGGACGGGGTCACCGGCACCGGCTCGCGCCGGGGGTCGACGCCGTGCAGCAGGCACAGCTCGAGCACCGACGGGAAGCGGGCCTCGAATCCGTCGGCAAGCCCGGTGGCGTCCAGGAAAACCCGGTGGCCGACCTGGATCTGGTTCCAGATCGTCCGCGCCACCACGTCTCGCGGCGCGAGCTCGGCGCGGACGTCCACGTTGGCCATGATGCGGTGGCCACTCTCGTCGACGAGCAGCGCCCCCTCGCCGCGCAGGGCCTCGGTGAGCAGCGGCGTGGTGTCAGCCCGGACGTCGAGGCCGGTGGGGTGGAACTGGACGAACTCGAGGCCGGCCAGGGAGGCCCCCGCCCGGGCAGCCATGGCGAGGCCGTCGCCGGTCGACTCGGGAGGGTTCGTCGTCGCTGACCAGAGGCGGCCGATGCCGCCCGTGGCCAGCACCACCGCGTTGGCGGCGATCAGCCCCGGCCGGCCGTGGCGGTCGACGACCAGGACCCCGGCCACCCGGCCCCGGTCGACCACCAGCTCCAGCGCCATCCGGTCGCCCAGGATCTCGATCCGGCCTTCGTCGTGGAGCCTTCCCGCCAGGGTGTGGACGATCTCGGCCCCGGTGGCATCGCCGGCGGCGTGGACGATCCTCGGCCGGTCGTGGGCGCCCTCCCTCCCGAGCTCGAGCTCGCCCGAGGGGTCGCGGTCGAAGGCGGCACCGAGGGCCACCAGCTCGGCGATCCGCTCCGGACCCTCGCGGGTGACCGCCCGCACGACCTCCTCGCGGCACAGGCCCGCCCCCGCCGCCATGGTGTCCCGGGCGTGGTGCACCGGCGAGTCGCCCTGCCCGACCGCCGCCGCCACCCCGCCCTGGGCGATGGGGCTCGAGCCGCCGCGGCCGAGGGGCGTCTTGCCGAGCACCAGCACCTCGCGGTGCCGGGCGTGCAGCGCCGCCATCATGCCGGCGATGCCGCCGCCGACGACGAGCACGTCGGCCACCCTGACGTCGTCGGAGCGGCCGGCGGGCGCCCTGCTCACCCGCGCGAGCCCCGGCCGACCTCGAGCATGCGCTCGACCGCCCGCAGGGCCCGCGCCGCGATCTCGGGCGGGACCTCCACCTCGTAGCGGCGGTGGACGAGGGAGTCGACGATCTTGTCGAGGGTGATCTTCTTCATGTGCGGGCACAGGGTGCACGAGCGCACGAACTCGACCTCGGGGAACTCGGCCGACACGTTGTCGCTCATGGAGCACTCGGTGATCAGCACCACCCGCTCCGGGCGGTGCTCGGCGATGTCCCGGATCATGCCCGAGGTCGAGCCGACCGCGTCGGCGGCCTCGAGCACGTCGAGACGGCACTCGGGGTGGGCGACGACCCGGACCCCGGGGAACTGCTTCCGGTAGGCCTCGACCTCCGCGACGGTGAACTGCTCGTGGACCTCGCAGGCGCCGTTCCAGAGGATGACCTCGACGTCGCTGTTGGCCTGCACCCAGCGCCCGAGGTGCCGGTCGGGCAGGAAGATCACCCGATCGGCCCCCAGCGACTCCACCACCTCGACGGCGTTGGCCGAGGTGCAACAGACGTCGGTCTCGGCCTTGACCTCCGCGGTGGTGTTGACGTAGGTGACCACCGGCACGCCCGGGTGGCGGCGCTTGAGCTCGCGCACGTCGGCCGCCGTGATCGACTCGGCCAGGGAGCAGCCGGCCTCGAGGTCCGGGATCAGCACGGTCTTGTCCATGTTGACGATCTTGGCGGTCTCGGCCATGAAGTGGACGCCGCACATGACGATGACGTCGGCCTCGACCTCGGCGGCGCGCTGGGCGAGGGCCAGCGAGTCCCCGGTGATGTCGGCCACGCCGTGGTAGATCTCCGGGGTCTGGTAGTTGTGGGCCAGGATGACCGCCCCGACCTCGCGCTTGAGGCGGTTGACCTCCCGGATCAGGGGCTCGTGGACCGCCCACTCGATCTCGGGGACCAGATGGCGGATCTTCTCGTAGACCGCCTTGGTGTCGCGCATGCTGCCTCCCGCGGTCCGGGCGCCTCAGGCGTCCCGGCCGCTCCGGGCCAGTGTACTTGCGGTGGATTCGGTTGTCCAAGCTCGGTGGTGCGCCTCGGCGCCCGTTCCCGTTTCCGAGTCGGCACCCGTACCCGTGTCCGTGCCCGTGCCCGTGCCCGATGTCCGACATCAACTGCAGCTCACACGTCTGAGTGGGTCGGCGCCCCCGCCGACCCGGTGCGGGCTCCCCGGGGCGCGATGGACCGCTGCTCGCTGCCACTGCCACTGCCACTGCCACTGCAACAGCCATCGGGCACGGGCACGGGTACGGGCACGGGTACGGACCCGGAACGATACAATCCCCCCATGACACCCCCGAGCGCAGAAACCGTGATCACCATCGACGGCGTGACCCTCAACCTGGCCCGCCCGGTGGCCGAGATCCCGCCCTGGATCGGCCAGCGCGAGGTGCTGCTGCAGCTGCTCGCGGCCTGGACCTGCTTCTCCGAGCGCGACCTGCCCCTGAACCCGCGCCTGCTCGGCAAGCCCGGCGTCGGCAAGACCACCCTCGCCTGCGCCGCCGCCCGCGAGCTCGGCCAGGACATCTACATCGTCCAGGCGACCACCGACACCCGGCCCGAGGACCTGCTGGTGACCCCGGTGCTCGCCCCCGACGGCGGCATCCGGTACATGGCCTCGCCCCTGGTCACGGCCATGGTCCGCGGCGGGGTCTGCATCCTCGACGAGGGCAACCGGATGAGCGAGAAGAGCTGGGCGTCCCTGGCGCCGCTGCTCGACCACCGGCGGACCGTCGACAGCGTCGCCGCCGGCATCACCGTCGCCGCCCGGCCGGAGTTCCGCTTCGTCACGACCATGAACGAGGACGCTTCGACCTACGAGATCCCCGAGTACATCCACTCCCGGCTGATGCCCCAGATCGTCATCGACTTTCCCGAGGAGGACGAGGAGCGCGCCATCCTCCGGGCCCAGGTGGAGGGCGTCGATGACGAGGTCGTCGAGCACGTCCTCGGCTTCCTGCGCAGCGCCCACCTCGCCGACCTGAGGTACTCGGTGCGCGACGGCATCAACGTCGCCCGCTACGCCATGAAGCTGCTCCACCGCGGCCACGCGGCCGACCCCGCTGCCGCCGTCGACACCGCGCTTCGCCTCGGTCTCGGCGACGACGCGGAACAATTTCTAATTCTCAATTCTTAATTATGAATTATGAATTATATCGACAATTTACATTTTGGTGGGCTAATTAATTAAGAATTAAAAATCGAGAATTGAGAATTCGTGATGGACCTTGACCGCATCGCGCCCGAAGCCGCCCCGGGCATCCGGATCCTGCCGGTGCTGCACGACCGGGTCGAGCTCGGGGCGGTGGTCGCCGAGGTGCTCGACGAGCTCGACCCGGCGCTGGTCGCCGTCGAGCTGCCCACGACCCTGGCCGAGGCGGTCGGAAGGGCGATCGCGCGCCTGCCCAGGATCTCGGTGGTGATCTCGGAGGAGGCGGGCGAGGACGCCCGGATCTGGCTGACCGCGCCCGGCGACCCCTTCGTCGAGGCCCTCCGGTGGGCCGCGGAGCGCGGCCGCCCCACCGCCCTCGTCGATCCCGACCTGCCGGCGGCGACCCGGTCCGTCGAGCCCTACCCCGACCCCCACGCCATCCACACCCTGGGCGCCGGGGCCTACCTCGAGATCGTCCGGCGCCTCGCCCGGGACGAGCCCCGGGACCCCACCGACGAGCTCCGGGAGCTCGGCATGGCCCACCACCTCAAGGAGGCGGCGGCCGGCGCAGGCGGAACCACTCTCGCCCTGGTCGGCGCCGCCCACGCCGACCGGGTCGCCGCCCACCTCGCCGGCCCCACCGCGCCGCCCCTGGCGCGCCAGTGCCGGACCTCGGTGCAGCTGCGCCACCTCCACCCCGAGAGCCTGACCGCGGTCCTCCACGACCCGCCCCTGGCCCACGCGGTTCACGAGCTGCTGCGGCAGGGCTCACCGCCGCCCGAGCCCGCCTTCGAGGCCACCGTCTCGCGCCGGGTCGAGCTGGTCCGCGACGGGCTGCGGGTCCTCGCCGGCGAGGCTGTGGACGACGCCGCCGAGCGCGCCCGGTCGGTGGCCGCTTGGGCCGCACACCACGGCGTGCGGCCGGGCGAAGGGAGGCGTGCACGAGTCGACCGGGGGGCCCTCGCCGGGGTGGTCTGGCGGATCGCGGCGGCCTCCTGGGCCGAGCAGACCCGGAACGCCGTGGCGCCCTGGCAGCGCCGCCTCTACTTCGACTTCGGGCGCCGCTACGCCCGGGTCCGCGGGCTGCTGGTGCCGGGCCTGTACGAGTGGCTGGTGGCGGCTCGGGGGGTGGCCGACGACAACCTGGCCTGGGAGGTTTTCGACACCGGCCGCACCTACCCGTGGCAGCACGGCCCGGTCGAGCTGGAGAGTGCCCGCATCGACGGCGAGATGCTCGACCTCGGGAGCCGGCGGGTGCGTTTCCGGCGGCGCTTCTTCAAGGTCAAGCAGCGGCTGGTCCCGGTGCGCTCCCGGCCCACCACCGACGACCCGGCCAAGTGGCTGGAAGCCTTCGACGCCGACGGGATCTGCTCGTATCCGCCCGAGGACCTGGTGGTCGAGGACTACGGCCGCTTCCTGCAGCGCAAGGCGATCTCGATCCTGGCCGCCGACCACCGCCGCTCCGAGCCCTTCACCACCAGCCTGCTCGACGGCGTCGACCTGCGCGAGACCCTGCTGCGCTGGCACGAGGGGCGAATCTGGGTGCAGGAGACCGGCCGCGCCCCGGGCCGCGCCGGGTCGGTGGTGGCGATCTTCGACGAGGATCCCGACGGCACCGCCTACCCCTACCTGCTGAGCTGGCTCGGCGAGCACGAGCAGGAGTCGGACATGGCGCTGTACGCCACCGACCCGACCCGCCAGATCGTCGGCCCGGGGATCATGCGCGCCACCTACGGCGGCTTCATGCTGACCTACCCGCCGGGCCGGCTCTACGACGTCTGGCGCGACCCGGACTACCGTCGCGCCCGCTCAAAGTCGGAGGTGCTGACCATGGCGGCGGTGGACTACAGCCTGGAGAAGCTGGTGGTCCGTCTGGGGTCGAAACCCCCGCCGGAGCGGATGCGCGCCTACGCGTCGTCCCGCGGCAAGCGCATCGTCCACGTGCCCCTGGGCAGCGTGTCGCCGGTCACCGTGCGCCGGATCCGGGTGGTCCACATCCTCGCCGGGCGGGACAAGCGGGCCATCGCCTCCGACTACGTCTGGTGACCGGGACCGACCCCGTCGCATCTCGACCCGTCCGCGAAACCCGGTTGCCGATACCGCGTATCACTGCGCGGGGAAGACCGAGCCGCCGCCCGCGTGTTGTGAGGAGCGGCGACGCCCGCCACCGGGGGCGGTATCCCGCCGACCCCCTATCGGAGGCTCGATTGAAGACTTGGCCCTTGCTCGTGATCTGGCTGGCCGCTCTGGCCCTGGTCGCCTGCGCCCCGTCGGGTGACGACCTGTGGTTCCGGGGCGGTCTCGACGCGGCCATCGAGGAGGCCGCCGAGCGCGAGACCCTGGTCTTCGTCGAGTTCTACACCCCCTGGTGCAGCTGGTGCCGGCGGCTGGAGGCCGAGACCCTGACCGACGCCGACGTGCGCCGGGAGCTGGACGGCCTGGTGGCGGTGCGGCTCGACGCCGAGGGCAACGGCAGGGAGGCCGCCGACCGCTTCGGCATCGAGTCCTATCCCACCATGGTCTTCCTCGACGGCGCCGGCGAGGAGGTGGAGCGGATCGTCGGCTACCTGCCCCCCGAGCGCTTCCTGGCCGAGCTGCGGCGCATCCGGACCGGGGACACCTTGTTCGCCTGCCTCGAGCAGCTGCGCGACAACCCCGCCGACCGGGAGGCCGTCAAGCGGGCGGTGAAGGGCCTGCTGGAGCGGTCGGACCCGGAGGGCGCCATCGCCAAGATCGAGCTCTACCACGGGGTGCCGGGCCACGACCACGAGCTCTGCAAGCAGCTGATGTTCGAGGCCGGGCGCGATCTCCACTACCGCCTCTACCTGACCGCGGCCAAGCTCTACCGGAAGGGCTGGGAGCGGCCGATGGACGTGCCGCCGGTGCCGGGGGCGGAGCGGCTCCGGCAGCTTTTCGAGGAGGGCCTGGTCGAGCTCGACCCCGAGGAGCAGGCCGAGCGGTTGCGCAAGGCCCGGTTCGCCGACACCGAGGCGCTCCTCGATCTCGTAACGGCCGACGAGATGCCGAAGGGCGACCTCTACGGCGTGGCCGAGCTCGCCCTGCGCGGCGGCCACTACGATCTCGCCGGCGAGCTGTACGCGATCTGGTTCGCAGAGGCGTCCGAGGGCGCCGGGGCCGACGACCTCAACCGAGCCGCCTGGCAGCTCTACCTGGCCCGCGAGTCCGTCGACACCGCGGTCGAGATGGCCCGGACCGCCTACGAGGCGGACCCGTCGGCGGACGTCGCCGACACCCTCGCCCGCCTGCTCTACGTCGACGGCCAGAGGGTGGATGCGATCGCCCTCGCCAGGTCGGCCGCCGCCGAGGCCCACGGTGATCGCGCCCTGGAGTACTTGGACGTGGTCGAGCTGATGGAGCAGGGCCGCGACCTCGGCGACCGCCCCGCCTTCGAGGACTACCCCGGGCCCCCCGGACCGGGGCATCCGCGGGACTGATCCCGAACCCGGCTCGCGACCTCACTCCGCCCGAAGGGCCTCGATGGGGTCGAGGGCGGCGGCGCGGCGCGCGGGGGCGACGCCGCTGACGACCCCCACCAGCAGGCTCATGGCCAGGGCCGCCGCCACGGCGCCCGGCGGGGTGCTCATGGGCAGATCGGGCACGACCGTCGTGATCGCCGCCGTCAGCACGAAGCCCACCGTCAGGCCGAGCAGACCCCCCGCCACGGCCAGCGTCACCGCCTCGAGCAGGAACAGCAGCTGCACCCGGGACCGCGACACGCCGAGGGCCCGCAGCAGCCCGATCTCGGCGGTCCGCTCGTGGACCGAGATCCACATGATGGTGAGGATCCCCATGGCGCCGACGAACAGCGAGATCCCGGCGATCCCCGAGACCGCCACCGTGATGATCCCGATCACCCGACCGAAGGTCTCGAGCATCTCGGTCTGGGTGGTGATGGTGAAGTCCTCCTCGCCGCGGTGGCGCTCCATGAGCAGCCGGCGTATGCCCTCGCTCACCGGCTCGATGGCCCCGCTCGAGGCCGCCACCACGTCGATCTCGTGGAGCTCGTCGATGTTGAAGATGTCCATGGCGGAAGCGACCGGGATGAACGCGGTGTCGTCGAGGTCGAAGCCGAGGAGCTGCCCCTTGGGCTCCATCACCCCGACGACCAGGAAGGAGCTGCCGCCGATGCGGACCCGCTCGCCCAGCGGCGAGCGCTCGTCGAACAGCTCGCGCGCCAGCGTGGCCCCGAGAACCGCGAAGGCGCCCCGGCGGTTCGGGTCCATGCGCGGCAGGAAGGAGCCCTGGGCGACGCCGAAGCGCCACGCCGCCGCCGCCTCCCAGCCGACGCCGTAGATGAAGACGCTGCGGCCGCGGCCGCCGCCCTCGACCTTGGCCTGGCCGAAGGCCACCGGAACCACCTCCTCGACCCCGGGCACCCGGCGCAGGGCCTCGGCGTCGTCGATGGTGAGCTTGTGGGTGGTGCCGCCGAGCACCCCCGGCATGCCGACGGTCTCGACCTTGCCGGGGTTGATCCCGATCAGGGTGGTGCCGAACTGGGTGAACTGGCCGACCACGTAGTCGCGGGTGCCCTCGCCGAGGGAGGTCAGCAGGATCACCGCGGCCACCCCGATGCCGACCCCCAGCGCCGACAGGAACGACCGGAGCCGCTGGCCACCGAGGGCGCCGACCACGAACCGCACCAGCTCCAGGGCGTCCATCAGGCCGCCCCTCGTCCTGAATTCTCAATTTTGAATTCTGAATTCTCAATTAAACATCGCAGGAAATTCCGAATCAATTGCGATGTAATTAAAAATTGAGAATTTCGAATTGAGAATTTATTCGTCATCGTCCCACCAGCGCCTGAACGGGATCGAGCTTCGCCGCCCGCCGTGCCGGGACGACGCCGAACACGACGCCGACCCCGAAGGAGACCGCGAGGGAGGCGGCCACCGCCCACGCCGGAGCCGCGGCCGGAAAGCTCGGGTAGACCTGGACGAAGGCGCGCACCGCCAGCCACCCCGCGGCCAGGCCGACGGCGCCGCCGACGCTCGACAGCACCGCCGCCTCGGCCAGGAAGACCGCCAGCACCTG
This sequence comes from Candidatus Methylomirabilota bacterium, assembly GCA_035464095.1. Taxonomy (GTDB): domain Bacteria; phylum Acidobacteriota; class Thermoanaerobaculia; order Thermoanaerobaculales; family Sulfomarinibacteraceae; genus JAHECW01. The sequence goes on along the minus strand of DATHSO010000064.1, from coordinate 5,903 downwards.
CCGGGTCGACGCGCCGAGGGCCTTGAGCAGGCCGATCTCCCGCCGGCGCTCGGCCACCGCCACCAGCATGACGTTCATGATCCCGATCCCGGCCACGGTCAGGGACACCGAGGCGATGGCCACCAGGGCGAGGGTGAGCACTCCGAAGATGGAGTTGAAGGTGGAGACCACCGCGTCCTGGGTGATGACGGTAACGTCCTCGGCGCGGTGGCGGGCGGCGATCAGCTCGAGCACGTCCCGCTTGCCCTGCTCGAGGTCCCGCTCCGTGCGGACCTCGACGAGGATCCGGAACAGCGACGACCGGTTGAACATCCGCATCGCGGTGCGAACCGGCACGAAGACGATGTCGTCGAAGTCGAAGCCCAGGGAGCGGCCGCGCGGCGCGAGCACCCCCACCACCCGGAACCGCCAGTCGCCGATCCGCACCACCTCGCCCAGGGGCGAGGCAGCTCCGAAGAGCTCCCGCGCCACCGTGATTCCGAGCACCGCCTCGTTGCCGCCCCGGTCCGGGTCGCCGGGGGTCAGGAAGCGGCCCGAGGCGATCCGGAGGCGGCGGACCTCCGCGAGCTCGGCGGTGGTGCCGAAGATCGGCACCGAGCGGGACCGACCCCGGGCCCGGATCTCCTCGGTGCCGGTGGCCAGCGGCGCCGCCTGCACCACCAGCGGCAACCGGGTGGCGAGCGCGCGGTAGTCCTCGATGGTGAGGTCGTTGGTGGTGCCGCCGAAGGGCAGCATGCCGGTGGTTTCGACCTTGCCGGGGATCACGATCAGAAGATTGGTGCCGAGCGAGCTGAACTCGGCCACCACGTACTGCCGGGCGCCCTCGCCGAGAGCGGTCAGTGCGATGACCGCGGCGATCCCCACCGCCACCCCGGCCACCGACAGCACGGTCCGCAGCCGGTGCCCCCGCAGCGCCCCCACTGCGAACCCCACCAGCTCAGCTACGCTCATCACGAATTCTCAATTCTTAATTCTTAATTCTTAATTCTTAATTCTTAATTCTTAATTATCCATCGCAGTGAACCCCGAGAGTTTTGCGATGGAATTAAAAATTCAAAATTCATAATTCAAAATTCACTGTTCCGTCCGTTCCACGATCGCCCCGTCGTCCATTCGCACCGTGGCGGCGGCGCGGCGGGCGATCTCCGGATCGTGGGTCACCAGCACCACCGTCTGGCCGTCCCGGTTCATGGCGTCGAGCAGGCCCATGACCTCCCCCGCCGACGCCCGGTCCAGGTTGCCGGTGGGCTCGTCGGCGAGGAGCAGCCCCGGGCCCATGACCACGGCCCGGGCGATGGCGACGCGCTGCCGCTGACCGCCGGAGAGCTGGTCCGGCCGGTGGTGGGCCCGGTCGGAGAGCCCGACCGCGGCCAGGGCCTCGGCCGCCCGGCGGTGGCGCTCGGCGCGGCCGACCCCGGCGAAGAGCATGGGCAGCTCCACGTTGCCCTGGGCGGTGAGCCGGGGCAGCAGGTGGAAGAACTGGAAGACGAAGCCGATCTCGTGCTGGCGCAGCCGGGTCCGCTCCAGGTCGGCCAGCCCGCCGACGTCCTGGCCCTCGAAGCGGTAGCTGCCAGCGGTGGGCCGGTCGAGGCAGCCGAGGATGTTGAGCAGGGTCGACTTGCCCGAGCCCGACGGGCCGACCACGGCCAGGTAGTCGCCCCGCTCGATGCCGAGGGCGACGTCGCGCAGGGCGTGGACCTCCGAGTCCCCCACCCGGTAGGTCCGCCACAGACCCTCCAGCTCGATCATCGCCGCTCCGCGGCGGGGACGCCGGGCTCGATGTCGGCGGAGTCACGGGCGGCCACCACCCGGTCGCCCTCGGCGACTCCGCCGAGCACCTCGGTGAACTGCCAGTTGGCGAGGCCGGTCTCGATCCGCACCTCCTCGAGGACGCCGTCGGTCAGGCGCAGCATCCGCCCGTCGTCGGCGACGCCCGAGGTCGGGACCCGGAGCACGTCCTCGCGCCGGTCCAGGATCACCTCGACGTCGGCCGAGGTGCCGGGCAGCACGCCGGCAGCCAGCTCGGGCTCGGCGAAGTCGACCTCGATCTCCACGGTCCGATTCTGCTCGAGGACGTCGAGCACGTACGGCGCCACCCTCGCCACCCTTCCAGCGAAGCGGACGCCGGGGCGCGAGTCGACGCTGAGGCGCACCTCCTGGCCGACCCGGACCCGCTCGGCGTCGATCTCGTCGATGGGCGCGCTGACGAAGGTGGATGCCGGGTCGAGCAGGTCGATGACCGGTGGGATGGGCACCCCCGGCGGCGACGGCGTGATCCACTCGCCGACCTCGGTCGAGACCTCGGCGACCACGCCGTCGAAGGGGGCGCGAAGCTCGGTGAAGGCGATCTCGACCTCGACCACCGCGACCTGGGCCAGCGCCCGCTCCACCGCCGCCCGCGCGGCCTCGCAGGCGGCCTGGGACCGGTCGCGCTCGGAGCGCAGCACGTCCAGGCTCTGGTCGGAGGCAATGCCGCGCCCGTGCAGGGAGGTCGTACGGCCGAGCTCGGTCTCGGCGAGCTCGGCGGCGAGGCAGGCCTCGTCGGCCTGGGCGCGAGCGGCTGCGACGCTGCGCCGGGCCAGCGCCAGCTGCGCCTGCTGGGCGCGGTCGTCGAGCTCGAGCAGCAGCTCGCCGGCGGCGACCCGCTCGCCCTCCAGGTGCGGCGTCGCGACCACCAGGCCGCCGATCTGGGGCGAGAGCCTGGCGCGTCGCCGCACCTTGACGGTGCCGGCGCGGGTGTTGGAGACGGTCTCCTCCACCACCCCCCGCTCCACCGTGGCGAGCCGCACCCGGACCGGCTCGGGCTCGAAGACCGTCAGCTTGAGCGTGACCGCGGCAGCCACGACCACCGCGCCGAGGATGAGCCAGTTCCGGATCTTCATCGCTCGGGATTCTACGCCGCCCGGGGCCGATCTGGGTTCCAATTCGATGGTAGAGTGGCGCTTCCGTCACGACGCGGCCGGGGGTGGTAATGAGCGACGGCACGAGCACCTGGCGCTTCCCGCGCGCATTCTGGACCGGCAACGCCGCCGAGCTGTTCGAGCGGGCGGCCTACTACGGCACCTTCATCGCCCTCAGGACCTACCTGCTCCGAGTGGTGGGCCTCGACGACGTCTGGTCGGGAGTGATCGCCGGGTTCTTCGGAGCCCTGATCTACTTCTTCCCCTTCTTCACCGGCGCCCTCGCCGACCGGATGGGCTTCCGCAACGGCCTCATGCTCGCCTTCGCGCTGCTCACCGTCGGCTACGGCATGCTCGGGGTCTTCTCTACCCTCGGCCCGGTGCTGGTCGGGCTGTTCGTCATCGTGGTCGGCGGCGCCTTCGTCAAGCCCGTGATCACCGGCACGGTGTCCAAGTCCTCGGACAGCGTCAACCGCGCCCGGGCCTTCTCCATCTTCTACATGGTGGTCAACATCGGCTCCTTCACCGGCAAGACCATCGTCGCCCCCATGCGCATCGAGATGGGGGTCGAGACGGTGCCGTTCTTCTCGTCGGCCGCCTCACTCGTGGCCTTGATCCTGGTGTTCCTGCTCTTCCACCCGCCCGACGACAGCGACGCCCAGCCGCGCAACATCCCCGAGGTCCTCCAGGGGATGTGGCTGGCCATGTCCAACCTCCGCTTCCTGTTCCTGATCCTGATCACCGCCGGCTTCTGGGCGATCCAGGGCCAGCTCTACGCGGCCATGCCCGACTACGTGCTGCGGATGGCCGGCGAGACCTACAAGCCCGAGTGGTACGCCAACGTCAACCCGCTGGTGGTGGTGCTGTTCGTGGTCCTGATCACCCAACTGGTGCGCGACTGGAAGCCGGCCAACTCGTTGCTCGTGGCCATGGCCCTGATCCCGCTGTCCGCCCTGGCCATGGCCTCGTCGGCGGCCTTCGAGGGCAATCTCGAGATCTTCGGGCTGTCGGTCCACCCGATCACGGCCATGATGGTCGTCGGCATCGCCATCCAGGGCCTCGCCGAGTGCTTCCTGAGCCCCAAGTACCTGGAGTTCGCCTCCAAGCAGGCGCCCCGCGGCAAGGAGGGCGTGTTCCTCGGCTTCGCCCACATGAACACCTTCTTCGCGTGGCTGTTCGGCTTCATCCTGTCGGGCTTCCTGCTCGCCCGCTTCGTGCCCCAGCCGTCGACCCTGCCGCCGGAGGTGCAGGCCCAGCACGCCCTCGCCCTCGCCGGCCAGGCGCCCATGCCCGAAGCCTACGCCCAGGCCCACTACCTGTGGTACGCCTACGCCCTGGTCGGCCTGACCTCGCTGGTGGCGCTGCTTATCTACATCGCCGTCACCCGGCGCCTCGACGCGAAGAAGACTTCGGCCGCGGCCTGAGGCAGGAACCAACCGGCGGCCGCGGCGTATCACCCATCAGCCGAAAGTCGAAAGGAGACCTCCGTGGCCACCTCGAACGCCCTCCGACGCTCCCGCTCCAACCGCATCATCGCCGGCGTCTGCGGCGGCTTCGCCGAGTGGCTCGGCTGGAGCCCCACGACGGTGCGGGTACTGTTCGTGGTCATCTCCATTCTGTCGGTGGCCTTCCCCGGCATCCTGGTCTACCTCGTCCTGTGGCTCGTGATGCCCAAGGAGGCGTGACACCCCTTCCGGTCTCGCCGCCTCCATCCCGCGTCCGCGTCCACGTCCGTGCCCGCGTCCGAAACAACGCCATCCCGGGCACGGACGCGGACGCGGACGCGGACGCGGGAGGTGAGAACCTTTTCCCGCGGCCTTCGTTGTCATCAGCAGGGACGGCTGTTAAGGAAATCGGTCCACGATCGTCATGAATGTGAGAGCGACAGGGAGGTCAGCCATGAATCGCAAGGTCACCATCATCGCCGCCATCTTCATCCTCGCCGCCGGGCTGGCCCTCGCCGCGGACCAGGCCCCGACCCGGTGGGTCAACGTCCACGTCACCGAGCACAACGAGGGCGCCAACATCGAGGTCCACCTGCCCCTCAACCTGGTGCTGACGGTGCTCAAGAGCGTCGACGTGGACAACTTCCACGGCGGCCGCATCGACCTCGACATCGACGAGGCCGACGTCGACTGGACGGAGATCCTGGCCGCGGTCAAGGACGCGCCCGACGGCAAGTTCGTCACCGTCGACTCCCCCGACGCCAAGGTCAGCGTCCGCAAGGAGCGCGGCACCCTGACCATCGACGTCGACGAGATCGAGGGCGACAACGCCAAGGTCAAGGTCACGGTGCCCATGGAGCTGATGGACGCGCTCCACATCGACGGCTCGAGCGAGATCGACGTCGCGGCCCTGCTTCAGAGCTTCGAGAAGCTGCCGAACGGCGACCTGGTGACCGTGCAGTCGAACGACGCCGACGTCCGGATCTGGATCGAGTAGCGGGCCCGAAGAGGAGCGGGAGGACACCATGAGACAGCGCGGCGTTTCCACTCTCGGCGCGGTCCTACTGGCGGGGCTGGCCGGCATCGCCACCGCGGCCGTCATCACCGACTGGATGGTGGTCGACGTCCAGGTCGCGGACCCCGACCCGATGCACATCAAGGTGCCGTTCCCGCTCTTCGTGGCCGAGATCGCCGCCTCATTCGTGCCCGACGAGGCCTTCGAGGACGCGGCGGTCCCGCCCGAGCTCGCCGCCAACCGGGAGCTGATCCTCGGGGCGGTTCGCGGGCTGCTGGAGGCCCCCGACACCGCCCTGGTCAAGGTCGAGGCCGACGACGCCCGGGTCGCCGTCGCCAAGCACGGCGACAACCTCGAGATCTCGGTCGACGCCGACGACGCCACCGTGCGCTGCGTGGTCCCGCTCGACGGCGTGCTCTACGCGCTCGAGCGCTGGGACTGGCAGACCTTCGACCCGGGCCTCGTCTTCGACGCCCTCGGCAAGGCCGACAACGGCCCCCTGGTTCGGGTCGAGGCCGACGACGGCACCAAGGTCGCCATCAA
>DATHSO010000063.1:0-21024 GCA_035464095.1 Candidatus Methylomirabilota bacterium | reverse complement strand
CCCGCCACCTCGGCGTCGGCGCCGGCGTCCAGCGGGTCGACATCCGGGTCAGGGAGTTCGAGACCGGCTCCTCCACCGCCCGCGGGAGCTACTCGCAGGTCGGGGTTCTCCTGTACCTGGAGGCAGCGTTTTGAGCCCCGGTAGCCGGGCGGCCTCGCCTCGAGGGGCAGGAGCGACCGATGGCGCGACGCCACCGGTGACGGTCGGGTCGCGATCGCGGGTGGCCGGTCCGGGTAGCTCGAGGGAGGTGTGATCGTGGATCTACCGTCCTGGCGCGCCTTTCTCGTCAGCCTGAGCAGTGACGCGGACCTTTCCAACAAGGTGTTCCACGGTCGGGTCGAGCACGTGCTGACCGGCCGCCGGGCGGCGTTCTCGTCCCCGGACGATCTGCACGCCTTCATGGTTCTCGTGCTCGACGAGGACCGGCAACGAACCGGACCCGCCGCCCCTGGGGAGCCGGACCCCTCATGACCCGGGATCGTCCTTCCGCTTTGAATCCGGGTCGTCTCGGTAGGGCACCCCTGCGTGCGGGGCAATAGAGTCGACGGACAAGCGAACAAGGAGGAAAAGTCATGAGAACGAAAGTACTGCTCGGACTGATCGCGACAGTGATCGTGGTTTCATCGCCGGTTGCGGCCGACACGCTCGAGCTGGTCGACGGCACCCTCGTCGAGGGCTCGTTCGTCGGAGGTAATCCCGCGAGCGTGATGTTCGAGGTGGCGGGGCAGGTCGAGGTGTTCAACACCTCCCAGGTCGTCGCGGTGTGGTTTTCCGCCGGCGTCGACACCGCCGTTGCTTTCGCGGACGCTCCGCCCGCGGCGGCCACCGTGGTGCCCGAGGGCACCCGGCTGATGGTTCGCCTGTCGGAGACCATCGACTCGAGCCGCCACTCGGCCGGCCACCGGTTCCGGGGCCAGCTCGAAGGCGCGCTGTTCGTGCAGGGGGTCCAGGTGGCGCCGCGCGGCGCGTGGGTCTACGGGAGGATCACCCAGGCCCGGCAGTCGGGCAGGGTCGCCGGTTCGTCCGAGCTCGCCCTCGAGTTCACCGACATCATGATCGACAACCGGCTGTTCCAGATCTCGACCACCGGTCTCGAGGCGCAGACCGGCAACACGGCAGGGCAGACCGTCGGGCGGACCGCTCGCGCGGCGGCGGTCGGCGGCCTCATCGGCGGCAGCTCGGGCGCGCGGACGGGCGCCAAGGTCGGCGCCGGGGCGTCGATCCTGACCCGCGGCAACACCATCAACATCCCGTCGGGCACGCTGGTCGAGGCCACGCTTCGGGCGCCGCTGTCGATCCAGTGACCGGGATCGGGGACAACAACCGACGAGGCTGGGTTCCGTGCCGGGATCCAGTTCGAGTCAGGACGGAGACAATCCGATGACCGAGAACAACCGTATTGGCGTCGTGGCGTGCCTGGTGCTGGCCGTCACCGTGGGTCTCGCGGCTTCGGCGGCGGCCCAGGAGGGTCCCGAGTCGTTCAGGGAGCGGTTCACCGCTCGCGCGGTGGCCATGGGCACCAGCAATCCGCCGCTGCTCCCGCCGGGGACCACCGCGACCATCGACATCAACATCACGCGATGGACCACCGATGACGAGCGCCAACATCTGTTCGAGGTGCTCACGAAGAAGGGCCAGCGCGCGATGGTGCGCGAGATGCGCCGGCAGCCGGAGACCGGCTGGGTCCGGGTGGTCAGCGCCGGGCCGAGGGCAACCGGAGCTTCGAGCATGCCGTCGGAACGGCTGCGGTACGCGCGCCAGATTCCGCTCGAGAACGGCGGCCGGCGAATCGTCCTCGGACTCGACCGGCCGATCACGATGTCCGAGGCGGTGAACCAGCCACGGTGGCGCAACTTCGACGTCACTCTGTTCTTCATCGACCTCGACGCGGAGAACGTCGGCGAGGGTCAGCTCGCCATCGGCGTCCGGCTCACGGTGGAGGAAGAGACCAACACGCTGAAGATCCAGAACTTCGCCACCGAACCGGTGCGGCTCACCCGGGTGACGCCGCAGACCTGAGGGATCGCACGACCGCGGAGTCCGACGGGAGGACGATATGGAGAGTCGCACAGTTTCGCGTTCGGTTCTATTCGTAACGGTTGCTCTGCTCGGTGTGGTGTCGGTGGTGGCGCCCGGCGCAGCGCTGGCCCAGGACACCAGCTTCGACGGGCTGGAGAGGGTCGAGTCGAGCAGGATCGCGATCGCCTACCTCGCCCCCGACGCCGACTTCAGCGTGTTCACACGAGTGAAGATCCTCGAGCCGGCGGTCGCCTTTCGCGCCAACTGGCAGCGGGACCAGAACCGGAACCGGACCCGCAATATCACCACCCGAGACATGGAGCGGATCAAGGCAGACGTCGCATCGCTCTTCCAGGAGGTCTTCGCGCAGCGCTTGGCGAGTGGCGGGTACGAGGTCACCGACGAGGTCGCCGACGACATCCTGATCGTGCGGCCGGCGATCATCGACCTCGACATCGCGGCCCCGGAGACGAGGTCCGCCTCGGCCCCGCGGGTGTTCACGGCCTCGGCGAGCGCTGCGACGATCTACGTCGAGCTCTTCGACGCCGCAACCGGGCAGATCATCGGGCGCGGCGCCGACCGGCAGGTGGCTCGGAGCACGGGCGGGTTCATGACCTGGAGCACTCGGGTGACCAACGTGGCCGAGGCGCGGAGCGCGCTGGATCGCTGGGCGGGGGTGCTCGTGGACTTCCTGAACGAGCAGTACGCCGAGCAGTCCGCCGAGTAGAGGTCCGGACGCTCAGCTCGTGGGAGCTGGGTCGTCTGCGAGATCCCGGACCGTGAGGAGCATCCGGACGCTCGGGTCGAAGACGTGGTTGACCTCCATCAGCCGCAGCATGAGCCGGCCCCACAGCGGCCCGTCGATGTCGCCGTGGTTGCGGCTGATCTCGGCCGGCACCCGGAAGACCCAGAACGGGGTGTCGTTCCAGCGCCCGGGCCACTCGCGGATGGCGATGTCGCCGCCGGCCACCTCGACGGTGTGGCTGTGGAGCACCGGCAGGTGGCCGGCGGTGCGGATGCCGAGCCGGCGCTGCGACGCCAAGTCGCCTTCGTGTGCAGGACGGTAGCGGACGAAGAGCGAGTTGAACGTCATGGCCAGGGGCACCATGTACCGGGTGACGCCGTCGTCGACCGAGGTGACGGAGGCGAGCATCGGGCCGGCGGCCGGTCGACGGCGGCCGGCCGCATCCTCCAACACCAGCTCGGCATGGGTCCGCTTGAAGACGTCGATGAGCTGCTTCGTGAGGAGCGCCTCGCTGGAGGCGTTGGCGGCGACGATCAGGTCGTAGCGGACCGGGACCGCCGCCTCGGTGTACTCGGCCAGCAGGATCTCCGAGACCAGCGCCGGTCCGAGGGTCTCCTCGAGGATCATCCCGCCCATGGAGTGGCCGAGTAGGGCGCACTTGGCGTCCGGGTGCTCCCGGGCGGCGTTGACGGATCGGTACAGCACTTCCTGGAGGCTCTTGGAGGCCACCCGGTGGGCGGCCACCCGGCGGTTCCAGAACGAGGCGTCGATGAGAACCGGCAGCGAGTAGGTGCGGCCCCGCCACCCGATGTAGAGACCCACCACGGGCCGGGGTGCGGCGATCCCCTGTCGGGACGTGGCCTCCGACTGTTCGGCGACCGCCGCCACCCGTCCCTCGAACCAGGCCAGCCGTTCTCCGGAGCTCTTCTCCCGGGCCGCGTTGCTCTTCCACCCGTGGATGAACTGGTAGAGGATGATCCCGTTGTCGCTGCTGCGGTTGAACCGCCGGATCTCCGCGATCGCGGCGTCGAGCTGGCGCAGGTCCCACGGCTGCCCCTGGTCGTCGAACTCCACCACCGCCACCGAGTACGGCAGCCCTCCGGGCGTCGAGTACCTCCTCAGGTAATCGTCGGGCTCGGTGTTGAACATCCGGTTGCCGACGCAGCCGAAAGGAAGTGCGACCCCGACCGCCACGACGACGGCGAGGATCCAGAGAGTGCGGCGCAAACCCGTCCGCCACCTCGAGACGCGCTCGCTCATGCTGCCGGCCGGCTCGTGGACATCGATCGGTCCCCCCGGAAAACGCCTCGACCCAGGTTAAGATCTCGAGCAGTGTACGCCATCTCGAAAGGGGTATCGCCAGTGAGCCAGAATCGGTCGGCCCGTTGGCTGCGGGGCACGGTGGTCGCTGCTGCCGCCGTCGTCGCGGCTGTTGTCGTTGTCGCGTCGTGGGCCCAACGATCGAAACCGGAGCTGTCGCCGTGGCACACGGTCGACCTCGAGCACGAGTTCGGGGCTGAGGATGCGCGGGGCGGATTCGGCTGGGACGATTACCTGGCGCTCGAGGACCGCCTCTTCCGGGAGCTCGACGAGCGGGTCGTCCGCAACCGCGACTCGCGCGCGGAACCGGCCTGGAATCGGTACGCCCCAGGCGGTGTCAACAACCCTGCGGGCTTCCCCCGCGACTGGAACCGGTCTTACGAGCTGGAGGGGAGCGAGGACAGGGGCGGGGCGCTGCTTCTGCACGGGCTGACCGACTCGCCGTACAGCCTGCGGCGCGCCGCCGAGATCCTCCACGCCCAGGGGCTCCACGTGGTCGGGCTCCGCCTGCCCGGCCACGGCACCACCCCCGGCGGGCTCCGTCGAGCCGAGGTCGACGACTGGCGCGCGGCAGTCCGCATCGCCTATCGGCACCTGGAAACAACGGTCGGGCCCTCGGGCGACATCGTCGTGGCGGGCTACTCGAACGGCGGCGCGCTGGCGGTCGACCTGGCGCTCGACAGCCTCGCCGACGAGGAGATTCGGGTCCCCGATCGGGTCATCCTCTTCTCGCCGGCGATCGGCATCACGCGGCTGGCGGCGCTGGCCCGCGGCCACCGGGTGGTGAGCTTCATGCCGTGGTTCGACCGGCTCGCGTGGACCGACATCCAGCCCGAGTGGGATCCCTTCAAATACAACTCGTTTCCCGCCGACGCCGGGTATCAGACGCACGTGCTGACACGCTCGATTCGCCGCCGGTTGGCCGCGCTCGAGGCGCAGCAGGTGGCGTCGCGCTTCCCACCGGTCCTGACCTTCATGTCGCTGGCCGACGCCACGGTCCTGGTGGAGGCAGTGGTCGAGTGCCTCTACGACCGCTTGCCGGAGCCGGAGCACGAGCTCGTGATCTTCGGCATCAACCGGCGGGCGAAGATGCGGGACTTCTTCCGCACCGATCCCGTGGCGAGGCTGCAGATGTTGATCGACCGGCCGACCACACCCTTCCGGCTGACGGCCGTCACCAACATCGACGAGTCCACCGCGGCCCTCGAGGTCTGGTCACGGCCGGGCGGTGCTCGCGAGGCCGAGGTGGGGGCGCTCGACCTCCAGTGGCCGAGGGGCGTCTTCTCGCTGTCGCACGTGGCGCTGCCGTTCCCGGTCGACGACCCGATCTACGGCCTCGAGCCCGATCCGGACAACCTCTTCGGGGTCCAGCTCGGCACCCTCGAGCCGCGCGGCGAACGCGGCCTGATGGCAGTGTCGCCGGGTGCTTTCACGCGGCTGCGGTGCAACCCGTTCCACGACTACATCGAGCGTCGGTTGCGGGAGGTGGTCGGGGGTGAGGCGCCGTGAAGGTCCCAGCACGCGGCCGCGAACGGCAACCGTGAGGCTCTGGCGCTTGCCTGGAGCCTATCCGAAGGCACCTATCCGAGCCGACCCGTTGATCGGGGAGCGGCTTCCCGGAGCGGGAATCGTGTTCCTCCCGGTCTCGACGGCCGCGAAGCTCGTCCACCCCGTCGGCCGGGACGAACCGTTTTGATGCGAATTGAGGATTGACATCCGGTGGAATCGACACATCCTGGAGAGTAGGTCGCCGCCGCTGTGGCGGTACGGCGACCGTCGTCCTCCCGACCGGCCGCCACCCGGGCTCCCTTGGGAGGAGTGATGAGTTACCACCCAGGGACACGCGTCTCCGGTCAGACGGACCTTCAGGCTTTCGACAGCGGCGCCCTCGATGGCAGTTCACTGCCTCGACCGGTCGCGACCTCCGTCGGACCCCAGCGGGACGGAAGGAACGACTCGGTTTCACGTCGGTCAGCCGGGAGGCGCCGAATGGAGGCAGGCGACATCGTCATGGGGACCGGGATCGCCGCCTTCTCCCGTGGGCCCTCGGGGAGGATCTCGGCGTGGAACGAAGCGGCCGAAGCGATGCTCGGGCACGCTGCCGTCACGGTGATCGGCAAGCGCTGCCACAGCGTGATCGGTGGCCGGGACGAGCTCGGAATCTACTGCTGCGAGCGATGCCCGAGCTGGCAGGCGGCGGTCCGGGGCGCCACGGTCCAGCCCTACAATATGGAGATTCGGGATGCGGCGGGTCGGTGGTTCAAGGTCGCCGTCACCGTGCTCCGACTTTCCGACAGCAGCGGCCTGTCCCTGATCCACGTCCTGGAGCGAGTCGAGGACGTCGACGTTGAGGCCTCCCCGTGGGAGAACTTCGATGTCGAGGTGCCGGAGCCGCGCCCCGCTCCACGGGACACGGATGAGGGTCCGTTCGCCACGGGTTAGCCGCCGAGCCCTCTCCTTCTGAGCCCCCGTTTCAGGCACATCGATTGCAGGCTCGCTCTGAGAGCTCAGAGCACTGATGACCGGGCGGGTCCCCCTGGCGGGAGGAGACGAACATCGGAGGTGCTCAGGTGCAGCCAGAGGATATGGTGCTCCAGTCCGCCGCCGCAGCGTTTTGCAGGGGGCCCGACGGTGAGATCACCGCTTGGAACGGCGCGGCCGAAAGGCTCTTCGCGCTGCCTGCCGGTGAGGTCGTGGGTCGGAGGTGCTGCGACGTCATCGCAGGAAACGACGTGTTCGGCAACCAGTACTGCGCCGACGACTGCGCCTGCTGGAGAATGGCGGTTCGAAACCGCCCGATTCGGCCGTTCCGCATCACCTCGAGAGATGCCTACGGCCGCCCGCTCGAGCTCCGCGTGTCGGCGTTCGCGACACGCGGTGGGCAGGGGGTGGGGCTCGTCCACGTGGTCGAAGGGTCAGCGACCCGCAGGGTCTTCTCGGCGTGCCCGCGCGACCCGGACGCTGTCGAGACCTCCGGCGACTGGGTGCTGGGGATCTTGACGCGGCGAGAGCTGGAGGTCCTGCGCCTGCTGGCGGAAGGCATGAGCACCGACGAGATCGCAGAGCAGCTCACGATCAGCCCCACGACCGTGCGCAACCACGTTTCCCGGTGCCTGGCCAAGCTGGATGCACACTCGCGACTGGAGGCGGTGGCCCTCGCCCGCCGCCTCGACCTGGTCTGATTCAGAAGTAGCGCGCCGCCTTGACGAGCATGGAACGCTCGATGACGAGGCTGTCGCCGACGACCGCGGAGTGGATCGGGATGGGCGCGCAGGCACCGATGAAGTCCCACACTTCCTCGGCGATGGGGTACTCCAGGCGGCAGGCGATGCAGACGAGGTCGCGTTCCTCGACCACAAAGCCCCTCTTGTACTGGAAGCAGCTGTAGCATGCGTCGAGATGGACGTGCAGAGCCCCCCGCCGGTCGGTGCGAACGAGGAAGTCCACGTTGGTGCCGCCGGCCGGGTAGCTGTAGAAGTGGACGGCACCGTCCTCCACGTCCCTGCGCGGGATGAGCACGACGCCGTTGTCGTCGTGCACGATCGTGTGCTCCGGTCGGCCCGGGCCGCATCCGATCAGCAGCACCAGCGCCAGGACGACGCCGGTCGCGGCAGGTGACCGAGCCACCCGTCAGCTCCGGATGATGCTGTCGGGGTCCGTGATCGAGGCCCGCCACGCGGGCACCACGCTCGCCACCACGTACGGAATGACCGCCAGCGGCAGGCAGACCATCAGGGTGTAGGCGTCGATCGCCGGCGCCGTCTCGAAGGCCGGGAACAGAACCGACCAGCCGCGCAGGACGCGGGCGAACAGCACGCCGTCGAGGACCACCAGGTGGAGCTGCGCGGCGATCAGTCCGGTCAGCAGCGACGCCGCGGAGACGATCACGCCCTCGAACAGCTTGAGCTCGAGCACCTCGCGGCTGGTCCAGCCCACCGCCTTGAGGATGCCGATCGACCGGTACTCCTCCGCCGACAGGCCGGTGGCCCGGTCCCAGACCAGCACGGCGAAGGCCAGGACCGTGCTCAGCAGCAGGGCGGCCCAGATGCCCCCCCGCCAGTCGAAGACCGCGTCGTAGGTCTGGAGGAGCTGCCTTCGGGTGACGGTGCGAACGTCCGGCCAGCTGTCCTGGATTTTGCGTGCGACCGTGTCCACCTCGGCCGGGTTGTAGACTTCGACCGCCAGGTCGGTGGCGATCTCGGGTGCCATCCCGAAGAGCCTCCGGAGGTCGGCGGTCGACATCACGACGAGGTCGTTGGTGAGCAGTGCGGAATCGGCGGTGAAGATACCGATCACCCGAGGTGCGAACAACGACCCGTCGGCCGCCTTCAGCGGCAGGCGGTCGCCGACCCCCAGGAAGCGCATGTCCGCGACACCCTGGCCGACCATGCACGTTCCGGGCGAGTCGGGCCCGATCGTCTCGCCGTCGTGGATCTCCAGCGAATCGGGGGGTACCGAGTCGGCCCCCCAGAAGGTGAGGTTCGCACCGGTCGGCACGTCGTAGACGTACCCCCAGACCCTCGGGGTCACCCCGCCGACGCCGCGGATGCTCCGGATCGCGTCGGCCCACGCCACCGGGACCAGCTCGTGGCGACCGCCGCGCAGCCTCTGCACGACGATCTCCGGTGACGTGGCCAGCAGGCGCTGCGACTCGCCGCGCAGGGTCTTCACGTAGAGGAGGAGAGACGCGAGCAGGGCGATGAGAAGCGAGTACACCGCCACCACGACCAGGGTCTTGGTGCGGCAGCGAAGCAGCCCGGCGACGGCGGCGTCGAGGATTCGGAGGTGGTGATTCATGGCTGGGACGCCCCCCAAGTCCGGGAGGCTCCTGCCGGGTTCCCCGAAGGCGGGGAGACGATCGAGCCCTCGGGGAAGTGGTCCGGAGCCGCCGGGTGCTCGCCGTGGGCCGAGAACACGTCTGCCTGCGAGGGGTGGCGGCAGTAGCTCGCGGACGACCACAGGGTGAGGCCGGTCAGCTGGAGCCTCGCCGCCAGCCGGCGGATCCGATCTCGATCCTCCTCGCTGTCGCGGCGGTCCGCAGCGCCGGCCAGGGCCAGCACCAGGCAGACAGCGAGCTCGAGCGCGAGCGCGGCGAGCGCGAGGCGCCCCGGCGACGCGACGAACCGTCTCCGAGCGGTCATCCGTCCTCCCAGTCGGCGAGCGAGACGAAGTAGACGAGCAGAGAGTCGATCTCGCGCTCCTCGACCAGGTACTGCCAGGCCGGCATCTGGAGCGGCGGCTCCGGTCCATCGAGGTCGACCTTCGACGAGTACCTGCCGCCCCGGATGATCTGCTTGGCGTTCTCGAAGCGGGCCCTGACCACGGGGAACCGGCTGATTTCCGGCTCGTCCTCGAGCGCTCCGAGGTCGGGGGTCGCGCTCACCAGGTCGATGAACGCCTCGCCGTCCTCCTGCGAGGCCAGGAACAGCTTCTGGGCGGTCGTGTCGTGAGCCGGCACCGGGCTGTTGACCGAGTTCGGATTGTCGATGCCCCCCTGGCCCTCCGGACCGTGGCAGGTGACGCAGCCCTTCTCGAGGTACAGGTAGGCGCCGAGCGCGACCAGGCTGTCGAGCGTCTCGGGTTTCGGGCCCTGCGGCCGGCACAGGGTGCACGTGATGGGCGGCGGGTGGACCGGTTCCTCGCCCTCGGCCGAGACGACGATCCAGCCGCGCATGTAGAAGTGGCAGCCGCCGCACA
Source organism: Candidatus Methylomirabilota bacterium (assembly GCA_035464095.1). GTDB lineage: Bacteria > Acidobacteriota > Thermoanaerobaculia > Thermoanaerobaculales > Sulfomarinibacteraceae > JAHECW01. The sequence continues at coordinate 11,243 of DATHSO010000063.1, read as the reverse complement.
TGGAGGTGCAGTAGTACTGGTAGACGCCGCGGCTCTCGGCGCGAAAGCGCACCGTCGTCCGGTGGCCGGGTGATACGTCAACGGGGCCGACCGAGAACGCGGGCACGTAGAACCGATGCAGCACGTCGGCGCTGCGCAGGTGGATCACGACCTCGTCGCCTTCGCGGACATAGAGGGTGGCGGGCTCGAACCGGCGCCACCAGTAGTTCAGACCGCTGACCGACGTCAGCGTCCAGACCCCCGAGGAGGCGACGCCGGTCAGATTGAAGACCACGTCCCCCGGCTGGTCGGCCGGATCCCGGGTTGCCGTCGCCATCCACGCGACCGACAGGCCGACCATCACCAGGGGGGCGATGACGAGCGACGCGGCGAGCCGTTCACGTCTCATGGTCTCACCCGACGAAGAGCCGCAGCAGCACGAGGGTGATGACGACGCAGACCGCACCGTGGGGAATCATGCCTCGCAGAGCGGCTTCGGGTCTGGGGAACAGTCGCCGGTACACCGCGGCCCCCCGAACCAGAGCGACCGCCAGCCCGGTGAGCAGGAGCGCTGTCTGAGCGTAGGGGATCCACTCCGGGTGGAGCGGCCGCCACGCAAGGTGGGCCGTGCCGAACAGGTCCCAGCCCCAGCCCATGGGGTCGGAAAGGGAGCCGGCGATGTGGGTCCAGTTGACCATGATCAACGGCAGGCTGAAGGCGGCCCATGCCAGAAGTCCGAGCGGCACCAGCAGGTACGTGGAGTGGACGAAGACCTCGCGCACCGGGACCTTCCGGCAGCGGCCCGCGAGCCGGCGGCCGAGCCGGGACAGGCCGTACCAGGTGGCGGGGAGTGCCACCAGGGCGGCGAACCAGATCACGGCGGTGTGGACGGCGAAGCCGCTCCAGTCGCCCGATTCGGTGACATTGGCCCAGAGCTTGAGCGTCGCCCACGGTCCGAGCAGCGTGACCGTGTAGGCGATCACCAGGACGATCATGATCAGCGCCATGAATGCCTCGTCCAGTCGCCGGACCCCGACGTCCGCGCAGAATGGCCGAGCGAACACCGTGAGGTTCCCATTGGGGCACGCCTTGACGCACTCCATGCACAGCCCACAGTAGTTGTTGCTGGTGAGCTTCGACGGGTTGACCATCCACGGGCAGCCCCAGGCGCGGTCGCTGCCGACCGCGCAGGAGTGGTTGTCGCAGGCGGCACAGAGCCGGCCGTCGCGCGGCCGGACCTCGGTCACGGCGGTCATGGCGTAGACGCTCAGCCACGCATTCAGGGGACACAGGTAGCGGCAGAAACTGCGCCGGCTGAAGACGGCGTGAACCGCCAGTGCGGCGACGACCATCAGGAGCAGAACCACCGCGGTCAGCGCCGGTCGCGTCACCAGGATGGTCGAGAGGGTGCACAGCGTGAGGAAGAGCAGGTTCTGGATCCACATCTTCGAAAGGCGGTGGGGCCAGCGCCGGTTGAGGCCGCCGTCTCGCAGGCCGCCGGAGCCCTCCGACCGCGGGCGGACCTCGATCAGGCGGCGGCGGGCGAACCACTCGCCGAAGAACGGGATCGGGCACATCATGCACCACGAGCGACCGCCGACCGGCACCAGCAGGGTGATGAGCAGGAACCACCAGAGGATCCAGACGATCGTGACGATGATGTTGCGGTTGCCGATCGGCGACCCGAACAGCCCCGCGACGATGAAGAAGAAGAGCACGATCACGTTGGGCAGCACGACCGCGAACTGGAACCAGCGCCGGGTGACCAGCCAGCGCAGCCGTGGGAATCGGACGAGCAGATCGATGCGGCTGCCGTCCCGGCTGCCGGGGCTTGAACCGGGATCGGAGCGGATGGCCCCGGTCCAGAGCAGTCCGAACACCATCAGAGCCACCCCGAAGGTCGCCACGGCCGAGATCCGGAACAGGGAGTTGGGCAGGACGATCAGCTCGCCCTGCATGAACGGGTGGAGGGTGCCGCAGGTCACCGAACAGCGGTAGCGGTACTTGCCGGGCCGGCCGGCGGTGAACGCGACCTCCTCCACGTCCCGGTACGGCTCGCCGGTGGACGGGCGGCGGACCCTGAAGGTGAGGGCTCCCGGCCGGATCTCGGCCTCGAGGTCGTGGCCCTCGAGGTAGAAGCCGTGGACCACGTCGAGGGCTGCCAGGTGGAGGCGGACCTCGTCGCCGGTGTCGACGACAATCCGGTGCGGCGAGTAGCCGTACTGGCGGGCGGTGATCGAAACCTCGTGCAGGCCGTCGACGGGCGCGGCGGCGGGGGCCAGCATCGCCAGCACGACCGCGCAGGACACGACCGCCGCGGCGACCGGCCACAGGCTCCAGACCCGCAGCAGCCAATCCACGAGCGGTTGCGCCCACTCGCCGATCCCCGGCAGCTCGGCGTCAATCAGCTGCCCGGGCGAACTTGGCCTTCGTGATGACAATGTCCACCTCGGTTGCTGCTGCCGGTGTCACGACGATGCGGACCGCTCCTCCCTGCTGCTTGAGCTTCTTGTGCCAGACCGCCAGCTCGTACCGGCCCGCCGGCACGTCGGCGATCTCGTAGCTCGCCGTCGAGGTCGCCGGGTCGAGCTGGACCGAGTGGAACCACGGGCTCGGACAGACCACCACGTAGGCCGCCATCTCCAGGTGCAGCTTGCACAGGGTGATCATCACGCCCGGCCGGTCGAAGGTGTGCTCGACGCTCACGCCGGGGCCCCAGGTCCCGATGTCGAGGGTGTCGCCGGTGCGGTCGTCGAGGAAGTAGACGTTGTGCTGCTCCTGGTCGTTGTTGAGGAAGGTCACGGTGGTGCCCCGCTCGACCGCGAGCACGTGCGGCACGAACACGAGGCCGGTCTGATCCATGGCGGCGTGCCCGCTCGCCGCCGGCGGGGCGGCCGCCCCGACCGGTTCCAGCATCACGACCACGTCGCGGTCGTGCTTGGGCCCGTCGGGCCGGACCGACGCCATCTCCACCGAGATCGAGCCCGTCACCGTGCCGCAGCCCGGGCAGTCGGCGCCGGCGGGGGCGGCGAGACCGGCCGCGAGCACGATCGCGGACGTAAGTGACGTCGCCTTCATCCGCCGCCTCCCTTCAGAACGAGACGCTGAGCAGCAGGAACAGGGTCTGGTCAAGGCCTTCCTCCAGCTCCGCCCCTTCGGGGTAGAAGGTGTACTCGACGTTGCAGGAGATGTTGGGCCGGACCATCAGCTTCGCGCCGGCGACGACCTTGTCGACGTCCTGGTCGGGGTCGAGGCCGGGGACGTCCTCGGGCAGCTCCATCTCGAGCGACTCGTAGCGGCCGTAGAGGATCATCCACGGGTACACGAACCCGAGCACCTCCGCGTGCCAGGCCGTGTTGTCGACCGCCTGGTCGGAGAGGCTTCCGTAGGGGTTGTCGTCAGAACCGGCCATGTACAGGAGCGACCAGTGGACGTCCTTGACCCGATGCTGGAGACCGACCCCGAGGCGCCAGAAGTCGTCCTCGCCCTCCCAGACGGCGCCGTCGAGGTCGACGATCCGGAGATCTGCGGTCCCCGCGTATCCGAACAGGGAGAGCACGAGGGCGTCGTCGCGCCAGAACTGGGCGCCGGTGGTCAGGGTGTCGCTCGGTGGCTCGCGGCTGCGGTCCCAGAACATGCCGCCGATCTTGTACGCCAGCTGGCTGTAGAGGTCCTTGTTGTCGGAGTTGCGGCCGGCGCCGACGAAGCTGATGTCACTCTCGGGCACGTTGCCGGCGGGAACGTCCAGGTTGCCGTTGGCGAGACCGACGGCATAGAACCAGCGCCGTCCGACGCCGTTGAGCTCGATCCCCGTCTGCGGGCCGATCGAGAAGTTGTTGCCCCGGAACTCGGACAGCCCGGCCCGGTCGAGGCCGGGCGACGGCAGGAACCACGCGGAGTAGGTGTAGAAGTGGGTGCTGTAGATGTTGGCGTCGCGGGCGGTGAACAGCCCCATGGTCTGGGTTCCGACGGTGCCGATGCGCAGGTTGAAGGCATGGTCGGAGCCGAACAGGCCCTGGAACTGGAGCCACGCCTTGAGGGTCACCCAGGACTCGGGATCCTTGCCGCCGAAGTCCTTCTGGAGAGCGATGATGTCGCCGTAGAACGAGATGTCGTCGCCGAGGTTGCCGGCCCACACGAGCTCGATCTCTTCCGGCAGCAGGAAGGTGGTGTTCGCCGTGCGGGTGCCGTCGAGATCGACCTCGACCATGAATCGGCTGATGATCGACAGCGGCGAGTTGCTCGGCAGGTGGCTCGGCCACAGGGCCTTGGGCCACAGCCGCTTGTAGGCCTCGTCGCCCATCTCGACGGGCTGCTGCTTGCGGTAGCGCTCGTCGTCCGGGAACTGGTAGCCCATGAGCCGGAAGGACTCGCCGACGCTGTTCAGCCTCGGGTAGGCCATGTGACAGGTAGCGCAGCTGGTCCGGTAGCGTCGGGCGAAGGTCGGGATGGCGAGGGCGTCGGTCGCTGCGAGGAGCAGAACGACCGCGATCAGGCCCAATCGAGGCACGACGGCGGGGGGTCGGGTTGTCACGGCTGGCTCCTTTCGTCCGGGTTGCTTCGGCTGCAGGGGCGCCTTGGGTGGTCGCGGCGCGCCCATCGGTTCGGCGCGCATCTCATTTACCTCCAGTACGATAGATAGTTACCGCCAGAGGCCAGAGCGCGATCAGCGCGAACACCGCGAAGCCGATCATCGACGCGACGCAGAGCCGGCGCTCCTCGGCCGGGCGGATGCAACCGAGAGGATCGATGGAGCGCAGGCGGTGGACAATGCCGCTGCCGCTGCCCGCGACCACCGCCACGGCGAGTGCCGCGTACAGCGGGTAGCCCACGTAGTGGTGGTCCGGAGCCAGGAGGCAGAAGGGGCAGTGGTGGTTCGGCAGCTGGTAGAACGCCGGCCCGACCCACGACACCACCGCGGCCATCGACAGCACACCGAAAGGCAGAGCGAGGGCGGCGTAGGCCACGGGCGACCGGCGCGACCGCAGGACGAGCGCGCCGGCTCCGAGGACCGTCCCCAGGCCGGCGAGGAACGCCGTGCGGCACGCCGCTGCCGGCAGCGCCGCCAGCTCGGCCCCGAGGCCGGAAGCGCGCTCCGAGAAGATCGAGGCGCAGCAGGACGTGATGACCTCCGGCTCGAGGCTGGCGAAGTAGCGGTACTGCAGGATGTTCTCTGCGACCAGGCCGCCGGCCAACGGGAGGAGCGAGAGGTACTTGAAGCGGATGAGGCCGGTGCTGGCGGCGGATGAGGTCGCCCGGTTTGCAACCACCCAGAGGCCGCACAGCGCGAACATCTGGAGCTTGAGGAGCAGGGTCGGATAGCCGAACGAGCTGGCGTTGAGCGTCCCGGCGGCGCACATGGCGCCGGTGAACAGGCCGTGGAGGTGCTCGGCGGTGGCGACGAACAGGAACAAGGACGCGAGCTGGCAGCCGAGGACCATCGTGAGTGCGGCCTCGACCAGGAACGACCGGCGCTCGCGGGCGAGCTGCCGGGGCCCGCTGTCCCCGGGGTCCCATCCGGCGACCACCGTCAGCCCGGCGCCGGCAGCGAGGACCGCGAGCCCGCAGATCAGGGCCGAAGACCCGACCAGCGCGACGACGGCGGGGTTCAGGATCATGGCCTCTCCGGGCCGGCCTCGAGCCGGCCGTCGTGCAGCCGGACGACCCGGTCGAAACGGCCCGATCCGCAGAGCACGGGGTCGTGGCTCGCCACGAGCACGGTCCGGCCTTCGCCGCGCATCCGGTCGACCAGATCGAGGATCCCGCGCGCGGCCGCCGAGTCGAGGTGCGCGGTCGGCTCGTCGGCGATCACGACCTCCGGGTCGTTGACGAGGGCGCGGGCGATGGCGACGCGCTGCTGCTCGCCGCCGGACAGCCTCTCGACGCGCTCCGAGGCGCGCCCGGCCAGCCCGAAGCGGCCCAGCAGCGCGCGGGCCCGGTCCCTCAGGTCGCCGTTGACCTCGGGGATGGGGAGCGCCGGCAGCATGACGTTGTCCAGGGCGGAGGCACCGTGGATCAGGTGGTGCGTTTGGAAGACGAACCCGATCCAACGGCGGCGCAGCTCGGCGAGCCGATCCTCCGACAGCCGAGTCACGTCGCGGCCGTCGACGACGATCCTGCCGGAGGTCGGCCGGACCATGCACCCGACGAGGCTGAGCAGGGTCGTCTTGCCGGAACCGCTCGGTCCGGTCAGCAGGACGGCGGAACCCCGGGTGATGGACAGAGAGAGGTCAGCCACCGCCGCCACGCCCTCACGGCCGCGACAGTGGAACACCTTGCTGACGCCGTCGAGCCTGATGACCGATCCCGGATGCGCCGTCACATCGACGAGGCGGGGGTAGACAGCTGCTTCCTGCCGGCGGTCGTCACGGATGGGGCTCGCGTCCGACATCGGATGTCCTCCCGGCTCAGCGCAGGCTGGCCAGAACCCCCGCGTCGATGTCCTCGAAGCGGAGGATGGCCGATCCGTTGTGGTCCTCGAGAAACTCCTCGGCCTCGTCGCGACTCCCGAGCGGGATCAGCTCGGCGCCCATGGGCCCGAGAACGTCGCTGCCGGCTACGTAGAGGGCGGAGGGGGCGGGGATCGGCTTGCCGTCGTAGTAGCTGGTGACGTACACCGTCGCCGCGCGATCCCCGGTCGCTCCTGCGCCGGAACGCTCCGGGTCGAGGAGGTAGGTGAAGAGGTCCTTACAGCCGTCGAAGAAGACGGTGGCGCCGTCGTCGTAGGCGATCTGGGCCAGCCACGCGGGGTGCGGTTCGACGAACATCCCGCACACCGGGCATGCTGAGCGCGGCCCGGGCCGGCGGGGCTCCGCGGCGCCGGCCGTCGTTGCCCCGGTCAGGAACGGGAGCAGGAGAGCTGCGGCGGACCCCCAACGGATCCCGCGGGCGATTCGGTCCATCTACTCCTCCTTCCCGTCCCCGGCGGGACCGCCGCCGGCACTTCACCTCGGGCAGGGAGCCCGGTGCACGGCTGTTGGACGCACCGCAGTGCCTGTCCGTGTCCTTCCAGTTCCGGGAGAGGTGCCGCGCCGCTGGCGGGTTCCGACCCCCTCCCTTCATGGTTCGATGGGAGTGGCGGGATCAAGAAGCGTGCCAACCCCCGCGGCCGCCGTCTCCGGTCGCCCCGGTCGCCGGCAATGATGCAGGAAGATCAGTTCTGTCAGCGCCTTCCGATCCGCCGATCGGATCGGGGCTCGAGTCGGTAGCGCGGCGCGTCGAGCGCCCGCCCCGCGGTTCGGGGTGTGCCAAGGCACACGATGTAGTGGCACACACTGTGCCGTGACACAGGGGATCCGGGCGAGACCGTCGGCGGACCTCGTGCCGACCGCAGCTCGGCGCACCCGCGCAGCGGAAGAAAAAGTGGCGGGGCCCGGTGTCGGGACCCCGCCTCCCGGGTGGATGGACCGCCCGGGCTCCCTGGCGGGAATGGAAGGAGAGGGTTGAGCTAGCCTGATGGTGTTGCCATCGTCATGCGAGTCGCCATCGCGAGAGGACTAGTCGTGGGTGAACACCAGTTCATCGGTCGGGAAGCCGGTGACGACCCAGGCCTCGACGCCGCCCTCGGGGTTGATGCCCCAGCCGACGATGCGGTCGCCCGCTGCCGAGATCCCGGTGGCCTCGTTGAGAATCCACTCGGAGCCCATGCCGGAGAGCTCGCCGGTTCCGGTCTTGGTCAGGATGTACTCCAGGTCGTAGAAGTAGCCGATCTCGTCGTCCTCGACCACGGGGTTGCCGGTCCAGACGAAGGCCTCCGAGTCGTAGAGGACGGTGTTGCTGTACCCCACGACGATGAGGTCGCCGACCGTGTCTCCAACCCGGTAGGCGATGCCGGTGGCGGCCGCGTCCTTGTTCTTCTTGGCCAGCGCACCCGCGCCGAGCTGCTTCACCACCCACTCACCCGTGTCCCCGTCGATGAACCAGATGCAGGCCACGGGGCCCTTGGGGCTGTCGGAGCGTCCGGCGATGATGGCTCCGTCCGGAGTCATGGCGTAGGCCTCGGCGAACTTGCCGCCACCGAGCATGGGCAGGACGTAGCTCTCGAGGGTGATGGGATCCGTGGTGGCGTCGAGCACGGTGGACACGAAGGCCCGGGCGCCCTGCTTGGTGCCGCCGTAGCCGGCGATGATCATCCCATCCGCGGACACCGCCTGTGCGGAGCTGTACCTCAGCGCCTGTCCCGAGACGAAGTCCGTGATGGCCATCTCCTGCACGACGGGCAGGAGCGGGTCGGTCATGTCCGCACGGAACGCCTTGAGGCCGCGCTGGTTGTTGCCGTAGCCGACCACGATCAGCCCGTCCGCCGACGCGTCCATCATGGCCATGTCGGACAGGCCGCCGCCGAAGTCTGGGATGGTCGCGTAGTCGCCCTCGTCGACCGAGTCCAGGACCGCGAGCAGCCACTGGATGCCGTAGGACACCGTGCCGACCTCGTACGTACCCACGGCTGTGGAGCCGCACCAATCCAGGTTGCCAGCCAGCTTGTCATATGAACAGCTGTCCGTGGTCATATCGGAGGCCGCATATGCCGCACTGGGCCGAGATGGAGCCACGACGCCCATGTCCTCCTGGACCTGGAGCTCGTTGAAGAGCGGCGGCACGCCGTCGTCGGTGGCGATGGCCCAGTCGATGTCCGAGCGCCACGCCCTGGTGAAGTCCACAACGACGGTCGTGCCCACGGCCGTGTGCCCGTCGCGGGAGATGCCCAGGGCCTTGGACGAGTCGTGCGGGCCGTCCATGTGGCCCCAGCGCCAGAAGTAGAACGTGTCGTCTTGGGCCAACCCTGGCGAAGCGGCGACAAGCAGCACCGCGCAGGCCCCGGCGGTGAAGATGAGGGTCCTCGTTTTCATGACTTCCTCCTTGCTCGTGTACCCGAAGCGGCTCCGATCGAGGCACGCCGCCCGTGAGTCGGGACGGTCCGGGGGGCGCCGCACGGCGCCCCCCGGGACGCGTCGTCACCGATAGTCGACCCGGCGGAACATGATGTCGCTGCCCTGGTCGCTTTCCTCGAGCCAGACGGCGTACATGCGCGAGCCGTCGGGGGTCTGGCGGAGCTGGGCCGCGCCCTGCTCCGGCTGGTCCTTGGCGAGCAGGTTCCAGCCCTCCTCGGGCTGGCCGCTGCCGCCCTGCGGGGTCACGATCACGGTCTCGTAGCGCTGCCCCTTGTCGAGAGTCCGCCCGTAGTAGATGTCCATCGGCATCTTGGGAAAGGTCACGTCGTTGGGGGCCTGGTTCTGGTTGAACTCGATGCCGAAGGCGACCTGGTAGACGCCGCCGACGTGGCTGTCCTCCGGGTAGAGGATGATTCCGTTCGTCAGGATGTCTCCCGGCGTCTTCACCAGCCGCGGCTCGAGCACGCTGATGCGGTTGTTGCGCAGGTTGGAGACGTTGCGCGGCGGCTCGAGCTCACCGGGCCCGTACTCGGTGGTGACCACCTCCTCGTCCCAGGACACGGTCTGGGTGTCGTAATCCACGACCGGGACCCTGAAGACGACGTTGTGCTCGATGGCTTCCGGATCGCCGGGATCCGTGGTCCAGTTGAGCCCGCCGTCGAAGGAGCGCCGGACGTAGAGGTCGTACTTGTCGTTGGCGTTGCGGCCCCAGTTGGGGGTCCAGCTGTAGGCGATGATCAGCTCGCCGCCCTCGAGGGCGCCACGGTGGGCCAGGGCGTCGCTGTAGGGGTTGGCGGCGGAGGAGTCGGCGAGGTTGGCCGGCGACCAGCCCCAACGGAGCATCTTGACCGGCGCCTCGGGGTCGAAGGGATCCTGGAAGAGCTCGGTCGCCTCAACGCTGCTCAGGTTCTGGGCCCCGGGCACGAAGTTGTTGAAGGCGTACGGGTTGCCGCTCGTCAACGAGTACATGCTGCGCATGAAGACGTCCGCCGGCTTGCCGCTGCCCTCCTCGCCCTGGCGGTAGAGCGCCACCAGGACGGGGTAGGCGGTCCCGGCCTTCTTCTTGGGTTGGACGATGAAGCGGACGCGGCGGGCGTTCTCGGTGGCGAGGATCGGGTCGCCCTTCCAGTCGAGGAGCAGCTCGCCGAACTCGTCCACGAGGTAGACCGGGTTGCCGAACTCGTCGGTCTCGGGAAGGTTGATGAGGCCGCCGCCGCCGACCGTCTCCGGGTTGAAGAGGTCGAAGCTGTGGTAGATCACGTTCTTGCCCATGTCGGGCTTGTAGCGGTCGTCCTCACCCTCGCCCTCCTCCTCCGGGGGGGTGCCGACGCCCTTGCCCTCCTCGTAGCCGATGATCACATAGGCGCTCTTGCTGCCGTTGGTCTTCGTGTAGGGCTGGACGAAGATCATCGGCCGCGAGGCTCCGGTGTTGCCGTCCAGCAGGCGGTTGTCGGCGGTCACGCAGACGTGGTGGAGCTCGTCGTTGGGGTTGATCTTCTCGATGGTGTAGGCGCACAGCGGGTTGGGTCCCGGATTGGCGGCGGTGCCGATGCCGTCGAGGGTGCCGCAGTAGCGGTGGGTTCCCTCGCCCTCACCGTCGAAGTCGTGCTCGCCGTTGCCGCCGTCGGGATCCATGTTCTCTTCGCTGCAGACGTCGTTGTCGGAGATCTTCACCGGCAGGGACATGGGCACCAACGCCTTGACCCTGCCCTGCAGCTCGGGATCCTGGTCGACGAGGTCGGTGTTGTCGCCGTGCCCGCCGACGGGGTAGTCGGTGTCGACGAGCGCGAAGTCGCTCTCGCTGATGTAGCTGTACCAGATGTCGGTCTTGCCGTGGGTGTTGGCGCCGCTCCAGCCCTCGCCGGGGCCGTCGCCGTCGCCCGGCATCAGGCCCTTGGGGTCCTCCTGCCAGACGATGGCGAAGGCGACGTCGTCGCCCGCTCCGGCGAACAGCTGGTTGGCGTCGCGGCGGCCGGAGGTGACCCGCTCGGGCTTGAACCACTGGACCTCCCCGTCGGGGAGGACCACGCCGCGGGTCGTCCAGACGCAGCTGTAGGGCACCTCGCCCAGCTCGGGGTAGTCCTCGTAGATCACGGTGCGCTGCGGGCCGCCGGCGCCGTAGAGGTCGTCCCGCCAGTAGGCGTCGTCGCCCGGGTAGTCGGGGGTGCAGGTGGTGCCGTGGTCGGTCGTGCGGCAGATCTCGCACGGGTCGGGACTACCGTCCCCGTTGGTGTCGGGGCAGACCGTGATGGCGTAGCCCGGCCGGCCGCCGTTGCAGTACTTGTCGGTCCAGGCGACGAAGATCATGTCGTCCTTGACCTTGAGCATCGGCTTCTCGGACTTGCCGGGGTAGCCGACCTTCGACGACCTGCC
>DATHSO010000062.1:0-12326 GCA_035464095.1 Candidatus Methylomirabilota bacterium | reverse complement strand
ATGCTCAAGAAGGAGCTGGACTACGACTGGGCGGAGGTCGACCGCGAGGTGGCGCGTGCCCGGGAGCTCGACCGTGACTCGCCGACTGTACGGGTTCGGGCCGCGGTCAGCGCGCTGCTGCCGCACGGCCGGCTGGAGGAGGCTCTGGCCGAAGGCGTCGCGCGGCGCGACCGCGCCGAAGAACCCTAGGTACCAGTGGAGCTCGGCGAGGGCGTCGAAGGCCGGCGCGAAGCTCGGATCGAGCTCGATGGAGCGCTCGAGGCACGCCGCCGCACGCTTCATCCCCTCCGGCCCCCCCACGCCGTGGAAGTAGTGACGCCCCTGCAGGTAGGCTTCATACGCGGCCGGGTCCGCCCGGCGGCGTCGACGTCGCAGGCCACCGGTGGCGAGGTCGCTGCGCAGCCGTCGAGCCACCGCCTCGGCGATCTCGTCCTCGAGCTCGAGGACATCCTGAAGCTCGCGGTCGTAGCGGTCGCTCCACAGGTGGCCGCCCCCCGTGGTCTCCACCAGCTGGACCGTCACCCGCACGCGATCCCCCGACCGGCGCACGCTGCCCTCGACGATCGAGCCCGCCGACAGTCGCCGACCCGCCTCCCGGACGTCGAGCCCCAGGCGGCTCACCGCCGCCGACGAGGTCCGCGCGATGACCTGAAGACCGTCGACATGGGACAGGGCGCTGATGATCTCCTCGGCCAGACCCTGGCAGAGCGGCTCGTCCTCGAGCCGTCCTCCGAGGTTGGCGAATGGCAGGACCGCGACGGCCGTGGAGCTCGGTGCACCGCCGCCCATCTTCTCCACCGGCAGCGCGGCCCGATAACCCCAGCCGCGGACGGTCTCCAGGTACCGTGGCGCGCCCGAGTCGTCCTCCAGCGCCTCCCTGAGCAACCGCACCCGCTGCGACAGGGTCTCGTCGCTCACCACGTTGCCGTTCCACACCTCGTCGATGAGCTCGCCTCGCTTGACCACGTCCGGGGCCCGCCGCAGCACCGCGACCAGGAGCGCGAAGCTCAGCGGCGGCAGCTGCAGCCGACGGTCGCCCCGCGCGACCGTCCCCGTGCCAGGATCCACCAGAAGATCCCCGATTCGGTAGCGTCCGTCGGTCATGACGTCAGTCCCCTCGGCGCCGGCGGCCGGCGCCGCCGGCCTTCAGCGGAGATTCAACGACTCTTCACGGTCCCCTCAGGTTCTGATGGTCCGATGATCACACATTTCTCTCAGGAACCAAAGCGCGGAACCTCGGTGCCCCGGCGGCGACTCGCGGAACCCGCTCGGGCACCCCTCACGGACGGACGAAACGAAAGGAGCTTTGACATGACCCAGAAATCGTCGTTCCAACGGTTCGCGATGCTCCCCGCGTTGTGTTCGATCATCGCCCTGGGCCTCACCGCACCCTGCGAGGCGCAGGGGGTGGCACCCGAGCTCCGTGCGTCGTGCGCCCTCGAGGGCTCCTGGCTCTCCGAGGTCGACATCGGCGCACGGTTCTTCGTCACCTACGGCCGCGGCGCCAACGCCATCGGGGGCCCGATGACCATCGCCTGGATCGCCGGCGATCCCACCCTGTTCGGGAGCTTCCCCGACGCAGTCGGTCTGACCAGTGCGGCCGGAGCGTGGCGCAAGGGCCCCGGTCCGGACGACTACGAGTACACCTGGATCGGCTACGGCGTCGACGCCCTCGGGGTCCCGGTCTACGCCTGGAAGGGCAGCGGCACCGGCACATTCCAGGGCTGCGGCATGATCGTGTTCGACTACGTCGTCGAGATCTACCCGTGGCCTCTGGATCCCCTCGAGGGCGAACCGGTCGCCTGCCTGGCCGGCGCCGGCAGCAAGCGCCGGGTGACGGTGGACCTGGGGGCGTGCCCGTAGGGGGTCCCCAAAGGCCCCCGCCGCGCGCCCGGGGGCGAGCCCGCGACCGCCCCCGCTTTCGGCCTCCCGAGCTCGTCCCGTTCAGACCCTCACGATGGGCAGGCCCGGTCTTCGATCCCGTCGAGCGTCCGCCGGGCAGCCGCCGTGGCTCACCGGACGACGGCGATGCCGAGCCGCACCTGCCAGGGCAGCCGCTGGTCGTAGGAGAGCAGGCTCTCGCCCCAGCCGTCGAAGTACTGCAGGTGGAGGTAGGTGTTGACCCCGGCCCGGAGCAGGCGGTCCAGGGGGTAGGTGACGTCGACCTGGACCGCACCCTTGCCCGACGTGCCGAGCCGGCCGGTGGCCGCGATCTGCCACTCGCTCCGCCCCGTCACCGCGACTCGCAGCTGGCCGTACCCGCGGTACTCGGCGATGTCGGGGTTCTCGTCCAGGTTGCCGAGGTAGACCCAGACCCGCGGCGCCACGGTCAGGTGCGCCGAGCCGATCGCGTTGGCGAGCTCGAGCACGGGCTGCACGTACAGGATGTCGAGGCTGCGGGAGTCGGTGCCGCCCTGACCGTTGGACTCGTGCTCGAGCCCGACCTGGCCCCACAGCCAGCCCGATCCGTTGCCCCACCCGGCGAGCCGCTCGTGCCGGTAGAACAGCGACGGCCGGTACGAGGTGTCGTAGAAAGGCTCGGACTCGGCCGCGAGGTCCCACAGCGACGTCTGGGTGTAGCCGAAGAAGATCCGGCTGAAGAAGGGCGCGGCGACCGGCAGGGCCTCGGGGTCGGGGTTGACGAAGCGGTACTTGAAGCTGAGCTGGAACTTGGCGTTGGTGCCCTCGTTCCAGCCCACCAAGATGTAGAGGGGCTCGTCGGGGGACAGCTTGGACGCGAATCGGTTGAAGCGGTCCGGCTCGCCGGTGGGCTCGGCGTCGCCGCCGGTCGGAGGGTCCACCTCCCCGGTCTGGGCCGCGACGGGCTGGGCCGCGAGCGCCAGCAGCACCGCCGCCGCCAGAATGACCGTTCCACGGAATCCACACCGGGCGAGAATCACGACCCCTTTTGTACCACGGTGCGATCGACCGGTGGTGTCGCGATCGTCCCGCGTCCGTGCCCGCGTCCGCGTCCGGTCACGCACCCGTACCCGTGCCCGTACCCGTGCCCGTGCCCGATGGCAGCGGCAGCAATCAGGGGCAGCGTCAGCAAGCAGCGAACAGCGATCAGCGGCAGCGATCGGCGACAGCCATCAACCCCAGTACCAGGTCTCGAAGGTCTCGACGCCGAGGACGTGCGCCCGCGAGCGCGCGGTAGCCGGGAACCAGGCGAGCTCACGGCCGGCGCCCTCCGGCGCCCGGGCGGAACGGGCACGGACGCCTCGAAGGCCGGCCTCCTTCACGGCGAGCCCGATCGGCTGGCAGACCGCGTGCGTGACGAGCCGGCCGGCCTCGTCGAGCGGGTAGTCCCTCGGCAGTGAGAGGGCCGCGATGCCGGCGCGGGAGTGCGCGTCGGCCACCTGCTGGCGGGCAGGCAGGGTCGCCCCGACGAGGACGGGGCCGCTTTCGTCGCGGAGGTCCTCGGGCTCGTAGGGCCAGCCTGCGATGAACGAGCGGAGGTTGAGACGGGCCGTGGTCCGGTCCTCGTTGAGGTACAGGGTGCGGTGGCTGTTGGGGGGGTTCCAGCGGCCGCCTCGGACCGCCGCGAAGGTCGGGTCGAGGGGGTCGCGCCACCCGACCTCGGCGATGCGCAGCCAGGCGTGGCCGTCGGGCAGGATCTCGGAGCGCATCAGTCGTGGGCGTCGCCGAAGCGGAACATGGCCCGGCACGCCTCCAGGACCTCCCGGGTCCGGCCGGCGGCCACCAGCCCCAGAAGGGAGACGCCGCCGAGCCGGGCTGACGGTCGCCGCACCACCGCCGGGATGCGGTCGCGCTTGAGGTGGCGGACCAGCTGATCGGTGGCGGCCGCGAGGTCGCTCAGCGCCTCGACCCTCCCCGCCGGCACGCCGGTGGACCGCCACTTGGCGATCGCCTGGCGGCTGACGCCGAAGAGCTCGGCGGCCTCGCTCTGGTTGAGGTCCCACACCGCCAGAATGCGGTCCAGGTCGGCCCGGGCGCGGCGCCGGTCGAGGTTGATCTGGAGCTCGCTCAGCCACTCGTCGTCGGCCTGCTGGACGAGCACCCTGGCGGCCTCGCCGGGGCTGAGCTCCACGAGCCTGGTCGCTTCCACTGCCATGGACACCTCCATTCGCAACCATATGTCTACCGCCACCGTTTGTCAACCTTCCCGACGCCAACCCGAAGGTCGGTGCTCTTGGAGGAACCCGGTGGCAGTGGCAGTGGCAGTGGCAGTGGCAGTGGCAGCGAACAGTTCCCCGCATCGCGGGGGCTGTCAACTCGCTCCAGCTCCCGACCGGATCCGGGTGCCGGTCCGGCTCCGGGTGCGGGTCCGGTTGCTGTCGCTCCTAAGTAACACCCTCGGGGACTTGGCCGGGGAGTATTGCTGGAACCAGTGTTTGAGACTTCCCCGGTGTCTCCCGGGACAACGAGGGTGGGGGCCTGATCGCTGCCGCCGGTTGCTGTCGCTGCTTGCTGTCCCTGATTGCTGGTCGCTGATCGCTGACCCCCCCTAAGTAACACCTTCGGGGACCTTCTTGGTCGAGGAGGTCTTCTGAAACCGGTGTTGTGTTACTTCCCCGGTGTCTCCCGGGGCAATAAGGGTGGGATGCTGATTGCCGACATCGGGCACGGGCACGGGTACGGGCACGGGTACGGGTTCTGGTCCGGACGACTCACGACTCATCCACGGCAGCTCCCGCAGGCGCGTCGGATGGTCGCGATCACGTGGCCCGAGGGGTCGCTCTTGGACGCGTAGGCGTCGGCCCCCGCCTCGATCATGGCCCGCACGTAGGCCTCGTCCTCGTGGAACGAGAGCCCGACCACCACCACGTCCGGCCGCATGGCCTTGATCCGCCGAGTCGCCTCGAGGCCGTCGATGCCTGGTAGGTTGAGGTCCATCACCACAACGTCGGGCCGCAGCTCCTCGGCCAGCTGCACGGCTGCCTCGCCGTCGGCCGCCTCGCCCACGACCTCGAGATCGGGTTGCAGGTCGAGCAGACCGACGAAGCTCTCCCGGACGACGGTGTGGTCGTCGACCACCAGGAGCCGGATCACCCCCTCCTTCGGCCCCGCTTCGGGTGTCCGCGCGGTTGCCGCGTCGAGCTCCCGAGGAGGCGGAATCGCCGGCTCCGAGTCGAGGTCCTCGGCGAGGGGCAGCTCGAGTCGCAGTCGCGCCCCCCGCTGTGGCGTCGCATCGATCACGAGACCACCGCCCAGAGCGTCCAACCGTTCCCGGATGTTGAACAGGCCGAAGCTGGTCGGGCGCTGGAGCCGGGACTCGACCGCCTGGGGATCGAAGCCGCCGCCGTCGTCCTCGACGACGACGACCAGAAAACCGTTTCGGGTCGACAGATCGACGCGGGCAACCAGGGTACCGGAGTGCTTCACGACGTTGAACAGAACCTCCCGCAGGACCTGGAAGAGCAGCACCTTCCCGTGCTCCGAGGCCGCTGGAACCTGCCCCGCGACGTTCAGGTCGACCCGCAGGCCGTGGTGCTCGCCGAACCACCGCACGAGCCACTCGGCCACCTCCACCAGGGTGCCGGCCTGGAGAATGGGAGGGCTCAGCTCGTAGGTCAGGCTGCGGGCGGTCTCCTGGCAGGTGACGACCATCTCGTCGATTTTCCGAACGTGGTCCTCGAGCTGGTCGGCCGGAACCCTGGGCGCGACATCGAGGCTGAACCTGACGGCCGAGAGCAGCTGCTGGACGTCGTCGTGGAGCAGCTTGGCGAGGCGCTTGCGCTCGCGGTGCTCGGCGTCGCTGAGCTCTGAGGCCAGGCGGCGCAGGTCGAGAGCCCGGCGCTCGGCCACCGCCGTGCGTTCCGCGACCTGCTGCTCGAGGGTCTCGGTGAGCCGCCGAAGCCCCGCCTCGGCGCGCTTGCGGTCGGTGATGTCGTAGTTGATGCCGTCGAAGCGCAGCGGCGTCCCGTCCGCGTCATAGGTCGCCTGGCCGGTGGAGCGGATCCAGCGGATCTCACCGGTTTCGGGGCAGACCGCGCGGTGGTCGATCTCGTACAGGCCGTGCTCCCGGATGGCCCGCTCGACGGCAAGGCGGGTCGGCTCCCGGTCGTCCGGGTGGAGGCGGCTCCAGAAGAGCTCGATCGTGGGCTCGGCGTCGTCCGGCACGAAGAACTGCCGCCGGGACTGGAGGTCCCAGTTCAACCGGTTCAGGGGCATCTCGTTGAACCAGGTGCCGACCCCGGTGCGCTCGAGCACCCACTCGAGGTGCTCCCGGCTCGTCCGGACTGCCTCCTCGGCCGCGATCCGCCGGCGCAGGTCGACGCCGATGCCGAGCAGGGTCTCGTCGGAGAGCCGGACATTGGCCCAGTCGATGGGGATCTCGGTTCCGTCGCGGGCGGTACAGACGAAGGTGCGATAGCCCGGCGCCAGCGACTGCATGTACTCGGCCGTCTCGGCCCGGTAGGCCTCGTCGGGGTAGATCTCGGCCATGAAATCGACGGAGTTGGCCTCGTCGGTGGTCCAGCCGAGGGCGTCCTCGGCGCAGGGGTTGAGCGAGAAACGCTGCAGCCTGGGGTCCCAGAGCACGAGCAGCACCGGGACGTTGTCGAAGATCCGGTGGAGCAGCTCGGCCTGGTGTTCGGTCTCTTGCCGAGAAAGCGCCTCGTCGCCGCCGGTCACCCGATCGGGCTCCGATTCCGCCCCCTCGGCGTCTCGCGTCTTGGAGCTCACCGCGCCTCTCCGACGACAAGCAGGTCCTCGGCAGTTGGCACCGATCCCGCAGGGCTGAGGAAGCCCATTCCCTTCAGCGGTTGGCCTGGCATTCGCCAGCAAAGCATACAGCGTCGCCGTCCGGACGGAAAGTGGACGCTTGCCGCAGCGGTCAGGGCCGGAGGGTCGGCCCCGAAACCCGCCCTCGGGCGGGAGGGGTTTCGCAGCCGACCGGGAAGGGAAACCCCTATCCGTAGATCGAGAACGGCCCCCGCGCACCGCGCCCACCACCGCGACACACTCGAGGGGCGAGGAGGCGGATGATGAAGATCTTCAGGACCACGATGAACGGGCTCTGCCTGCTGGCGGTCGCCGGAGCAGGACCCGGTGGG
This sequence comes from Candidatus Methylomirabilota bacterium, assembly GCA_035464095.1. GTDB lineage: Bacteria > Acidobacteriota > Thermoanaerobaculia > Thermoanaerobaculales > Sulfomarinibacteraceae > JAHECW01. The sequence continues at coordinate 5,307 of DATHSO010000062.1, read as the reverse complement.
GTCGCGCGCCCCGCCGGCGCGGCCGAGTACCGCATCGACCCCGAGGCGAGCGAGCTCGTGGTCCGCCTCTTCAAAGGGGGAATCGCGTCGGCCTTCGCGCACGACCACGTGATCGAGGCCACCTCGTTCTCCGGGTCCGTCATCTGGGACCCCGAGCGTCCGCGCGAGGCCCGGGTCCGGCTGACGGTCGACGCCCGGGAGCTGGTGGCCGATCGTGCGGCTCTGAGAGCCGAGTACGGACTGGACACGAAGCTCTTGGACGACGACCGCGCCGAGATCCAATCGACTATGGCGTCGGATGAGCAGCTCGATGTCCTGGCCCATCCCGAGATGTCCTTCACGTCGACCTCCGTGCGCGTTGCCGAGGGCGGCGGCGTCGAGGTTTCCGGGGACCTGCTGCTCCACGGCACGACCCACGTGGTGACCTTCACCAGCACGCCGCGAGTCGACAACGGCACCCTCTCGGCGGACGCCGAGATCCCGTTCCGTCAGAGCGACTACGGGATCGAGCCCTACCGCGCCATGCTCGGCGCCATCCGGAACAAGGACGAGGCGCTTCTCATCGTGCGTCTCGTGGCGGCCGAGAAGCCGTCGTCAGCCCCGTCACCGGGCACCGAGCCGACGTCGCGATGACAGCGCCCGAGGGCGATCTCCCCAAGGGGGAGCACAGCGGGGCCCGAAGCCGGATGATCGACGTCGGTGCCCGGCTCGGGCGGGGCATCACCCGCGGCCGAGTCCGTCTGCGTGCTCTGCTCGGCCTGCGCCGCGAGCCGCGCATCGTGGCCTTCCGGGGCTACGGCAGCCGACACCGGGTGCGGGTGAAGGGCCGGGTCGAGGAGCGGTCCCGGCGGCCCATGACCGACGAGCCCGGCTCACGCTGGCGGGTGGTGCGGGAGAGCTGGCAGCGGGACCCCGAGATCTATGCCGAGGTGGTCCGCGAGCACCCGGGACGGGTGGCCGCCCTCTACCTCCGCTGCATCCGGCCCGATGCAGAACGACGGCGGCAGCTGGAACGGCTCGGCGACGAGGTCGCGGATGCCGGCAGCGAGCTCGTCGCGGCCGACCACACCACCGCCATGGCCGAGCACGCCGCGGCGCGCGGCTTCATCGCGCCCGACGCCGTGGACGGGATCAGCGCACGTTGCCGACGTAGTTGGCGGTGAGCTGGCGCTCGCGCACCGACGGGTCGGTGTAGTCGGGGATGATCGCCGGGGCGACGCGGCCGGCGCCGACGCCGGACGTCGCGACCTCGGCGTTGTAGGCGCGCACGTGGTCCAGAGTGAGCTCGCCGTCCTTGACGCCGGCAGCGATGTACTCTGCGGCCGAGGTGCCGGCAATGCGGCCGAAGACGATGATGTCGAGCAGCGAGTTGCCCATCAGCCGGTTGGCGCCGTGGATGCCGCCCGCCACCTCGCCGGCGAGGAACAGGCCGGGGACGCAGGTCTCGCCGCTCGGCTTGAACTCGAGCCCGCCGTTCTGGTAGTGCAGGGTCGGGTAGATGAGCATCGGCTCCTTCGAGATGTCGATGTCGAAGCGCTTGTAGAGAATGTACTTGCCCGGGAACTCGCGCTTCACCGTGCCCTCGCCGGCGAGCTCCTCGATCATCGGCGAGTCGAGCCAGATGCCGAGCCGGCCCGTGGGCGTCGGCACGCCCTTGCCGTCGTGCACGCACTCCTTGATGATCGACGCCGCCTCGACGTCGCGCGGCTCGCGCTCGTTGACGAACTGGTTGCCCTCGACGTTGACCAGGTTGGCGCCGGCGCCCCGGAACTTCTCGGTGATCAGGATACCCTCGGCCTGCTCGGGGAAGACGATCCCGGTCGGGTGGTACTGGACGGTGTGGAGGAAGGCCACCGGCACCCCGGCGCGGTAGCCGAGCACGATGCCGTCGGCGGTGGCGCCATAGTGGTTGGTGGTCATGAAGCCCTGGATGTGGAGCCGGCCGCAGCCGCCGGTGGCCATGACCACCGCCTTGGCCTTGACCAGGAAGTACTCCTCGGTCTCCATGTTGTACAGCACCGCGCCGGCGCAGGCGCCGTGCTCGTTGAGAACGAGCTCGACGGCCGGCGAGAACTCGAGCACCGTGATCCGGTCGGCGTGGTTGCGCGCCTCGTCGCGGATGGTGCGCATGATCTCGGCGCCGGTGATGTCGGCGGCGTAGTGCATGCGCTTGCGCGAGGTGCCGCCGCCGTGGATGGTCTCCAGGGTGCCGTCGGCCTTCTTGGTGAAGTTGACGCCCTGGTGCTCGAGCCAGCGGATGGCGTCGGGGGCCTCGGTGACCAGGGTCTCGACGAGCTCGGGGACGTTGGTGAAGTGGCCGCCGCCCATGACGTCGAGGTAGTGGTAGTAGGGCGAGTCCTTGTGGCCTTTGGAGGCCGCCTGGATGCCGCCCTCGGCCATCATGGTGTTGGCGTCGCCGTGGCGCAGCTTGGTGGCCAGGATGACGTTCGCCCCGCGCTGGGCGGCGAGGATGGCGGCCGAGGTGCCGGCGCCGCCGCCGCCGATGATGAGGACGTCGGTCTCGTGGGCTGGCGACGACAGGTCGACCCTGTCCGGGTCGACCCGGCTCGAGGCCTCGAGCAGGTCGGCGATCTCGTGGGCGATGGCGTAGCCCTTGGAGGGGCCGACCTGGAGCGGGCGCCGGCCCTCCTCCTTGAAGTCGGGGTGGAACCTGAGGCGCTCCTTGCGCTCGTCGAGGCTGAGGAAGGGGATCTCCTCGCCGGCGCGCTTGCGGGCCACGCGCTCGGGACGGGTCTTCTCGACGACCTTGATGAGCTCTTTGAGTTCGGGTGTGTAGGCCATGTCAGTCCTCTCAGGCGAGCCCGTGGCTCGAGGCCGGGGTCCACTCGTCGGCGCCCATGTGGGGCTCCATCTCGCGCGCGGTGTAGACCTTCTTCAGCTCGTCGACGCTCATCGACTTGAGGTCGCCGAGCATTCCCGTGAAGGCGCCGCCCTCGATGTCACCGCACATCTTGTCGAGGTGCTGAGCCTTGGGGGCGAGCTTGCCACCTTGCAGCCGCCGCGCCAGCTGGGCGATGTGGTACTGGGCCATCTCGCCCATGCAGCGCGAGGCGCACAGCCCGCACTGGATGCAGTCGAAGGAGATCTCCGCCGCCGCCTTGAGATCGCCGCGCTTGAGCGCCGAGATGTAGTCGAGGACCTCGACGTCCATCGGGCAGACCTTGGTGCAGGCATTGCACGCGACGCAGCGGAACAGCTCGGGATAGAGCTTGTACACGGTCTCCGGGGTCGGCTCGGCCGTCTCGTAGTCGTAGACGGCGCGGTTCGCCGGGTAGAAGGGGATCTGGGTCAGGTACATGTCGGGCTCGACCACGGTCTGGCAGGCCAGCCCCGTGTAGATCTTGTAGTCGCCGGCCTTGCGGTAGACGGTGGCGCAGGCGCCGCAGACTCCGCCGCGGCAGCCGCAGCCGCGGATGTACTGGTAGCCGGCGTACTCCATGGCCTTCATGATGGTGAGGGCGTCCGGCACCTCGTACTTCTTGCCCATGATGTAGATGGGGACCGTCTTCGCCGCCACCTTCTCGGTCAGTGTCGCTGTGTCCATGCGCCTGTCTCCTCCGGCCGGCCGCTCACGCGGTGGCCGCTGCGATGTACTTTCTCTCGGTCAGGAGGGTCCGTGCCGCCGGCCCGCTGAGGTCGAGGCGGCAGAGCTCGGGATCCAGCCCCAGGGCGACGCCGAGGAGCTGGGTGAAGTAGAAGGTCGGGACCTGGTCGAGCCCGCTGTGGGCCGCCACGACGTCGCCCTGGCGGGTGCCCAGGTTGTACTCGCACAGCGGGCAGCTCAGGATCAGGGCATCGGCTCCCGAGTGGTTGGCGGCGGCGATGACCTTGGCCGCCCGCTTCATGCCCTCCTCGGGATGCGCGATCATCTGGTAAGCGCCGCAGCACTCGCGGGCCGCGCTGAAGGAGGCCGGCTCGGCGCCGAGGGCGCTGATGAAGCCCTCGAGGATGGTGTGGTCGACAGCGTCGACGGCGACCTCGAGGGGGCGCACCAGGGTGCAGCCGTAGAACGGCGCCACCTTGAGGCCGGTGAGGGGGTTGGTGACCGCCTCGCGCAGCTTCTCCCAGCCCACCCGGTCGCGCAGCAGGCTCAGGTAGTGGACCACCTCGACCTCACCGTTGTAGTCCGGCTCCTCGCGCATGAAGAGGTTGAGGGTGTCGCGCTTCTCGTCGTCCTCGCGCACGAGCTTGTTGGCCCGGGCGAGGGTGTTGTAGCACTGGGAGCAGATGGTGACGACGGTGTCGCAGCCCTGCTGGGCGGCTCGGATCAGGTTGCGGATCGGCGCCACCTGGTGGATGAGATCGTCGTCGGCGAGGGAGAAGACCGCACCGCAGCAGTTCCAGCGGTCGAGCTCGGTGGTCTCGATGCCGAGACGGTCGAGGGCCGCCAGGGCGGCGACCTCGAGGTTGGCGGCCTTGGTCTTCAACGTGCAACCGGGGTAGTAGCCGAGCTTCATGGGTGCCTCACGAGGTGAGCTTGCGGAAGGTGGCGACGAAGGCGATCTGGGGCGCCTCGGCCAGGGTGTCCTTGGGGATGTCCTTGAGGACGACGAGGTCGGTGTTGGTGCGCAGGACAAGCTGCCGGACCGCCTCGAAGACCCGCGGCACGTCGATGCCTCGCGGACAGCGCACCAGACAGGTCTGGCAGGAGGCGCAGAACTCGCCGATGCGAGCGTCGATCACCGCCTCGACCTCACCGAACTGGAGGTAGTGGATGCCCTGACGGGTCGTGAAACCCATGGACTCGACCATGGGGCAGACCGCCGAGCAGGTACCGCACTGCATGCACTCGTACACGTTCTGGCCGGAGATTTCGGCGATCTTCCGAACCGCTCGCAGGTTGTCGGGATGGATCGGGCTCGGAATGCTGGCCATGGGCCCCCTCTTCTCGGGTCCGACCGGGCGCCCCGGGCAGGACCGAACCCGCGCGGGGGCAACCGGGCGCACGCCGATGATAGCGCGATGTGAAAATTCGTACAAGGTACTACAATGCGTCGCGTTCTCAGAAACCTTCCGTTCGCGAGCACGACGGCTTTGCGTTCTTTGCGTTAGTTTGCGATGGCTGCGATGGCTCTGCGCCTCTGCGCCTCTGCGCCTCTGCGTTGACCTGCGATGGCTGCGATGATCTTGCGCCTTTGCGCCTTTGCGCCTTCGCGTCTTCGCGTCTTTGCGTTGGATTGCGATGGCTGCGATGGCTGCGATGCCGTCAGCGAGCGGGCGGGATCCGGAGCAGCAGCGCATTCTCGTCGGTGGGCGGCGGGTAGGGGTCGTCGATGACGCCGGTGA
>DATHSO010000061.1:0-18734 GCA_035464095.1 Candidatus Methylomirabilota bacterium | reverse complement strand
CCCTGTTTGCTGGTCGCTGATCGCTGTCGCCGGTTGCGGGTCCGGTTCCGGCTTGGACGCCACGGCGTCCAAGCCGGGGGAGGGTGTAAAACCCTCCCCTACGAACGCTTTCCGGTTCGCCTCGTTGGTGCCGGTTTCGCCTCGTAGGGGCGGGTTTTACACCCGCCCTCACGGGCATTGCGGCGGCCGGCAGCGCCAGACCCGGGTGTGGACACCGATCGCTGCCGCTGCTCGCTGATCGCTGCCCCTGCTGGCTGTTGGCTGCCCCTGGTAGCCGCCGCTGACGGCGTCAGCCGCCGGCACGCACCGCCTTGTGGCCGTAAAAGATGACCCCGGCCTCGCCGTCCCACGCCACGCGCCGGAACTCGAGCCGCACCGGCATCCCGATCTCCAGGGTCTCCGGGTCCTCGACGTCGGCGATCTGGACCATCAGGCGGACGCCGTTGTCGAGCTCCACCAAGGCGATCGGCAGGGGCGTCTGCTCGGTGAAGCCCGCCGGCGGCACCCGGATGACGGTGTAGGTCACGACCCTGCCGTCTCGGGGCAGGACCTCGTCAGTGAACGAGCGGCCGCCGCAGCCCGGGCACACCAGGCGGGGCGGGTAGAGAACCTTGCCGCAGCCGTCGCACTTCGCCGCCTCGAGGCGGTAGCGCTGCGGGAACTCGCGCCAGACCCGTGCCGGGGAGAACATCAGACCACCTCCAGGATGTGGACCACCGAGCTGCCGCCCGAGCCGCCCATGTTCTGGGCCAGGCCGATGCGGGCGCCCTCCACCTGCCGCTGGCCGGCTTCGCCGCGCAGCTGGGTGACGATCTCGACCACCTGGGCGACCCCGGTGGCGCCGACCGGATGGCCCTTGGACTTGAGCCCGCCGGACGGGTTGACCGGGATCTTGCCGCCGAGGTCGGTCAGCCCCTTGTCGACGGCCGGACCGCCGAAGCCCGGCTCGAAGAAGCCGAGGGCCTCGGTGGCCATGATCTCGGCGATGGTGAAGCAGTCGTGCACCTCGGCCAGGTGGATGTCGCCCGCCGTGCGCCCGGCCATGGCGTAGGCGCGCTCGCCGGCGAGACGGACCGCCTCGAGCTCGGCGAGGTTGCTGCGGTTGGCGAGGCTCACCGTGTCCGTCGCCATCCCGGAGCCCTTGATCACCACGATGGGCCTGCCGCCGGCGAGCTCGCGCGCCCGCTCCACGGTGGTGAGCACCAACGCGGCGGCGCCGTCGGTGACCGGCGAGCAGTCGAGGAGCCGGAGGGGGTCGGCGACCAGGGTCGACTCCAGGACGCTGTCGACGGTGACCTTGAGGTGGAACTGGGCGTGCCGGTTGAGCAGGCCGTTGGCGTGGTTCTTGACGGCCACCCGGGCGAGCTGCTCGCGGGTGGTTCCGTACGTCTGCATGTGGACCCGGGCGAGCATCGCGTACAGGCCCGGGAAGGTGACCCCGTGGAATCCCTCCCACTCGGAGTCGGCGGCGGTGCCCAGGGCGTAGGTGGCGTCCGCTCCGTCGACGTCGGTCATCTTCTCGACGCCGGTGACGAGCACGGTGTCGGCCAGGCCGGCGGCGACCTCGGCGAAGCCGGCACGGACCGCGAGCCCGCCCGAGGCACAGGCCGACTCGACCCGGGCCGCCGGGACTCCCGCCATGCCGATCTCGTCGGCGAGCACAGAGGCCAGGTGCTCCTGCCCGGTGAACAGGCCCGAGGACATGCAGCCGATGGTGATCAGGTCCACCGAGTCGACCCCGGCGTTGCCGAGGGCGGCCAGGGCGGCCTCGGCCCACAGCGAGCGCAGGGAGGTCTCCCAGAGCTCGCCGAAGGAGGTCATTCCGGTTCCGATGATGGCGACGTCCCGCATTGCGACCTCCTTCCTACTCGGCCATGCGGATCTTGCCGCGGAGCTTGGCGTAGGCGCCGTACTCGAGGTAGATCTTGTTCTCGTCGAGCTGCACCCTGGTCTTCGGGGCAAGGTCCTGAACCTCGGAGATCCGGTCGGTGACCCGGAACACGAAGGAGTCCGAGCCGGCGCCGGAGCCGAAGGAGGTCAGCAGCACCAGGTCGCCGGGCGAGGCGATGTCGAGCACGGCGGTGAAGCCGATGGGCGACGCCCCCGAGTAGGTGTTGCCGAGCCAGGGCGACAGCCAGCCGGTCTCGAGCTGCTGGTCGGTGAAGCCGAGCTTTTTGCCGACCCGCATCGGGAACTTGCCGTTGGGCTGGTGGAAGATGGCGTGGGCGAAGTCCTTCGGCTCGAGGCCCGCTTTCTCCATCATGCCCCTGGCCGAGCTCATGGTGTGGCGGAAGTAGGCCGGCTCGCCGGTGAAGCGGCTGCCGTGGCGCGGGTAGTGCATGTACTCGCGGCGCCAGAAGTCCGGGGTGTCGGTGGTCCACGAGTAGGTGTCGACGACCTCGGCCAGGATCTTGTCGCCGTCGGCACCGAAGATGAAGGCCGCGGCGCCGGCGGCGGCCGAGTACTCGAGGGCGTCGCCGGGGGCGCCCTGGGAGGTGTCGGCACCGATACCGACCGCGTACTTGACCTCGCCGGCCTTGACCAGGGCCTGGGCCAGGAACAGGGTCTCGGTGCCCGCCTTGCAGGCGAACTCCAGGTCGGCCACGTGCAGGGCCGGGACCGCGCCGATGGCTTCGGAGACGATGGTGCCGGAGGGCTTGACGGCGTAGGGGTGGGACTCGGAGCCGATGTAGAGGGCCCCGATGTCGGTCGGGTCGACCCCGCCCGAGCGTGCGAGCGCGTTGCGCGCCGCCTCCACCGACATGGTGACCGTGTCCTCGTCGGCGCCGGGCACCGACTTCTCATAGAGCTGGAGGCCGCGCTTGTAGGCCGGGGCGTCGGCGCCCCACACCTTGGCGATCTCCTCGAGCTTGATGCGGCGTCTCGGGATGAAGGCGCCGTAACCGACGATGCCGACTGTCATAGGACCTCCTCGGCGCTGGTTCTGATCAACGCGACACGATGCCGCGGCAGTTTATCGTAGCGGGAGATTGGCAAACAACGCTCTCCACGTCTTTTTTTGCCGTTTGGTTTCAGGCGGCCGTTCGGCCGCCTGAAACCAAACGGCAAAAAACGAAGAGAGGACTAGGCCTTCATCAGTGCTTCGACGTCGTGAGCCGCCGTGGGCAGCTCGGCGGTGAGAGTCTCCGAGCCCGACTCGGTCACGAGAAAATCGTTCTCGATGCGGACGCCGAGGGCCTCGTCCGGGATGTAGATTCCGGGCTCGTTGGTGATCACCATGCCGGGCTCGAGCTTCATGTCGTCGGCGCCCGGGTCGTGGGCGTCGAGGCCGAGGAAGTGGCCGAGACCGTGGATGAAGTACTGACCCAGCGAGGCGCCGGCGGCGTCGCGCACCGCCGAGGCCTCCATCACCGAGTAGGCGATCTTGCGCAGCTCGAAGATGGTGACTCCGGGTTTGATCGCCTGGGCGACGCGGTCGTGGGCCTCCAGCACCAGCTCGTAGACCGCCCGCTGGCGCTCGCTGAAGCGGCCGTTGGCCGGGTAGGTCCGGGTCACGTCGCCGCAGTAGTAGCCGTAGCGGGCGCCGATGTCGACCACCACAAGCTCGCCGTCGCCACAGGAGCCGACGTTCTGGTCGTAGTGCAGGGTAGTGGCGTTGAAGCCGCTGCCGACGATGGTCGGGAAGGCCACGCCCTCGGCGCCGTGGGCGCGGAAGGCCGCGTAGACCGCGCCGTCCACCGCGCCCTCGCCGACCCCGGGGCCGATGGTGCGGGCGGCCGCGCGCTGGCCGGCGATCGTGGCGCCTGCCGCTTTGCGCATGAGGGCGATCTCGCCCGGGTCCTTGACCACGCGCATCCCGGTCAGGTGCTCGGTCAGGTCCCGGACCGCGAAGCTGGGCAGCCGGTCGCGAAGCAGGGCCACGAAGCGGTGGCTCGGCGGTAGCGGGGTCGTCGACGCAATCGCCGGATACTCGGTCCACAGCACCGCGTCGGGCTCGCCGAGCCAGCCCTGGAGCCGGCCCTCGAAGCCCGGAACGGGCCGGCGCCGGGCGTCGAGGACGATCTCAGAGGGGTCCGTCGACAGTACCCGGTCGAAGCCGAGGGTCTCGGCGGTCTCGTCGCCGGGCCCGTGCTTGGGGCCGGTCCAGCGCTCGACGTTGGGGTTGCGCGGCGGCAGGAAGAGGGCCTCGTAGGCCTCGCCGGGCCGGAGCACGAGCACCGCGTTGGGCAGCTCGACCCCGGTCAGGTAGAAGAAGGTGGACGACTGGCGGAAGGTTCCGACGTCGCCGTAGCCGCGATCGTCGCCGGCGCCCCACAGGACCGCGGTGCCGCCGCCGAGGCGCTCGGCCAGCCGCCGCCGCCGTTCACGGTAGACCTCGGTGGGCTGCAGCTCCGCCGCGTAGTTGCCTCCTCGCATGTCGCGTCCGGCCATGGGGCACCTCCCTGGGAGGGGCATTGTACCCGCGACGCCGTCGGCTGCAATTCGTCGAACGAATTGCGGCGGCGCGTCGGACGCGCCGACCGGCCCGGCCCTCAAAGGCGCTGGCGATCGGATCCGGCTCCGAGTCCGGGTCCGGTTATGGTCGGGACCGGGACCGGGAACGGGATCGGGACCGAGTCGACACGGCCGTGGTGGCGGGGGACTGCCACCGCCTCTGCCACTGCCGCTGCCGCTGTCGCTGGGCGCGTGGCCGTGAGTCCCGGAGCACCGGCCTTCTGGGCCGCCTTTGGCGCCCCAGCGTCGCCCCGCCGGCGCGGTCGCGCGGGGGCGACGGGGAGGGCTGCGACCGCGCCGTCGTGGCGAGCGGCGGCCTGCCTCGTTGCGGGAGCGGATGCACCGGAGCGCGCTTCCCGTGGAGTGCCCGGTAGCGCCATTGTGCGGTAGGCGCTGCCTGTGGGTAGGGCCTCGGGAGCACAATGGCGTACCCGGCACGTCCCGGTGGAGGCGACTCACCCGCGCGTCCCGGAGGCGCTGGCCGCTGCCGCTGCCACTGCCGCTGTCGCTTCCGCTGCCGCTGCCGCTGCCGCTGACATCGGGCACGGGCACGGGTACGGGTACGGGTACGGAAGAGAGAGGGAGAGGGGACCGAGAGCCCTATACTGAACCCGATGACCGAAACGACATCTCGGGCCTGGTGGCTGGCGGTGGCGGCGCTGGCCCTGTGCGGGCCGTGGCCGGGCTGGTCGCCCCAGCCGCTGGCTCTGGCTGCGGTGGTTGCCCTGATGGTGGTGCTGGCCCGGCCGCGGGGCCGCGAGCGCTGGCCCTGGCTGGGCGTCGTCGTCGCCCTGGCCGGCGCGCTCGCCCCGGTGGCGCCACCCGCCTCCGCCGAGCGGCTGTCGCGGGGCTTCGCCGAGCATGCTCGGGAGATGCTGACCGTGGCCTCGGGGCTCACGGACGACGAGCGCCTGCTGCGCCTGTTCGCGGCCACCGGGGAGGCCCTCGACCCGGCCCGGCCCTTCGCCATCCTCGACGAGGCGGCCCGCGGCAGCGAGGGCCGTACGGTCTACCTCGCCGACGACCGGGGTCGCCTCCTGGCCTGGGGAGGCGCCGAGCGATCCTACCCCTTCGAGCTCCGTCCGCTGGGCCCGCGGACCTGGGCCCTGGCGTGGTCCGCCTCGGGGGGGGTCCTGGTGGTGCGGGAGCCGATCATGATCGAGGGCCGAATCGTCGGCTCGGTGACGGTCGCCGACCGCGCTGCCCTGCGCTCGGAGGGCGCGTGGGGAATGGACGCGCCCCGGGGGCGCCGACTGGTTCTCGGCCGCACGGCGCCGGGGGCGACGGCGGTGGCGACCGACGTCGCACCGGGCATCACCGTTCCGGCCGGCTCGGAGCCGGTGGCCGCGGCCGAACGGCGGGCGCCCTTCGCGGCCGGCTGGCTGCTGGTGATGGTGGCCACGCTGGTGGCGGCGCCGGGCATGGCCTGGGTGGCCCTGGTGGTGGGCCTGGCCGGTGCGGTGGCGGTGCCCGGCCAGCTGACCACGGCCGAGCAGATGGTTCTCGTGCTGCTGGTGGGCGCCACTGCGGGCCGCACCGCGCGGCGGCTGCCGGCCCCGTGGGCGCGCACGATGCTGGCGGCGCTCTTCGTCGCGGCGGCCGCGGTCCGGCTGTTCGGAGACGTGGGTGGGGGCTGGTCGTGGTTGCCGGCCCACCTTCTGCGGCCCGGGTGGGGCGGGGTCTGGATGGTGGCCCTCGCGTGGGCGGCGTCGGGGTGGCCGACCCTGGCCCGTCGGCCGCCGTCCCTGGAGCTGAAGATGGCGGTCGCGGTCGGCCTCGCCGTCGCTGGTCTCGTCCTCGACGCGGCCTGGTACCCGGTCCGCATCGCCGACCTCGACGGTCGCGGACAGCCGGGTGTGGCGCTGCCCCGCACCGAGGTCGAGATCGCCGAGCTGCTCCCGGGTGCTCCGGCCCACTCCCGGCTCGACGACCTCGCCCCCGTGCTCGCCGAGCGGTGGGGCCTCGACCGGTGGCGGACGCCGTCCCGGCTGACCCTGGTGGGCCCGGGCGGCTTCGCGGTGTCGAGCTGGGGCGATCTGGGGCCGGCCGGGGACCGGCAGCGTCTCGCCCGGCAGTGGCCCCTCGACCTGGGGGGCGGGGCACGGCTCGAGCTCGACGTGGCCACCGAGCCGTGGAGCTGGCTCGCGGACTGGGACAGCGGCGCCACCCTCGAGGCGGCCTGGCGCCAGCCGGTCTGGTACGCCGTCCTGACGCGCTCGGGCGCGGTGGCCGCCACCCTCCACCCGGAGATCCGCCCCCTGGACCTGGCGGCGGCGGGGGAGGCCTACCACGAGGGTTCGGCCTGGCTCCTTGTCGGCGTCGGGGACGGTCGGGCCCTGGCCCGGGTGGTGCGGCGAGGCGACTGGTTGGTGGCCGCGGTCGCCCACCCCCCGGCGGCCCCGGTGTGGGTGGTTCGCGCCGCCCTGGCCGTGCTCTGGGCGCTGCTCGGCCTGGCTCTGGCCCGGCCGCCGGCCCTGCGGCTCAACCAGCTGGCCACCTTCGGCGGCCGGCTTCGGCTGCTGGTGGCGGGAGGGGTGGTGATCCCCCTGGTGATCCTGACCCTGTTCCTCCAGCTGCGCCTGGGCCGCGAGGAGGCCCGGATCGAGGAGGTGCTGGGGCGCGACTCCCTGGGTGCCGCGCGCTACACCATCGAGCACCTCGGAGGCGGGGTCGAGGTCAACGACGAGCTCGCTTCGTGGCTGGCGGGAGGCTGGGGCGGCGAGGTGGTCTTCTTCGACCACGCGGACCCGATCGCGGTCTCGCGCCCCGACCTGCTGAGCGTCGGCCGCCTGCCGCAGCTGCCCCTCGAGGACGTGTTCACCGCCTACCTGCTGGGGCGTGACGATGCGGTCGTCGCCCGGCCCTCCGGCTGGCTGGCCGCCGCCGGGGCGGTCGAGGTCGAAGGGCGGCGACTGCTCCTGCACCTCTACCGCTCGGACCCGCTGCGCACCGGCGACGGCCCCGAGGCGGTGGACTGGCTGCTCACCGGCGCCCTGCTCGCGGCCGTTCTCACCCTCATCGCCACCGGCCGCATCGAGGAGCGCCTCAGCGCCTCCCTTCGCGACCTGGTCGGCCTGGCTGGCCGGCTGGTCAGGGGGGAGCCGCTGGGAACGGTGAGACGGCCGCGGGAGACCGACCTGGCCGAGGTCCTCGACGCGGTGCGGTCCATGAACGAGGAGGTTCACCGGCGCGAGCTGAGCCTGCGCCACCAGGAGGAGCTGCTGCGGATCACCCTCGCCAACCTCGCCCCGGCGGTGATGGTGCTCGACCCGTCGGGCGAGCTCGAGTTCGCGAACCCGAGCGCCGAGGCGCTGCTCGAGGCGCACGGCGAGCTGGTGGGGGAGCGGGTCCGCGAGCTGGCCGGCGAGATCCAGGGCGAGCTCGGGGCCACCACCACCGAGCAGCCGATCCCCGGTCGCGACCTGACCTGGCGGATCGGGGTCGCCGCGGTGCCCCTGCCCGACGGCGGCCGCGGCCTGGTGGCGGTGGTCGACGACGTCACCGAGGTGGTGCGGGTCGACCGGCTGCAGCAGCTCACCCAGCTCGCACGGATCGTCGCCCACGAGGTCAAGAACCCGCTCACCCCCATCCGCCTGTGGGTCCAGGAGCTCGACGAGGCGCGCCGGCGGCACAGCCCCGACCTCGAAGCACTGCTCGCCGAGGCCTGCCGCGAGATCGCGGCCCAGGTCGAGCGGCTGCGCGCCACGGCGACCTCCTTCAGCAACCTGGTGGCCCTCGAGCACTGGCAGCCCGAGCGGGTCGACATGGCCCGGCTGGCGGAGGCCACCCTGGACGGGCTCGGCGTCCTCGAGCGGCGCGGCATCGCGGTGGTCCGACACATCGCCGATCCCGGCGAGGCGGTGGTGACGGGCGACCGGCAGTGGCTCCGGCGGGCCGTCGCCAACCTCGTCCAGAACAGCCTCGACGCCCTGGGCGAAGGTCCCGGCGAGATCCGCCTCGAGGTGACGGCCGACGGCGAGCTCGTGGTGCTCGAGGTCGAGGACAGCGGCGGCGGCGTGCCGGCGGAGCAACTCCCCGACCTGTTCTCGCCCCACTTCTCCACGACCGCCTCGGGCAGCGGCCTCGGGCTCGCCCTGGTGGCCCAGGTCGTCGCCCGCTGCCAGGGCCGGGTCGAGGCCGTCAACGGCGCCCGCGGGCTCCGGGTCCGGCTCGAGCTGCCGTCTGTTACGATGACGCCATGAGGCCCCCCGAGCGCCGCTCCCGGCTGCTGCTCGCGGTCTGCGCCGCGACCCTTGTCGGCTGTGGAGGCGGGCCCGGCGAGCGGGCGGGACGCGAGGTGGCGCCGATCCCCCGCCGCATGGTGGTGTGGCTCAACGCCGAGGGCGTCGACGCCGTCACCGCCGACCGCCTGGCCGCTTCCGGCGTCGACCAGCTCGTGGTGAGGCGGGGGTCGGTGCTGCTGTCGGGCGCGGCGCCGGTGGTCCGGCTCGCAGACCCGCCGCCGATTGCCGGGTCGATCCCCACCGCGGTTGCCCTCGAGGTGCGGGGCCGCGGCGGCGGCGACCACGAGGCGGAGGCGGTGTGGGCGGCCCTCGCCGCCGACTTCGGCGAGCGGCTGCCCGCCGAGCTCGTCCTCGACCTGCCCGATCTCGGCGAGGAGACCCACCACCTGGTGACCGAGCTCGCCCGGGAGTCGGGGCTCGCGGTGGTCCCCCTGCTCACCGTCTCCCAGATCGCGACCGAGGACGGCCGGGCGGTGCTCCGGGCGGCCCGCGCCTGCGTCGTGCCCGTCTTCGGCACCGTCGGCGGCGACCTGCGGGGGGTCGACGAGCTCGACACCCAGAAGCTCGCCGACCGGCTCGAGCCGGTGGCCCGGCTCGGCGCGAGGGTCCGGCTGGCGGCGGCGCTGCGGCCCCGGACCGAGCCCGCGGTGGCCGGCTGGGCCGCCGACCTCGACCCGCTGACCGAGGAGGAGGACGCCGAGATCAGGCGCGCCTCGGCCCTCGACCGCAGCTTCCTGGTCGAGCGCCCCCTGACCTGGGCCGGGCGCGACTGGGCCGCCGGCGAGGAGGTGGCGGTGGCGTGGGTCGACACGGCGAAGCTGCGCGCCTTCCTCGCCGAGAGCCACCGCATGGTGCTGCCCGAGCTGGTCGGCTGGGACCTGGTGTCCCTGCCGCCGCCCGGTCCGAACCTCGGCCTCGACCGCGACGAGCTGATCCGTTTCCTCGGCGGCGAAGGGCCGGAGCCGGCCGTCGCGGTGCGCCTGGAGCGCAACGGCCGGACCGTGGTGGTGGAGCTGGTCAACGACAGCGTCTTCCGCAGCGCCGTCACCGGCTTCGGCAACTGGGTCCAGGTGGAGCTCGACGGCGGCGCCCTGGTGGCGAGCTCCCGGGGCGGTTTCGACCGCATCATCCTGGGCACCGTGGCCGGCGGGCAGTGGCAGCCGAGCCCGGCCGGCGGCCCCGACGCGGTGCGCTTCGCGGAGACCTACCTGGCGCCGGGCGAGAGCCTGCGGTCCGGGACGATCCGGCTGCCCTCGAATCGCAGCCGGGTCGTCGTCCGCTGGCAGGTGCAGCTCTCCGACGGCAGCGCCGTCACCGGCGTCGTCGAGTAGCGCGCCCGCTCCCGCCCGATTCAACCGCAAAGACGCGAAGAACGCGAAGCCATCGCAGAACACGGCCACGGTGGGACGCCTCTGTGCCTCTTCGGCGTCGAGATGTTCTCGCCATGAGCTGGCGTTCTGGCCTATGGACCGGTCGTTGAGGCGATGGATCGGTCACGCGATCAGGGTGCAGCCGTGATGACGGTGGCGCCAATCGGCCTACAACCAGTCGAAGCCGCGGCCCTCGGCGCGGGGGCCGAAGTCGCGGATCCAGGCCATCTCGTCGGTGTCGAGCGGGCCGCGCTCGAGCGCCGCCAGGTTGTCGCGCAGCTGGCCGAGGGTGGCGGGCCCGGTGAGGACGACGTCGACGTGCGGCGAGCTCAGGCAGAAGCGGTAGCAGTCGGCGTCGCTCACGATCTCATCTTGCCACGGCCGCTGCCGACACACCGACCGCCCAAAGTGCCCGGACGCCGGGACACAGGGGCGCCTCAGCGGCGGGCGCCGGGCGGGGGCACCGCTGTTGTCACGCGGTTGCGGCCGGCGGCCTTTGCCGCGTACAGGGCCCGGTCGGCGGCGGCGATGAGCTCCTCGACCGATTCGCCGTGGTCGGGGAACTGCGCCAGCCCCTGAGTGATGGTGACCGAGAAAACGGCGCCGTCGTGCTCGAACCGGCGCTCGGCGAACGCCCGTCTGATCTGCTCGGCGATCGCCACGGCGTCGTCGAGGGGCGTCTCCGGGTACGCGACGACGACCTCGTCGCCGCCGTACAGCCCGGCCACGTCACCGGGCCGAAGCGCGGATCGGAAGATGGCCCCCATGTCACCGACGACCATTCGGCCGGCGAGGTGCCCGTAGCTGTCGTTGACCCGTTTGAGGCCGTCGAGGTCGGTCATCGCCAGGGTCAGAACCCGCGCCCGCATGAGGTCCGGACGGACTCGCTCGAGGAACGACTCCATGGTCAACAGGCCGGTCAGCCGGTCGTAGTGGATCAGACGGTGGACGTTTCGTAGAAAGGCGCCCTCGGCGTCGTCGCTGACCACGAGCTTGAAGAGAGCCGGGCCGAGCTGAAATGTGTCGCCGTCCACGAGGGTGGCGTGCGGCACCGCAACGTGGTTGACGAAGGTGCCGTTGGCGGACCCGAGGTCGGTGATCTCGTAGAGGTCGTTGCCGCCCATGCTGAGGTGGAGGATCTTGGCGTGGCGGCGCGAGATCAGCGGCTCCGGAATGGTGATGTCGGCGGTCGACGAGCGGCCGATGACGGTTTCCCCGCGGGTCAGCTCCAGGACCCGGCCGATCTCCCAGCCGGCGAGCACCACCAGACGGGCGACGGTTCGCGCCCCTCCGGCCGCCGCCGGACGGACATCGCCCCGGACCGTCGCCGTCGTGTCGTCCCTACCGTCCTTCACGGATCGTGTTCCATGCGCCATCTTACACCGCGGGCCACACGAGCATTCGCCCCCGCGAACAGGGTCGGGAGACTCGGACGCCAACCGACCGGCCTTCGGCTGTCAGTGCGGTCGAACGGATGAGGGGCAGCACCGTTCGGGGACGACGGCGAAGTCGACCTCACCTCCGTGGCTCTGCGTTGCGATGGCTGCGATTGCCTGGCTTGCGATGTCGTGGCGTTCTTTGCGTCTTCGCGGTTCAGCCTCGATCACGCTCCAGGGCGAAGGCGTGGATGGCGCGCCCCTGGTCGAGGTACTTGTGCTCGAAGCCGGTCAGCGGCAGCCCGGCGAAGGCGTCAACAGGGTCGAGGGGCCGGAAGCCGGCGGCGGCGGCGAGCACCCCGGCGATGACCTCGGCGTAGCCGTCGTGGTCGGTCTTGACCAGCAGCCGGCCGCCCGGGACCAGGGCGCGCTTCATGGCGGCCACGACCTCCGGCTTGATCAGCCGGCGCTTGTGGTGCCGCTTCTTGGGCCAGGGGTCGGGGAAGAGCACGCAGAGGTTGTCCACCGATGCCTCGGGCAGGAGCCGGAACAGCAGGTCCTCGGCGGTCGTGCGCAGCAGGCGGACGTTGTCGAGGCCGCGGCGCTCGGCCCGGTCGCAGCACAGCTTGAAGTACTTCGCGGCGCGCTCCACGGCCAGGAACGACCGCTCCGGTCGGGCCGCCGCCAGCTCGAGCAGGAACTTGCCCTTGCCCGAGCCGATCTCGACGTCCACCGGCGTCGGGCGCCCGAAGACCTCGGCCCAGTCCAGGGGGACCGCGACCCGGTTGAGGTCGAGCTCGATCATCGCCCGGGCGTGGGCTCCTCGAGGCCGAGGTGGATCATCTCGATCCCGAGCTCCTCGGCGAAGCGGATAACCTTGTCGTCCCGGTAGAACTCGCCGTAGTAGACCTTCCGGATGCCGGCGTTGGCGATGAGCTTGAAGCAGTTGAAGCACGGCGACGCGGTGACGTAGATCTCGGCGCCCTCCAGGCGGACGCCGTTGCGGGCGGCCTGGACGAGGGCGTTGGCCTCGGCGTGGACTGTCCGCACGCAGTGGTCGTTCTCCATCAGGCAGCCGACGTCGGTGCAGTGCGGCGCGCCCCGGATGGAGCCGTTGTAGCCGGTCGACAGGATGCTCCGGTCGCGCACGATGACCGCGCCCACCGACTTACGCGGGCAGGTGGACCGCGTCGCGGCCTGGATCGCCAGGTTCATGAAGTAGCGTTCCCAGGAGACGCGGCCCATGGCGCCGATGGCCTCAGACGAGCTCGCTGGTGGAGAAGAAGAAGGCGATCTCGATGGCCGCGTTGTCGTTGGAGTCCGAGCCGTGGATGGCGTTGCGCTCGATGGAGGAGCCGTAGAGCTTGCGGATGGTGCCCTCCTCGGCCTCGGCCGGGTTGGTGGCGCCCATGACGGCGCGCAGCTGCGGCACCGCGTCCTCGCGCTCCAGCGCCATGACCCAGACCGGGCCGGACGTCATGTAGGCGACGAGGTCGTTGTAGAACGGGCGCTGGGCGTGGACGGCGTAGAAGCCGCGGGCCTGGGCCTCGGTGAGCCGGGTCATGCGGCCGGCCAGGATCCGGAAGCCCTCGGCCTCGAGGCGGGCCACGATCCTGCCGGCGTTGCCGTTGGCCACCGAGTCGGGCTTGATGATGGTGAAGGTGCGGTTGCTCATGTGTCCTCCGTGCCCTTCGCGGGGGGCGGCTGGATGATACACGACCGGAGTGCCGGCCGTGGCCGGACTGTCCTTTTCGTAGGCAGCTTCGACGGCGACGCCGCGGGGGTTGGGGTCTCGCGGGAGTCCGAGGCGGGACCTCGGGAGGGGGATGGGAAGCCCGGGCTTCGGAACGGCCGTTCGGCGGTCTCGGCCCGCCTTCCTCGGCGGCAGGATTGACTTATTTCGTTGAAATCGAGCTATTTAGGCTGAGGCCCCTGGTGTGGGTGGCGCGTCCTGGGACGGCCTGTCCCAGGATCGGACAGGTGATGGACGTCACGTCGGCAGTGGTCGAAAGCAATCCTGGCATCACCCTTGCAAATCAGGTTGGCATGGAGGCACGGATGACTGAACGTCGACGCAACCCGAGGTACCGCTTGACCAGCGAGGTCACCGGGAAGGTGAAGTCGACCATGGATGTCCGGTTGATCGACATCTCCGAAGGCGGCCTGCTGGTGGAGACCAAGCTGGGCCTGCCGCCGGCCAGCGTCTGCGAGATCAAGATCGCGATGCAGGGGGCCGAGGTCACCCTCAGGGCCGAGGTCCGCCGTTGCCGGGCCCAGCTCACCAAGACCGACTCCGGCTGCAAGGTCGCCTACCGTTCAGGCCTCGAGTTCGTCGACCTCGACGAGAAGAGCACCAAGATCGTCCGCCACCTGATCGCGAGCTGCTCGGCCGCCGGTGAGCTCGGAGGCGCGCCCGCGGTGAAGCAGGGAGCGGTGGTCGGGCAGTCGTTTCTGACAGTGTGACGTCGGCACCGCGTCTCGCCCTCCGAGCGGGTCGGCGTCCAAAGTCCGCGGGGCCTCCGGGCCCCGCGGTTTTTCTCATCAGCCCCCCACCCTTGTTGCCCCGGGAGACACCGGGGAAGGAACACAACACTGGTTCCAGCAGAACTCCCCGGCCAAGTCCCCGAGGGTGTTACTGAGGAGGGCCGCCGGCCCCTCCTCAACCGGTGGCGGCGCGCCGCAGGATCACGACCCGCGAGGCGCCTCCGGCCAGGTCGCGCTCGACGGTCAGATTCGGGCCGAGCCCGCTCGCGACGTCGGCGTCGGCGGGACACTCCAGGCACAAGGTGGCGTCGTCGCCGAGGAGCCCGGCGGCGGCCGCGGCGATGACAACGTCGAGGCCGTCCCGCCAGCTCTCGAAGGGCGGGTCCGCCCAGACCAGGTCGAAGCGCTGACCGCGGCGGGCGAGCTCGACGATCGCCCGGGCCGCCGGCTTGACGAGCACCGCGGCCCGTTCCGGAGCGACCTCGAGGGCGCGGAGGTTCGCGCTCACCAGGCCCGCCGCCGGCCGGTGCGACTCCACGAAGACCGCCGAAGCCGCCCCGCGCGACAGGGCCTCGAGGCCGACCGCCCCGGTGCCGGCGAAGAGGTCGAGGACCCGCGCGCCGACGACCCGGTCCCGGAGAACCGCGAAGCACCGCTCCCGCATGGCGTCGGGAGTGGGGCGGGTCGTGGAGCCGCGCGACGGTCCCTTGAGCCGGCGGGACCGCCAGACGCCGCCCGTGATCCTCATGGTGCGGGCGGGCCCGGCTCGCGGATCACGGAGGCGCGGTCCTCGGGCGCGACGCTGAGCATCAGACCCGTCTCCTCCTCGACCAGCAGCAGGGTCCCGTCGCCGACGATTTCGACGACGCGGGCGGCGGTGCCGTGGATGAGGGTGACGACGTCGCCGACCTCGGGCTGCCACTGCCGGACGGCGTCCTCGCCGGGACGGGTCGCGAGGACCCGGACCTGGATGTCGTCCATGACCGCGGCCACCTTGCCCAGGGCGAGGTCGAGGACGGCCAGGGGCGAGTAGGTCAGGGTGCGGGGGGCCCCGGGTCCGACGTGGAGGGTCAGCGAGGTGCGGCTGCCCCGGCTCTCCACGTCGGAGCTCACGGGCTCGTCGTCGATCTCGCCGGCGAGGCGGTCGAGGGTCTGGAGGTAGACCATGTACTCGCCCTCGGCGAGGATCGCCTGGCGGACGAAGTCGTCGTGCTCGGAGTGGACGGAGACCACCGCCACGCGGTTGGAGAACAGTGACACGCGGGTGGTGCGGCCCATGTGGGTGGCGATCCGCTCGACCACCGGCACCGGGGCCTGGGCGGCCGCCTGACCGGCGGCCAGCCACCAGCTCAGAAGCAGCGCCGCGGCCGCTCGACTCACGCCGCCCCCGTGGGTTCCGCGTGCACCACGGCGAGAGCATACTCCAAGGCCTCGTCGGCGCTGATCTCGCCGTCGACGATGGCGTCGCGGGTCGCCTTCAGGGCCCGGCTGATCCCCGGCCCGGGCGCCATCCCGGCCGCCACCAGCTGGCCCCCGGTGATGCCGGGCCCGACCCGTGCCGCCACCGTCGCCGCGTCGGCGAGGCGACGGCGGGTCTCGAGGTCGACGCCGGCCATGGCCAGGAGCAGCGCCTCCGGCGGTCGCCCCTCCACGGCGTGGACCCGCTGCGACCGGCGCCGCTCCGGGTGGCCGGCGGCCCGCACGCGACGAACGGCGTCGGGCAGCCCGAGGAGGCGCCGCCGCTGCTCGCCAGCGAGCTGGAGGCGGTCGGCCAGGCGCTCCTCGATGCCGGTGCCGGCCTGCACGGCGAGGCCGCCGAGAAACAGCGACCAGCGCTCCGGCGGGGGCGCCAGCCCCTCGAGCTCGTACCAGGCGAGCTGCCCCTCCACCTCGAGCAGGTGGGCGTGCACGCCGTCGTTCCAGACCAGGCCCTTGCAGATGGCCGGCAGCAGGTCCAGCTCGGCCACCAGGTCCAGGGCCGAGGAGGGGTGGGGCTCGGCGAGGAGGTTCTCGAGCTCCCGCCGCAGCCGCTGGCCGGAGAGCCGGTCGAAGACCCCCTCCTCGACCGCGGTGGTGATCAGGTTGCGGGTGTCGGGGGCGATCCGGAATCCCAGGCGGCGGGCGTAGCGGACGGCGCGGATCGCCCGGGTCGGGTCGTCGATGAAGGACAGGGAGTGGAGGACCCGGATGTCGCGGCGCTGGATGTCCTTGCGGCCGCCGAAGAAGTCCACCAGCTCGCCGTAGCGGTCGCCGTGAAGGGCGATGGCCAGCGAGTTGATGGTGAAGTCTCGCCGGTACAGGTCCTGGCGGATGAGGGAGGTCTCGACCTCGGGCAGCGCGGCCGGGGTGCGGTAGAACTCGGTGCGCGCCGAGGCGATGTCGGCACGATGGCCGTCGGGCAGGGTCACGACCGCGGTCAGGAACGGCTCGTGGGGGTGGCAGCGGCCGCCGGTGTAGGCGGCCAGGGCGTGGGCGAAGTCGATGCCCGAGCCCTCCACCACCAGGTCCACGTCCTCGTTGGGGCGGCCCAGCAGCAGGTCCCGGACCATCCCGCCGACCAGGTAGACCGGGATCCCCACGGTGTCGGCCACGGCCTTCGCGGTGCGCAGCAGGTCGTGGACCCAGGCGGGGGTGGTCTCCCTCAGGAGCCGGGTGATGGGCTGGCTCACCGGCCTCGATCCCGCCATCCTGTTGTCGAGGGTCGAGCCGGCCTCGTGCTGGCGCTCGAACAGGCGCCGGAACAGCTCCATCCGGGTGACGATCCCGGCCGGCCGGCCGCGCTGCTCGACGATCACGAAGCGGTAGGAGCGCTCCAGGAAGAGGTCGCGCAGACGCCCCAGCGAGGTCGCGGCCGGAACCACCGGCAGCTCGGGCTCCATGACAGCCTGGACCGGCCGCTCCCCCATTCCGTGGCCGAGGGCGCGGTCGAGGAGCTGTCGGGTCACCATGCCGCAGAGCTCGCCGTCCGGGTCGCGCACCGGCATGGCGTTGAGGCGGAGCTGGTTGATGCGCTCCTTGACGGCGCCCACGGTGTCGTCGACGTCGACGGCGAAGATGCGGCGGCTCGCGATGTCGATGGCGGTGGCCGGGGGCGGCATCTCCTCGGCGAGGGCGTTGGCCAGCTCCTCCCGCAGCTCCACCGGCATCCGGTCGGAGATCCGCGCCGAGGCCGCGGTGGCGTGGCCCCCGCCGCCGAAGCGCCGGGCGACCCGGCCCAGGTGGAGCCCCTGGACGCGGCCGCGCAGGATGATGTTGACGTTGGGCGGCTGCACGAGCAGCACGATGCCCACCGGCAGCTCGAAGGTCTCCACCCAGCGGTGGACCACGTAGGCCGCCTCCTCGTGGTAGCGGTCGACCTCGACCATCGCCATGGCGACCGGGACGCCGTTGATGCTGAGCTCCTCCGAGGCTTCCGTGATCCGGTTGAGCAGGGCCAGCTGCTCGGGCTGCAGGCCCTTCAGGACCCAGCGCCGCACCCAGGCCAGGGAGCCCCCGAGCTCGAGCAGCCGCGCCACCACCCGCAGGTCGTCCGCGGTGGTCTCGCGGTAGGACAGACCGCCGGTGTCCTCGTAGATGCCCATCATCAGCAGCGACGCCTCCTCGGCGGTGGGGGCGAGGCCGCGCTCGGAGAGGAGGCCGGCGATGATGGTGCAGGTGGCGCCCACCGGCCGGAAGACCGTGGAGGAGGCCTCGATGCCGTCCTCCCGCTCCTCGGCGTGGTGGTCGATCAGGTCGATGGGGCAGCCGGCGCGCTCGACGAGGTCCCAGACCTCGCCGAGGCGGGCGGGGGTCGAGGTGTCCACCACCACCACGTGCTCGAAGGTCTCCCGGCGGGCCTGGCGCAGCTTGAGCTCCGGGTAGGGGAACGGGTTCTCGGCGAGAAACCGGCGCACCGCCGCCTCCTGCGACCCCGGGAACAGCACCCGGTGGTCGGGGTACAGCCGCACCGCCGTCACCGCCGCCGCGAAGGCGTCGAAGTCCGCCGACAGGTGGGTCGTGATGATCCTCACTGCTTTATTGTAGGTGACGGTCCCACCCCGCGTCCGCGTCCGCGTCCGTGTCCGTGCCCGATGTCAGTGACAGTGGCAGTGGCAGTGACAGCGAACAGTCGCCCACGGCGCTGAGGTCGTCAACTCGATTAGGTTCCCGTTCACGAACGGGTCCGGTCTCGGGTCCGGATTCGGATCCGGTGCGGGTCCGGTCGCTGATCGCTGCCGCTGCCACTGCCGCTGAACGCCTGCCGCGGACCGCCGGCATGGTCACCTCCGGGTCGTTCCTGGCGGCGGTGGTAGTCGCCGGGACGTTCCGCGTCAAGGGCGCCCACCCACCCGACCTCCCTTGACCCGGAACGCCCCGGCGACTGGGGAAGAAAGCCATGAACGACCCGGAGGTGACCATGCACGACACGCGGAACGGCAACGAGCTCATCGCCCACCGCAAGGCCGTCGAGGGTGCGGGCATCGCCATCAGTCTCGTTTCACGGCTGCCACCCCACGTCAGAAGCCTCGCCGATCAAGTGGTCCGGTCCGCCTCGTCGGTCGCGGCCAACCTGGCCGAGGGTCAGGGCCGGTTCGGAAAGGACCGGGCCTACCACTGGCGCGTCGCCTACGGTTCCGCTCGGGAGGTGGACACCCACCTCAGGCTCCTGGTCGGCGCCGGTGCCGTCGATTCGATCCGTGCCGGAAAGGCCTGCAGGCTCTTCGACGAGGTGCGAGCCATGACCTGGCGGTTGCTCCATCCCCAGCTCTGACGCGGCCTGGTCGGCGTGCCGCATTGTGGGGCCGGCGGCTCGCCGGCCTCGCCCG